>DATKDL010000148.1:0-32241 GCA_035512695.1 Anaerolineales bacterium | reverse complement strand
CTCGACGCCGGGATCCCGCTGGTCGTCGACCGGCCGGACGGGTTGATGCACCAGAAGTTCGTCGTCGTCGACCGCCGGCAGGTCTGGACCGGGTCGATGAATTTCACCCTCAACGGCGCCTATCGCAACGACAACAACCTGTTGGCGCTGACCGATCCGGCGGTCGCCGCCGTCTTCGAGGCCGAGTTCGAGGAGATGTTCGTCGACGGGTTGTTTGGCGCCTTCTCTCCGCCCGGAATGGGAACGGTCCTGGCGGTCGATGGGCCGGACGGGCGCCGGATCCCGGTCGAGATCTATTTCTCCCCGGATGACGGCGCGCTGGCGCGGATCGTCAAGCTGCTGGAGGGGGCGCAGGAGGGCGTCCGGTTCATGGCCTTTTCGTTCACCTCCGACCCGATCGGGGATGCCCTGCTGGGGCTCGCGGCCGGTGGGGTCGACGTCCGGGGAGTCTTTGACGAGTCGCAGGTGCGGTCGAACACGGGCAGCGAGTACGAATGGCTGCTCGGCGCCGGGCTGGACGTCCGCATCGACGGGAATCCGGACAAAATGCACCACAAGGTCATCATCATCGACGGGGCGATCGTCATCACCGGTTCGTACAACTTCAGCGTCAGCGCCGAGACGCGGAATGATGAGAACGTGGTGATCATCTTTGATGAGGAAGTGGCGGGGGTGTTTTTGGAGGAGTGGGAACGGGTATTCTCGATTGCGCGTTGAGGAATGTGCCAAAAAAGAGACCGGGAGCGGGGTGAAACCCCGCTCCCGGTCTCTTTTTTGGCTATAATCCATCCATGTCCGACCACTCATCGCCCCCCCCGAACGCCCGCCCCGCCTCGCACGGCGCCAGCTATGTCAAGGACATCCACGGCAAGAGCGACCGGGCGGTGGCGATCGTGGGGGCGGCGGTGCTGAACGCCCATCTGGAGCAGCTCCTGACCGCCTTTTTCGTCGACGACCCGGCCGAGCTGGCAGCCTTGACCGGCAACGACCGGCCGCTCGGCAATTTTGGGAACCGCATCCGGACGGCCTACCTGGCCGGGCTGATCAGCAAGGAGGAGCACGAGGACCTCTGGGCGATCAACCGGATCGACGAAGCCTTCACCCGGGACATGGGGGAGACGTCCTTCACCGACACCCCGATCAGCATCTGGTGCCTGGACATGCGCCTCCCGAACCGGATCCTGCTCTCCGGCGAGATGCGGACCCCGCGCCGGATGTTCGTCTTCACCACTGCGCTGATGATGCGGCAGCTGGCGCAGCGGATCGAGATGGCTGAGCGGGAGCGGCGCGTGCCGCCGCCGCCGTTTTCTTTGATTGAGTTGGATAAGTGAGCCCGGTGAGCGGTGAAGCCGCTTGCCGGGTTCAAATTTCCTGATTTCAATGGCGAATTCGACCTGGATCTTGCTTGCGATGGCCCTTTACGGCCTCCAGCACTCCTTCCTGGCTTCCCGGACGCTGAAGGATTGGCTGAGAGACCGCCTCGGCGCCGCGTTCATGGACCGCTACTACCGGTTGATCTTCAACATCCTGGGGGGCATCACCTTCCTGCCGGTTTTGGCGCTGCTGGTCCTTCTGCCGGACGCGGCGATCTACACCGTTCCCTCCCCCTGGTCGCTGTTCTTCCGGCTGGGCCAGGGGGTCTCCGCGCTGCTGATCGCGGCTGCCGTCGTCCAGACTGGAGCCATGGATTTCCTCGGGCTCCGCCAGGCCGCCGACCAGGACGCCCCGCCGCCGAAGCTGGTCACGGACGGCTTTTACCGCCTGGTCCGGCACCCGCTGTACACCTTCAGCATCCTGTTCCTGTGGCTCAACCCGGTCATGACCTGGAACTGGGCCGCCTTGAGCCTGGGGTCGACGCTGTATTTCTACGTGGGGGCGTTGTTTGAGGAGCGCAAGCTGAGGGCGTATTTCGGGGAGGCGTACGAGGCGTACCGGGATCGGACGCCGATGCTGATTCCGGGTCGATCAGGGGGAAAATAATGCAAAAACAAGGTGTGCGATCGGGCGGAGCCCGATCGCACACCTTGTTTTTGCAAATATTTCGTGCGGCGCGGGCGGACCTCCCCCCTGCCTTTCCCAATAGAATTCACGATGTGCCCCTCTTCTATCTCTGCCTCGCCTTTCTCGCCGGGATCCTCCTGGCCGGCCTTGCGAGGTGGGCGGCCTGGATCTGGCTTGCGGTTGCCGGTGGCGCGCTGGGTGGTGCGGTGTGTTTCTTCCTGTTCAGGACGAGGTTGTCGCGCCTGTTTCAGCCCCGCTGGACCCGCCTGCTTTCCCTCCTCCACCTCCACCCCGCCGCCGTCCCGCCGCTGCTGATCCGGCAGCTCCCGCTCCTGCTCCTGGCCGCGCTGGCCTGCGGGGCGGCCCGGCACGCCGCCGCGCAACCGGTTCTCGACGCCCCCGGGTTCATCGCCAACTTCAACGACCGGGGCCAGCGGTTCTCCATCACCGGTGTCCTGTCCGAGCCGCCGGATGTGCGCGATGCCGCCACTTATCTGCGGGTCGACGTCGAAGAGATCCGCCCCGCCGACGGGTTTCGGCACGCCCCGGTCAGCGGGGTGCTGCTGGCCCGGGTCGACCCCGGCGAGGACTGGCGCTACGGCGACTTCGTCGTCGTGACCGGTTATCTGCAGACCCCGCCCGAGTTCGAGGACTTCTCCTACCGGGACTACCTGGCCCGGCAGGGCATCTACTCGTACGCCCCCTTCGCAAGCGCGGCCCTGCTCGAGCGGGGCCGCGGGAGCCCCGTGCTGCGAGCCGTCTTCGGGCTCAAAGGGCGGATGTTCGAGACGCTGCACGCCCTGTTCCCGGACCCGGAGGCCTCGCTGCTGGCCGGGATCCTGCTCGGGATCGAAAGCGGCCTGGCGCCGGACCTGCAGGACGCCTTTCGGGACACGGGCACATCGCACATCATCGCGATCAGCGGATTTAATATCTCCATCCTCGCCGCCATCTTCACCTCGGCGTTCGGCCGGGTGCTGGGCCGCCGGCTCGGGACGGCGCTGGCGATCGCCGCCATCGTCCTGTACACGATCCTGGTCGGGGCGGATGCCGCCGTGGTGCGGGCGGCGGTGATGGGGGTCATGGCGATCGCGCTGCGCCAGGCCGGGCGGGCGACGACCGGGCTGAACGCCCTGGTGCTGGCTGCGGCGGTCATGGCCTTCGCCAACCCGTCCATCCTGGCCGACCCCGGTTTTCAGCTCTCGTTTGCGGCCACCCTGGGGTTGGTCCTGTACGCCGACCCGCTTTCGGAGGGTTTCAGCCGGCTGGCGAGCCGTTATCTGCGGATCTCGGCCGTGCGCCGGATCCGGCCGTTCGTCACCGACGCCTTCCTGCTGACCCTGGCGGCGCAGATCACGACGCTGCCGGTCGTCGTCTATCACTTCGGGCGGCTGTCGCTGACGGCGTTCCTGGTCAACCCGCTGATCCTGCCGGTCCAGCCGGCGGTGATGGTCCTGGGCGGGGCCGCGGCGCTGGCGGGTTTGGGTTGGATGCCGTTGGGGCGGGTAGCCGCGCTGCTGGCTTACCCGTTCACGTCCTACACCATCCGGCTGGTCGAACTGTTTGCGCAGGTGCAGGGGGGCGTGGTCGTGGTCGGCGGGACGGGGGTCGTCCTGGTCACGGCAGTTTCGCTGCTGCCGTTGGTTGCCAGGGCGCTGAACCAGACCGGGCTGCTGGCGGGGCGGGTCTTTCCGGCCTGGCGGATCGCGCTGCTGGGCGCGCTGGTGGCGCTCTCGGTCTTTGTGTGGAAGACGAACCTGGCGTCGGCCGGCGGCGTGTTACGGGTGACACTGCTGGATGTCGGGATGGGGGAGGCGGTCCTGATCCAGACGCCGGCGGACCGCTGGGTGCTGGTCAACGGCGGCGCCTCGGCGGTCCGGCTCTCGGACCAGTTGGGGCGCCGGATCCCGGTCTCCCAGCGCGAGCTGGACTGGCTGGTGGTGGCCGGGACCTCGGATGCGCAGCTGGCGGCGCTGCCGCGGGTCCTGGAGCAGTACCGGCCGCGCGCGGCGCTGTGGGCCGGGACGCAAAGTATTTCTCAAACAACACGTTCTATGCAAGAAATATTGCGAAATGCGGGCGTCCCCATCGTCTACCCCGAGCCGGGGCAGGTGCTCGACCTGGGGTCGGGGGCCGCGCTCGAGATCCTGGCGGTGACCCGCCGCGGCGCCGTCTTGCGTTTGTCCTGGGGTGCGCTGCAGATGCTGCTGCCGATCGGGGTCGATTTCGAAGCGTTGGAGGCGGATTATGGGTCGGCCAACATCTTGATGCTGGCCGAAAGCGGGTTTGTCCCGCTCAACCCGCCGGAGTGGATCGCGGCGGTGGATCCGGATGTGCTGCTCTTGAGCGTGGCGGCGGGGAACCGGGACGGGCTGCCGTCGGAGGAATTGAGAGAAATACTCGAGAGCTACACCGTGCTGCGGACGGATCGGGATGGGTGGATCGAGATCGTGACGGATGGGGAGGAGGTTTGGGTCGCGACGGGTGGGAGCTGAAGATACTGCGGATGTAACATGCGGGAGAGAAGGGCTTGAATCAATAAGTCTCGCATGATGGTCCAAATCTCTCTGTAGCAATGCAAAACGGATTCGTTGGATTGCAACCATCAGGAACAAAATGGATCATGAAGCAGGCTTTGAGAGGGAGTTTTGGGAGTTGCAAGAATTTATAGACCTGATTTCACTCGATGGCCCACACCGCCTGAGACAATTGGTTGAGGGTTCGAGTCCCATTTCTTCTTGACGGTAGAATCCCGAATTTTAAAGGCTTTGTGTTTTTTCTAATTTTGAATGAACGCGAAGATGCTATGATTATCTTTCTCGCCGGGGAATATCGGGATCCGAATTTATGATGGGTTGTGTCGAAATAACCGGACCTCTTATCGATAAATGTTAAGATCTCCCTGTCAAAAACTTCTCTTGTTTGGGACCCTGCTAATGGTGTCGTGCCAGGCAGATCAGGGAAGTTTTACTGCGACTCCTCCACAAACATTCCCCTATTCTTCCACGACGGACATACCGGATATCCTGACAAACCCGCCTGTGCCGGTGTCCCCCGTTCCCTCAACCGAAATGTCTGCGCCCACCGGTACCCCCGCGCCAACCATCGTACCCGTGGTCACTGTCCTACCGCTGGTTACCCCACTTGCTGCCGGCGGTTCGCCTTTCTTCGACAGCTGGTCGCCAGATAGCGCCTGGATAGCCTTCTGGTGGGTGGAGTACGGAGGAGAGGAGCTGCCCGGGTCTCTTGCTTTCGTCCGGGTCGATTCCGGTGAAATTTGCTCGCATCCGGAAGTAACTACCGAGGGGGTAGGAACCGGGAACGTGCATTGGCAGGATGACGGTCTTGTGCAGGTGGTCCCATATCCTCCGGAGAAAACCTATTCCGGCTCTCCTTGCGAGACGTTCGTCCAATCCCAACCACCGGCGCCTTCACAGCCGGTAGGCGAGATCTCGCCGAATGGTCGCTATCTCGCCGCTACGATCACCGAACTGGGTCCCGGCCTATATCCGATGACGACGACGATCACCGACCTGAGTTCAAACCAGATGATCGCCAGCATCTCGTGGGAATTTGCTCCGAATGATGCTGTGGGAGGTGGACCTCAATGGCTCAATAACCAGGTGTACCTGATCGGTCCGGCTCTCAACCAGGGCTTTTTATATTATTCAATACCGGACGGTGCAGTGCGGAAGGTCGTCACCGACCTCTTGGGTTTAGATGAAGAATTCGTGGCGCAGTATCGCTCGATCTTCAGCCAGGTTGATCCGGTCAGTGGTGCGTTTCATCTGCTTTTGAAGTGGGAGGGCGGCCCCACCCCGCTGCCGCTGCTGCTATATCACGGAGAGTTGGGCGAGATCGAAACGCTCCCCTTCTACAGCGCGTGGCCATTCAACTCACCGGAGATTCCAGGTTTCTCGCCGGACGGGGGATGGCTGCTCCTGGGCGATCCGGTTGGAGAAGAGCCGTACTTAGACAACATTGGGGAGGATTCCTGGATCCGCCCAGTTGAACCCCCCGGCAGTGAAGCCGTCCAACTCCCCCAGGGCTTGTTTTTGGGTGCATTGTCGGATGAAGCCCCGCTGTTCGCGGTCATGAACCCGAACCAATCGGCCGTGAATATCCTGGGCTATCCCGGTCTTGAAATCATCAGCCGCTGGAGAACACCCGGGTACGATTTTCTCGTAATAGCAGGGTGGTCTCCAAACGGAAGTCGTTTGGCTGTTATGGGACACCAATTGCAATCGAATGAAGTAGTACTTTTTGTAATCGAGCCATAAACCCGATGCAGAACCTCCTTTTCCGGCGCTGTGCCCGCCACCTCCCGTGGATAGTCCGGAGAACGCAGTGATCGCGTGTGCCAGAACTCCGTGAGGAGTTTTTGAACGCTCTCTTCCATGGCAAAAAAACGACTCGTTTGGCTGATCTTTGCTCTGTGGTGGGGTCTTTCAAGCTGTAGCGTGGGAAGCGGAGCCAACAGCGACCCCCTCACAGAACAAAACCGTTCGACACCGCCTGTGGGCTCGCAGGCTTCTATCCCTCCTCCCACTATGCAAATCATAACCACTTCCACAATGGAACCAACTGTCCTGCCTGAGGCAAGCGCGCTGCCGGTAACTGACACGATCGCGCCTACGCCTCTTTCTATTACTCCAATCGTAATCGCTCCGCTGCTCGAATTTGTGGAGTGGTCTCCTGACAGTCAGTGGCTCGTTTATCGAACCTTCAATGAAGACGAAAAGGCGGAAATGTATATCATTATGCAGGGATTTGCTGATACTCCAGGAACCGTTTATTTTTTCAATACCCAAAACAGCCAGACCTGTCCTTACCCTCATCCCGTAGCCCGGGAAGCCTACCGCT
The DNA here is from genome assembly GCA_035512695.1 of Anaerolineales bacterium. GTDB lineage: Bacteria > Chloroflexota > Anaerolineae > Anaerolineales > JABWBV01 > DATDOR01. The sequence goes on along the minus strand of DATKDL010000148.1, from coordinate 25,377 downwards.
CATCCATTGCCTGGCTTTCGGATGGAAAAGTATTGGTGCGCGAATACGATGGCACTATTCGAGCAGGCACTCCTTGCACCGACGATTTCGCGGCTGTTGACGATGTGGCTGAGATTTCCAATCTGTTTTTCGATCCAGATGTATCGCCGCAAGGAAATTATCGAGTCATTACATCCGTTGTTGAAAGGACAGACGAACCAAGTGGAGGCGTAATGCTTTCGCTTGTAACAACGATTGAAAACCTCAATACGGGAGAGATAGAAAACACTTTCGAATGGCAAAGGTGGGAAGAGTTCGGATTAGGATCGGTTGGTGAATGGATTCGAGATGATTTGTTTCTCATTTACCATACTTTTGATAAAGGACCTTTATTGGTTCAGGTCGGACAGAGTGTTGTTGAAATTGTGCCGGAATTATTCATGCAATCGCTTCACGTGACCTGTGACGAAGAACCTTGCGAAGTTGCATTATGGTCCGAAGCTTCATCTGATGTAGATACGAATAATTATCATATTCTTCTATACGGCGCGGGGGTGGTAGGAAACTATCCCCGACTCTGGTTGTACCATTCGGAGGATGGGCAAATAGAGGAACTGCCGTTGCGAGAGATGTGGTGGCCCGGCTTTTCTCCGGACGGGGCCTGGTTGCTTTTGAAGGAGTTGGACGAGCAGGATAGCATTTGGATCCGCCCCGTCGAGGCAGTCGGGGAGGATGTTTGGCAATTTCCCCCTTCTGGATTTAATGTTCAAGCTTTATCCGATACCGGCGAAAAAATGGTTTTTGGAATCCAGAATTTGGGATCAGAGAATTTGGTCTCAGTTTTCACATTTCCGGAAGGTGTTGAAACCGGTTCATGGAGTATCGAGCACTACACTCCCCATTTTATACGATGGGCTCCTAATGGCAATTTTGTTGTGATACATGGTTCTCTAGGCGAGCCAGAAAAGGCACTATTTTTTATTTCGATTCCTTGATAATTACAATCATCACATACGCTGGCTTGTCTTGTGGTCAAATGGTAGGGTTAGGGACTTAGGTTTACAGATGGGTTGTGCCGATTTAACGACTTGTTAAGATGGATAGCATGAAGTTTCGTTTGATTGCTGTTTTTGTGATTGAAACTATGCTTATCGCGGCGTGCCAGCCGGGCCAAGCTAATCCCACGCCTACACCTTCGCAGGCAATCCTGCAACCTTCACCAACGAAACCTTCCCGGGAGAACACACCTGTTCCAACCCAGATGCCTGAAGAAACCGAAAGTTCTTCCCTGTTGCCAGGAGATAGCTACTCACCTGCTATCTCCTCCGATGGACGCTTCGTGGTTTTCGTTTCGTCTGCCGGTGACTTAATTGAAGGGACCTACAGCAAGTGTAAAATTTCGGGAGGACTTCCACAAAATTGTTCCAATATTTATTTATACGATCGTGAGGAAGATGTCTTGAGTCTGATCAGCACCAGCCCGGATGGACAACCCGGTAATGGAAATAGCTTTTCTCCGGCCATCTCAGGCGATGGGCAGTGGATTGTCTTTTTTTCTGATGCCAATAACTTGACGGAGAATCCGGCCGGTTCTGGCGTATATTTGTACGAATTGAAAACGGATCAGTTATATCTGATCGCACAGGCAGGTCGCGACCCATCCATTTCCGCAGATGGTCGCTTCGTGGCATATGCCAGGGACGCAACTGGCCGAAACGTACTTATCTATGATCATGAGTCCGGCGAGAAACTCACAATCAGCCGCGGCTTGGATGGCCAATCTTCGGATGGGAACAGTCTGGCGCCGCAAATCTCTGCTGATGGCAGTGTGGTTGGTTTCTGGTCATGGGCCGGCAATCTGACCTCTGACGATGTGGAAATCTGCCGTGAAAATGAAACCGTGAATTCCAGCTGCGGCGACGTTTTTATTTATGATCGAAATGCCGACCAACTTGAGCGAATTGCTGTCGGCGAAGGCTATGGGTTAGGTATGGGGGCGTATTCACTCAGTTTATCTGCTGACGGAAATCTGGTGGCATTTATCTGCCAGGTGTTCGATCGAGAGATTGGCCAGGTGATTTACGAAGAGAGCTGCGGGAAAATATCCGCCGATGGTCAGGAGATCGTGTTTCAGCGAGGGGCAGATTTTTTCGTGCGCCACCTTCCGACGAGTCAAGAGACACAGGTCAGCGTGGCAGATGATGGCACACCGAGCAATGGCGAGTGGTTTGATTTTGCTGTTTCGTATGAAGGGGAGAGTTTTGTTCCAGGTTTTGGGATTTCCGCTGACTCCCGTTGGGTGGTTTTCGCATCAACAGCCAGCAATCTTGCGTTGGATGATGATCGGATTTGCAACGGCGGATTCTTTGAACAACATCCTTGCTACGATATCTTCGTATATGATCGAGAAACCGAAACGATCGAATGGATCAGCAAGCCGATCGGAGTTCTGGATTGACCTAATTACACCAATCAGCCCATGTCCAAATGCGCCTGTAACATGATGACGCACATGCAAATGGAAACCCTCGCAATACGTCGGCTTGTTCATTTATCGAAGTCTCTTCTCTTTACAATGCCTCTGGCGCTTTCCGCCTGTATTCCATCCGCCTCTCCTACAAGCGTTACACAGAGCGAGCAGTCCCCTGTGGAAACGGAGGATTTAGCTTCGCCGCCAGCGAATGGGGTTGCCCCGCCTACGGCCGCGTCTACCATGATGTCTGATACGGAAACACCGGATATCACGCCCATCTCCATCGACCCGTTCATCGCTCCGGAGGGGTTAAGGGTGCGCTTTGACAGCTGGTCGCCTGACGGCTTGTGGATCGCATACTGGCTCGCTGAAGCTGCAGATCTGCCGGTCTCTCTGAACTTTGCCAACGTGGTTTCCGGTGAAATCTGTCGGGCCGAAGGGGTTGAAATTCTTGACAGTGTAGGTGCTTTGCTCGATTGGCAGGACGACGGAAGCCTCTTCATTCTTCCCGGCCCAGGCGTTTGGCGCCTGCCTGGGCAAGGCCTTGCGTCCGTTGCCCGGCGGGCAGGGGCTCATCCCGATCCTGGTAACCCTGCAGTAGAAGCCGGCGATGCCGAGCGTGCGCACGAATCCCCTGATAAACCAGACCGGTGTCACCACCAGCTTGCGGTACCACGCCATGGAGCAGAGCCTCCGTCCGCCTGTTTCCCTGCGCCACCTGTTGGCACATGTCGATCAAAGAAGCTTTCACAGCACGATCACCTCGGCAGGCCTGGAGGCCCTCGGCGGAACCGTCGATTTGACCATCCGCAGTGATGGGACCTATGATATCCACGTGCATCTGCATGACAGCGGTCTGATCGATTACAGCTTTCGAGTCGTCGTCTTGTTGAGCGGAGCCGGACCAACAGCGGTCCTGAGCCCGGAAAAAGAGGTTCCTGGTACGGCGATCCTGTTCGAATGCAGCGGCGAGGTCGAAGGCACCGAGAGTACGATCCCGTTCGAACATGAGCCGCGCCGGGATTACGATTGGCGCGACTCCGGCTATCGATCGATCCTCCGAGAATTTTGGCTGCCGTTCAAGGATGGACAGATGAACGTCTCCAAGGCTTACCAGCACGGCGGCGTGGTCGGCGCAATCGAGGACGTCGCCGGGGAGCTGTTCACTTTCTTGCTTGGCACCGCTGTACTGGCGATGCCGCCGGTGGCCGCGATCGCCCTGGTGTCTTCCACCATCGGGCGGCTGACCGGTGAGCGCTTCCTCGGTCCGGGCGGGTTGGTCGGATTGGCGTCCGCGATGGGAACCTATTATCTGTTCGGACCGACGCTGGTCTTTCCGGCCTTCCTTGGAGGAACGATCATCGGCGAACTGGCTTTGCCCGGACACCGACTCCTGGAACCGGATGAAATCGACTTCGCCAAAAAGGTTTTCGGCGACACGATTCCGTACGAACGCATCCGGCTGACGGACCTGGTTGGCATTGGCAACCGGCCATTTGCTTTTCCTGGTCTCGATGGGTCGATCCTGTTAAATATCGGCCGAGAGGCATTCGCCGACCCGATCCGCTATGCCCGCGATAGCAATAAAAGGTGCAAGGATAAACCAGGGCAGATGTTCATCCACGAGCTGACCCATGCCTGGCAAATCGCAAATGGCTCATTGGAGGGTTTTATCTGTGATGCGGCGATCGGATCACGACTCGGAGAATTAACCGCCGGGAAGCGGGCGGTTTACACGTACGGCTCGGCCGACGGCGACTGGAGCTCGTATTTCAACATGGAACAACAGGCCAGCCTGGTCGAAGAATGGTTTGGCGGGACGAACTGCTCTCGTTTTGATAGGGACTCCGATGACCCCCGGATCGCAATGAATACCCAGGACCCGTATTTCCGTTTTATCGCCGGCAATATCCGGCTGGGAGTAGCCTGAGAAACGAAAGAGGTCATGATCCTTTCGAAACCGATGTGCCTCCAGGGAAGACCGGGAAACGGCCTCCAAGACATAGATCAGGGTTCCCGGAATGTAATCGGGAGATAGATGGATATCGCTGTTTCAATCCGGTAGAACACATAAGCCGTGCCCACGGCAACGTCCGGCGGGGAATCCCGGAAAGGTGCACCTGAGGCAATGACAGCACCGTCGAATGCCAGGCTCAACCCGAACAAATCCTCGTCTTCTGCATTGCTGGCCATCAGCTTTGCGGCTTCGCCCCAACTGCCTGGAACGCCGAGGTTCCGCTCGAAGACGTAGGCCGCGCCGGCATCGAGGATCGGGTCGCCAGGGCCGCCGTCTTCCGAGCCTGCGCTGACCACCAGGGTGTTCCCGTCCAGAGCGACGAGTGTGCCGAACGCATCATTGCTCTGCGCGTCGCTGGCATGCAGGATCGCTGCCTCGCCCCAACTACCCGGACCGCCCAGGTCCCGTTCAAAGATGTAGACCGCGCCAGAATTCGGGATCGGGCCGCCGGGACCGCCGTCTTCCAGAGTCGCTCCCACAGCCAGGGTATCCCCGGACAAGCTTACGGATCTACCGAATAAATCCAGTGTATCGAGGTCGCTGGCATGGAGGCTGCCAGCCTCTCCCCAGTTTTCCATGCCGCCGAGATCGCGCTCGAAAAGGTAAACAGCCCCCGCATCCGTTTTTGGATTTCCCGTGCCGCCGTCTTCTTCCTTCGCGCCGACCGCGATCGTATCCCCATCTATTGCAACGGAGGAACCGAACCAATCGTCGCTCTGTCCATCGCTGGCGGTCAATGCTTCGGACTCACCCCAGGCACTTGGACCGCCGAGGTCACGTTCGTAGACATAGACTGTCCCGAAATTATCGAGCGTTTGATTGGCACCAACCACGATCGTGTCCCCGTCGATATCGACCTCCACTCCAAAATTGTCGAACTCTTGCCCATCAGCGGCGAGCAGCTGGGTGACCTGGCCCCAGTTGCCGGCCCCTCCAAGGTCTCGCTCGAAGACGTAGGCCGCGCCGGTGTACTGTGGATCCCCGGGATCGCCGGTTCCAGTCGCCGGCGCGCCAACGACCAGCGTGTCGCCGTCCAGGGCGATAGAACCACCGAATTCGTTCACGTTGGTGAGATTATCCGGCGTGATTTCGTCAGTCAGCCCCCAGTTGTCCTGGCCGCCGAAGTCTCGCTCAAAGATGAAGACACGACCGGGTCCGGCTGCCCCACTCACCGCAATCGTATTCCCACTTGCGGCCACTGCCACACCAAATAAGTCGTTCTCCTGCGTGTTGCCGGCGAACAGCTGTTTGATCTCCGAATAACCAGCCGATGGGCTCCGTTTCGAACCCGAGGCATACGTCTGAAGGATCGAGTGCGTCTGGGCGGCGATAAAACCGATTAGAATCACAGGCAGTAATTTTCTGGTGATCTTCATCATCTTCCTCCCGTTCGACATCCAGAAATAAAGGTCGTTACGGATTAAGTCACTCCGGCGCCGATTCCGACAACATTATTGGGGCCATTACCCAGGAAATGTAACAATCCGAGACATTACCCCAACCAGGAGGATAACGCTTTAATGATTACAGGCTCCTCAAAAAAAGTCAATGGAGCAGTACCCCCCCGCGCCGCGCTGTGGGCAGGTTCGCAAAGTTTTTCTTATACTACACGATCTATGCAAGAAATATTGCGAAATGCGGGCGTCCCCATCGTCTACCCCGAGCCGGGGCAGGTGCTCGACCTGGGGTCGGGGGCCGCGCTCGAGATCCTGGCGGTGACCCGCCGCGGCGCCGTCCTGCGTTTGTCCTGGGGTGCGCTGCAGATGCTGCTGCCGATCGGGGTCGATTTCGAAGCGTTGGAGGCGGATTATGGGTCGGCCAACATCTTGATGCTGGCCGAAAGCGGGTTTGCCCCGCTCAACCCGCCGGAGTGGATCGCGGCGGGTGTTGGCGGCGATTTCAAATCACATGGACGTGGGGGATATCACAACCCTGGCGAACCCGGAGGTGGTGGAGGAGGAGAAGACAAAATAAAGACCGGGCGAGGTTTTTCCCTATTGACGAAACCTCTAATCCCCATTAAAATCCAGATTTAGTTAAACCTAAATTCGCATTCAGGGACACCCCGTGCGTAAAACCCTCACCCACACCATCGAACACTATCTCAAAACGATCTACGAGATCCAGACCCCCCACGAGCGCGCCTCCACCAACACCCTCGCCGAAGCGCTGGAGATCACCCCCGCCTCCGTCACCGGGATGATTCAGAAGCTGGCCGCCACCACACCCCCGCTCGTCGAGTACGAGAAACACCGCGGCGTCCGGCTCACCCTCGAAGGTGAAGAAGTCGCCCTCGAGATTTTGCGACACCACCGGCTGCTCGAACTCTTCCTTCATCAAATCCTTGGATACTCCTGGGACAAGGTCCACGCCGAAGCCGACCGGCTCGAACACGTCATCTCAGAAGAGTTCGAAGCCAAAATCGCCGAGGTGCTCGGCGACCCTTCCCACGATCCCCACGGCGACCCGATCCCCCAGCTCGACCTCAGCCTCCCGCCCGCCTCCCAGAAACCGCTCAGCGAGCTGCGCCCCGGCCAGCATGCCGCCATCCAGCGCGTCCGCAACTCCGATCCCGAGTTCCTCTGCCATCTCGAATCCCTGGGGCTGATGCCTGCGGTCGAAGTCGAGGTCCTTGATAATTCCCCGTTCAACGGAGTCCTGACCATCCGGGTCCATGGGCGCACAAAGGACCAGGTCCTCGGCCCGCGCATCACCAGCCAAATTTTTGTGGACCTGATCAATCATATGCATCCTGGTTAAGAATAGGAAACATTGAAAATTAATAAAGGAAAGCATTTATGGAAACCAATTCCAAAATCACCCGCAGGGATTTCCTCAAAGGCGGCCTCGTCAGCCTGGCCGGCCTGACCGGACTGTCCGGGCTGCTCCGGGCTTTCGATGCGCCCCCACAGACCGGCGTCGGGATCCCGCCGGCTTCCATCAACGGCCAATACGGCGGCGATCATACCTCCCACGACGGGATGGGCGCCGTCGGCGAGGTCGATCACGCGCACAACCGCTTCCACCCCAACGAGATCCTCTCCGATTTCGATTACGGGGCCGTGAGCACGACGGCGAGCGGCCAGACCCTGCGCGAATACGAGTTCATCGCCGTAGACCGCGAGATCGAGATCGCCCCCGGAGTCTTCTTCCCGGCCTGGGCCTACGCGAGCCCGACCTCACAGGCCTCCCAGAAATTCGGACAGGTGGTCGGGACCGTCCCCGGGCCGTCGATCCGCTGCATCGAAGGCGACCGGGTCCGGATCCACTTCGTCAATGCCGGCAGCCATCCCCACACAATCCATTTCCACGGAATCCACTCCGCCCGGATGGACGGCGTGCCGGGCGTCGGCGCCGGGATGATCGCCCCCGGGGACAGCACGGTCTACGAGTTCGACGCCTTCCCTTTCGGCTGCCACCTCTACCACTGCCACGCGATTCCGCTTAAACGACACATTCACAAGGGCCTCTACGGCGCCTTCATCATCGACCCCGATCCCGAGAAATATTCAGGCGATGAACGGCGCGTCGCCATGACCCGCAATCACAACTACCCCGAAAACGCGGACGTCAACGAGATGGTCATGGTCATGAACGGTTTCGATACGAACTTTGACGGCGACAACGAGGTCTACGCAGCCAACTCGATCGCCTTCGCGTACATGAATCACCCGATCAAGATCCGGGGCGACCAGCTGCAGCGGATCTACCTGATCAACATCGTCGAGTTCGACCCGATCAACTCGCTCCATATCCACGCCAATTTCTTCGACTACTACGACCACGGCACCACGCTGACCCCCACCCTGAAAACGGTCGACACGATCATCCAGGGCCAGGCTCAACGCGGGATCGTGGAAGTCTCTTTCCGGGATTTTGAGCCCGGCCTGTATATGTTCCATGCCCACCAGAGCGAGCTGGCCGAGCTTGGATGGATGGGCTTTTTCGAGTTGGAGGCTTAGCCATGACGACACAGACACAAGAACAACCTCCCACTGTCTCCCGCCTCCCGATCTGGCTGATGGTCATCCTGCCGCTCGTGCTGCTGGCGGGTCTGATCGCCCTGTTTGCTGCCACCAACCCGATCAACGTCTCCACCGCCGATCTGCCCCCGATCGAAGACCTGACCATCCAGCGTATCAACGTGACGACGACGGGATTCGAGATCCACGTCGTCAATGGCGGCCCGGACCCGGTCGAGATCTCGCAGGTGCTCGTCGACGACGCCTACTGGCAGTTCTTCATCTCCCCCGATCGCACCCTGGACCGGCTCGAGTCGGCTGTGATCACGATGGACTATCCCTGGGTCGAAACCGAACCGCACGAGATCGTCCTGATCACCTCGACCGGGGTCACCTTTAACGGTACCGTCGAGATCGCCGCCGAGACGCCGCGCCCGGCCGGAGCTCAACTGCTCGCTTACGCCCTCGTTGGAGTTTACATCGGGATTATCCCTGTTGGGCTGGGTTTAATGTGGTATCCGGCCATGCGCCGGTTGACCCAACGCGGGATGAGCTTCATCCTGTCCCTGACCGTCGGGCTGCTCGTTTTTCTATTGATCGACACGCTGCTCGAATCGTTCGAAGTGGCCGCGCTCCTGCCCGCCGTTTACCAGGGCGTGCCGCTGTCACTGTTCAGCGCCCTGCTGACCTGGCTGGCGATCACGGCGATCGGCAGCCGCGGCGCCGTCGCGGACCGTTCGAGCCCCAAAGGCCGGATGTTCGTCGCCTTGCTGATAGCGATTGGGATCGGGTTCCACAACCTGGGTGAAGGCTTGGTCGTCGGTGCTGCGTTTGCGCTGGGCGAGGCCGCCCTAGGTTCCTTCCTGGTGATCGGCTTCATCCTGCACAACGTAACGGAGGGCATCGGCATCGCCGCACCCGTTACCCGCGACCGCCCGCGCATTGGCTGGTTCCTTCTGATGCTCTTGATCGCCGGCGCCCCAGCGATCGCCGGCACCTTGATCGGCGCCTTCGCCTTCTCCCCCTTCCTGGCCGTCCTGTTCCTGGGCATCGGCGCCGGAGCCATCTGGCAAGTGATCTACGAGGTCACGCTGTTAATGAAACAGAATGCCGAACGGGACAACGACACCCTCATCAACTGGGTCACCGTCGCCGGCCTTCTGGCCGGGATTGGGATCATGTACGTGACCGCGTTTTTGACCAAATTCTGAGAATAGAGACCCAATGATCGACGCCTCGGCTCGGTTCCACTGAGCCGGGGCGTCGATCATTGGGTCTCTATTTCTCTTTCCCTGGAACCTGGCCGCGTTCCGAAGGGGATCCGTTCGATCCCGAAGAAAACGATCCCGACCAGGAGCGCGCCAACACCTGCAGCGAGGCTGGGATCCCAGGTCTGCCCAACCAGCTCAGCGATGCGCCGGCGTGCCTCCTAGCTCAGAGCAATCCATCCGAGCACCACCGCCGCCAACGCCGCGGACCCAGCAAGGCTGGCCGGGATCAGGATCAGCGTCAGCGCGGAGACAACGAGCACCAGAACCACGACTCCGACGGTCAGCAGACCGGCGCCGCCCGCAAGTACGGGGTTTTTCGTCACCGCCTCCCTCATAACGACCAGTGGCCCGGGCCGCTGGCCGTCATGAGGGAGGCGGTCCTGATCCAAACGCCGGATGACCGCTGGATCCTGATCAACGGCGGCGCATCGGCGGTCCGGCTCTCTGACCAGCTGGGGCGCCGGATCCCGTCTCGCAGCGCGAGCTGGACTGGCTGGTGGTGGCCGGGACCTCGGATGCGCAGCTGGCGGCGCTGCCGCGCACGCTGGAGCAGTACCGCCCGCGCGCCGCGCTGTGGGCAGGTACGCAAAGTTTTTCTCATACTACACGATCTATGCAAGAAATATTGCGAAATGCGGGCGTCCCCATCGTCTACCCCGAGCCCGGGCAGGTGCTCGACCTGGGGTCGGGGGCCGCGCTCGAGATCCTTGGCGGTGACGCGCCGCGGCGCCGTCCTGCGGCTGGCCTGGGGGCGCTGCAGATGCTGCTGCCGATCGGGATGGATTTCGAGGCGCTGGAAACGGATTTCGGGCCGGCGAACGTCCTGCTGCTGGCCGAGAGCGGGTTTGCGCCGCTCAACCCGCCGGAGTGGATCACGGCGGTGGACCCGGATGTACTGCTGCTGAGCGTGGAGGCGGGGAACCGGGACGGGCTGCCGTCGGAGGAATTGCGCGAGATCTTGGAGAGCTACTCGGTGCTGAGGACGGATCGGGATGCCTGTGGAAATCCTGTCGGCCCGCTCCTTCGCCGGGCAGGTTGTAGCGTTCTATCCTTCGATTTCCAAAGGTTGCCATCGCCAGGCGTCCCCTTGCTGAAGTACATGGCCCAAATTTGGGAAGGGTGGAAAATGATGGGCAAATACCAATGTTTGTTCCACCGCCGCCTGATCAAATATTTGGCGCTTGCTCGCCGCTGCCCTCACTGGGTCGATATCGAATACCGGCTTCCAGTTTGGATATTCGAGATGCAGCGGGTAGAGGACAACATCAGCGATGTGCAGCAGCTTCTCGCCAGCGGAGCTAACAGATACAGCGATATGCCCAGGCGTATGTCCAGGGGTGTGAATGCACTGTATTCCTTCTATAATTTCAGTCTCATCTTCGATGTACGCGAGCCGGTTTGCGAGGGGTTCGAGGTTGTGACGAGCAAGCTGTACAAAGCCAGAAGGTGCCTTTTCGTCAGCAGCTTCCGAATTCCAAAACATCCATTCGTCATGATGGATAAAGTACTTTGCGTTTGCAAAGGCAAGCGCTCCGCTCGAATCCATGGTTCCACCGATATGATCGGGATGAGCGTGCGAAATAATGATTGTATCAATGTCGTCCGGTTGAATACCAGTCGCTTGCATGTTCTTTACCAGCGTGCCAGTTAGCGTCGTTGAATGATCGACGGTGGGGAACATCTTCGCCGCATGTGCTCCTAAATTTCCAGCTCCTGTGTCAATGAGCACGCGGTGGTCACCCGTGTTGATCAAGAGACAGGTGTACGGTGTGACGACCTGGTTGACAGGCAGGTTCCGCTGATGAAGCGCTGCTTGGATCTCCTCGGTAGGGACGTTGGCAAAAAAGCTTTCCAACGGATAGTTGAAGCGGCCATCACTGAGCGCAAAACATTCAAATGAACCGACGTGAAATCGATAACTTCCAGAATTCATCATAAGGCACCTCCGCTCTGCAACAATAATTTGGTGAGAGCGATCCCCACAGAGATTCAAACAAATGAACAAATGTAGCCAGCTCCCCAAGCCGAACAGTGTCCACCGAACCTGGGTAACTCCAACTCTATGCAGCCAATACCTAATGGTTAGCCCGCGATGGGCCTGGCGGCCCGCATTATTCTCCACGCGCGGATCCCCAATACCAGCATAGCAATGGAAGAGGTTACATTCACCAGCAATACGATGGCCTGCGCAAGATCGAATCCATCCGGACGCAATTGTCGCAACACAATTGGCTCTCCCAACTGAGCTATGGTGTAGAAGGCGCCCACGAAGATCAGTCCACCCACGCCGAACCTACGTGTCTTGCTGGTTAGCAGGGCGAGAATGGTCAACCCTAGCTGAATCAACAAAAAAGTTAAAGGTGCCGACAACGCCGTTCCATTCATGGTCAAGAAGTCTCGGAGCACTTCCTGCCCATTAAGATTAAGAAAGCCCCCGAAATTAGCCTTCAGGTTGTGTTGCAGGGCGATGACTGTCCCCAGGCTGTTACCCACCAGGTTCGTCAGCGATGCCAGCACGAGCCACTTCAAGGAAGTATTCATATGAGAACTCCCGTCCTTAACAATTCAACGACTCTCAAGTGGCACTGGCTTGCGGAGCAAGTCAATACCCAGCCACAACGCCCAGATCGGGGCGAGGCCGACGTAAAAGAGGGGCCCCAGCAGGCAACGGAGCCGGCTAACCTTTGAGCCATAGGGACACGGTTTCCGGTTGTAACGTCTCGTCCACCACCTTGATCAGATGCGCTGCCAGCCGGCCCAGATCCACCTCATTGCGCACTGAGTTGCCAAACGCGGCCAGGGTGCGTGCGGCGTCGTACTTGCGCCGGTAGAAGCGCCGGTCAATAAACTCCTGCACCCGGCCGCGCAAGGGCACGAACAAAGCCGCGATCACGAGCGTGGAGACCACGGTGACCAGCTGCGACTGGCTTTGGCCGGTGATTAGGCGAACAAGGCCCTGCAGCCCCACCACGCTGCCAAAATACGCCAGCGCCAGCAGGCCTGTCAGCGCGCTGTAAATCAACGTCCGACGGATCAGCAGGTCGATGTCCCACAGCCGTGAGCGCAAGATCGCCATGCCAATCGAGAGCGGGAACTGTAGAATGATTAGGTGAAGGGCCGTGCTGACGATCAGACGGATTATGGGGTTTCCCCCTGGCCACGCGATTCTAATGTACAGAAACAGGGCTGCGGCTCCACTGACCGCTAGCGTCGTACCGAAAACGACCCACGTGGTCTGTTGGCGCTGCACGCTGTTCGCGACGTGTCGGTAGCGATAGATTTGGGCGAAGAGCATGCTCGCCAACTCGACTAAGACAAACCAATCCTTGCCAAGGAGTTCAGGTCGAAAGGCACTGAGCGCTTTGTGCACGACGACGAACGGCACCAGCCAGAGAATCCAGCGCGGGACAAAGCGTCCATCGGGGAGGAGATAGAAAAAGAGTATGAGACATGTATTCCCGAGGAAATTCAAAAACTTACTGAGAAACAGCAGGGCCGGGTAAACATTCTCCGCGGTTGTAATCGGAACGGAGTTAAAGGTGATCCCAAACAACACCAGCGTGAGCGAGGCGAATATCCCCATCCAGTCATCCGACTTGCGCCAGAAGATGACGGCGGCGACGATCGAGAACCCCAGCGCGAGGATCGCGTTCAGCGCGGTCAGGTAGCCGGCATAGAAGCCGAGAGACTGACCGGCCTGCTGAAGCTGCTCCACACCGGTCGGGCTCAATTGGTCCCACGGGCAGGTTGCGCCGCTGCACACGGTTTGGGAATGCGCAAACTGAATCGGGATACTCAGGACGTACAGCCCAACCGCCAGCGCAACCACGACGATCCACAAACTGCGTGCCAGGATCAGCGGGCGGCCGGTCAAGCGGGTCTCGAGCTGATCCCTGGCTTTCGCGCTCATTTCGTCTGTTCTACGTCGCGGGCGCGCCCATGGCGGCTCTCGGCGTGGGTCGCCCGCAGCCACGGCGATACGCGCTGAGGCTGCCTGGTCTCGTCCGCCACGGCGAATCCCAACCAGGCACCACAGTCCCAATGTTCCTCGGCCGGCCATGCGGAAGCAGTGCCCATCCGCTTGATCCTAGCCGAGGGCCGTTATTGTTTTTCGTTTGCAATCGCCGCCACCGTTCGACAACGCGGAGGAGTATGCGCGGTTCAGGGGCACCCCGCCCCCAGTTCATATTCCTCGATGTGCCGGAAATCCGTCCCATTTGAATCAACGGAGTGATTACAAAGATCCGGACGCGAGATCGTAAAGAAACCCAACGGCCCGAGTCGCAAATACAAAGGGATGACCGGCAGTTCGCGGGCAAAGATCGCCTGTGCAGCCTGGTGCGCTTCCATGAATCCCGGTTCGCCGGGGAGCAGCGCCAGGGCCGCCAGGCAGGCCTGATCGTATTCAGCGTTAGAAAAACCGGGCGTGTTCGCGCCGAACCAGCCGGCCGGATGAAGCGGTGCCCCGTCCGCATCGACGGCCTCCGGGGGCCCGGGGATGTTCTCGCTCAAGAAAAGATCGCACTGCGGGATGGCTCCCGACAACCAGGCGAACTCAACCATGTCGAACTGCCGGCCAAAGACCGGTCCACCTTCCTCTTCCCGCGAGAAGAATTCCTCGGGTCCCCAGAATGTCAGGTTCACCTCGATCCCACAGCTCGCTAGGGAGTTCTTAATGATTTCCGCCGCTCGCTGCCGCGTCTTCGACGTCGTGGTCCAGTAATGGATCGAGAAAGCGCTGCCGTCCGGGACGTTGGGAACATCCTGCGCCACCCGGGGCGTGGCCGGATCGCCGTCGTGGTCGATCCAGCCGACGGCATCCAGCAGGGCTGAACCGGTCACAGGGTCAAATGGGTAGGTGGGGACGTCCAGGTTGGCGAGCGGATGAATGACAGGGATGTAAGAAGTGGATATCCCACTCGAAAAACCGCCCAGCACCTGTTGTTCGATCGCCCCGCGGTCGATGCAGTGGGCAATCGCCTGCCGGGTACGCACGTCTCCAAAAAAGTCGGGCCGGTCGGAGCTGGGCTGGTAGCCGTCGTCGTAGGCGAACGGCCGGATGCCGAAATCAACGTGTTCCCATACGGTCCCGGTGCCAAAATCAAGCGCAATCTCCCCTTCATCTTGCAGCTCGAGCAGTGTCTCAAAATCGAGGTAGATGCTGGCTTCCAGGTCGAGAATGTCGCATGTACCGGAGAGCAGCATGTCGATGTTGCGGTCTTCTCCCCCAACCATTTTCAATACCAGGTAGTCGAATTTCGGCAGCCCTTCCGAGGCGCGGTGGTAGTAAGGATTGCGCTCCATCCGGATTTCCTGGCCGATGTCCCAGGCTGTGATCCGGTAAGGGCCCCAACCCAGCGGAGTCGTCCGAGCTTCTTCCAGCTCGTATAGTTCCTGGGCAGCGTACGTCCCCAGCCTGTGTGCGGGAAGCGGGTGGGCGAAATTGGTCTGGTAGGATGGGTCCAGGAATCCGGGAATTGCGACCCACTCCACCGTACTCTCGTCGAGCATAACGTAAGCGGCCGTGTTCTCCAACGCGTTCCCATCGCCGAGCGACCCGCAGCTGACCTTTTCCAGGCTTGCATCCCAGGGATGGTCACACTTACTGTTGGCGGTCTGGAAACTGAAAACCGAGTCGCGGGCGGTCAACGGATACCCGTCGGACCAGCGCAGATCCGGGAGCATGGTGAAGCGGGCGACCATCTGGTCCATTTCTACCGTCCCGTCAGCATATTCCACCGCACAATCCGATGATCGGCATCCGGCCGGGCGGAACCGGACCCCGGCCGCAAGCTGGCGGGCGATGTCATCCGCGTCGAAGATCAGATCTCCCCCAGATACGGCGACGGTCCGGATCAGCGCATCCCCGTCCGCCAGACTGGGGAGCTTCTCGAGGATGACGGGTTCGTAACCGAACCCTGTCGGATCGATCGGACCGTCATAAATGGCGGAAAGGACGTTCCGCATTGCATGCATATTTCCCCCGTAAATATAGAGCGTGTCGGGCTCGGCCCCCATGCACACCGAGAGCGTGCGCGGTTCGCTGGTGGCTGTTGGGACCGAAGTGGGAGTCTGGGTTGGCGGAAGCGTGGGTGTCGGAGTAGCCGCTGTCGGCAGCGGGGTTGGCGGTACGGGAGAAGGGGTTACCGGGGACGGGCCCGGGCTGCACGCACCGAGCAAAATGCAGATCGACGATAATCGCAGTAAGACCTGTGCCTTGTTGGACCGCATGTCGAGCTCCTTCCGCTGATTCACCCGTTTTTCTTTCAAAGGGGAGCAGTGTGCGGTGGAGGGTGCTACAGTGTCGAACTCCCTGCATAGGATTATAGCCCAGAACAAGCCTCTGTTGTTCATGCCCTCCACGTGCGCACGCCGTTGCCTCAGCTCCTTCTCCGTCGGATCCCGCAAACCCACCTCCTTCACCTCGAACTCCAGCATCCGCGGTTGGTTTTTCATCCATTTCTTGGTAAAATTTCCCATCATGTTACGGGATTAAAGTTTTTTTTCATCGGGCTCTGCCATGCTTGATGGTTGGGGGAACGATATTCGTTTTCCACGTTTGTATCACGAATTCTTTTATCACAATATCGCCGGGCAGATACTGAAACAAACTGGGTCTCTTTTGAGATGGATTTGACCTCCCTCAAAAGCAGGATCATTTTTGTGCCAGTTTGTAGACCCACCGCGAGGTTCAATCGAAGGACCTCTCAAAATGATAAGACGAAAGGAATTCTCGTGGAAACACCTGTTCTCGAACCCTCATTAACCGCTAATCACACTTTGGAACAAGCCATTGCTGTTCGGCGGACGTTCGCGATCATTTCTCATCCCGATGCCGGTAAAACGACGCTGACCGAAAAACTCCTGCTTTACGGAAATGCCATTGAACTTGCGGGCAATGTGCGCGCGAAGAAGAATTTACGCAGTACAACTTCGGATTGGATGGCCATCGAACGCGAACGCGGTATCTCCATCTCCTCCACCATACTTCAATTCCCCTACCAGGGATTTGTCCTGAATCTGCTGGACACACCTGGACACCAGGATTTTTCCGAAGATACCTACCGGACTCTTTCGGCTGCGGATAGTGCGGTGATGATTTTGGATGCGGCCAAAGGAATCGAACCGCAAACCCTCAAACTTTTTGAGGTTTGCCGCAAGCGCAGCATCCCGATTTTTACCTTTATCAATAAGATGGATCGCCCCGCACGCGAACCGCTGGAACTGTTGGATGAAATCGAATCCACTTTAGGGATGGAAGCTGTCCCGGTGAATTGGCCGATGGGAGATGGCCCCCAATTCCGAGGGGTTTATGATCGCCGTGCGGCGGGGTTTTACCTGTTTGAGCGAACGACTCGGAATGAAAAAATGGCGCCAGAGGTGTTCATTCCCTTGAGTCAAGTGCAGACCGTAAACCCTCTACTTGATGGGGGGTATCGGGCTATCGGAGAAGACCTCCATCTCCTGGATGAACTGGGGATTTCGTTCGACCCCGCGCGGGTCCTCAAGATGGAACAAACGCCTGTTTATTTCGGTAGTGCTTTGACCAACTTTGGGGTGCGTATGTTTTTGGATGATTTCGTGAAATTCGCGCCTCATCCCCAACCATATCCCAGCGAGACAGGGATCATCTCCCCGTCCCGCCCGAGCTTTTCCGGCTTTATTTTCAAAATTCAGGCCAATTTGAACCCCAGGCATCGGGATAGTGTAGCATTTCTGCGGGTTTGTTCAGGACGCTTTGAAAGGGGTATCACCGCCATCCATGCCCAAACCGGAAATCCCATTCGCTTGATGCGCCCATATAAACTTTTTGCCAACGAGCGGGAAATCGTGGACCGGGCATTCCCCGGAGATATCGTCGGCATCCCCAACAATGGCAGCCTGGGCATTGGAGATACACTTTATGCGGGTGAAGAAGTTCGCTTCGCTCCGATGCCCCGTTTTCGACCCGAGCAGTTTGCGATCTTAAAAAATGACGATCTGAGCAAGCACAAGCAATTTACAAAAGGTTTGCAGCAATTGGAAAAAGAAGGCGGCGTGCAGGTATTTTTCGACATGAATGCCCTGAAACGGGAACCCATTATAGGAGTGGTGGGCCAACTACAGTTTGACGTGCTCCAGGCGAGATTGCAGTCGGAATACAAGGTCTCGACAACCCTGGAGCGGTTACCACATCTTTTTGTGCGCTGGATAGATGGACCCGAAGAAGAAATGAACCGCGTGCCCGCGCGGCCTGAGGTGATATTCGCCCGCGACTCCCAAAATCGCAGAGCAGCGATTTTTAGTGCCCCTTTTTATCTGAGATATTATGCGGACCACTATCCAAACCTTGTTTTCAAAGAAACAGGGTGAAAGATGACCTCAGCTCCGACCCACCTGACATTCACCCAACAAGCCAACCAGCTTTCCAGCCAACGACCTTTCCAGTTACAATTCCCCCAAAAGTCATGCCCTCCCCCAAATTTTCCGTCCTCATCGTCAACTGGAATGGGATGGCCGTCCTGCCGCGCTGCCTGGAGGCGCTCGCGCAGCAGGTCTGCCGCGATTTTGAGATCATCCTGTTCGACAACGGCTCGAAAGACCACTCCCTCGAGTTCGTTGCCGAGAAATATCCGCAGGTCAAGGTCCTCACCTCCCACCGCAATATCGGTTTCGCCGCGGCCAACAACCTGGCTGCTGCCCAGGCCCAGGGCGAGTGGCTGGCCCTGCTCAACAACGACGCTTTCCCGGACCGCTTCTGGCTCGACATTCTCGACGAGGCGGCCCGGACCTATCCCGACACAGCCATGTTCGCCTCCCGCCTGCTGATGGCCGACTACCCCGACCGGATCGACGGCACCGGGGACGCCGTCCACGCCTGCGGGGCGGTCTGGAACCGGCAGCACCGCCACCCCGCCAACCAGGCCGATAAGACCGTCCGCGAATCCTTCGCCCCGCAGGGCGCCGCGGCCCTGGTCCGGCGCTCAGCCTTCGAAGCCGCCGGCGGGTTCGACGAGGACTTCTTCTCCTACCATGAAGACGTCGACCTGGCATTTCGGCTCCGCCTCCTGGGGCATCACTGCCTCTACATCCCTGACGCCCTGGTCTACCACAAGGGCTCGCACACCACCGGCAAAGGCAGCAATTTCGCCGTCGTCTTCGGGCATCGCAACTGGGTCTGGTGCTGGGTCCAGAACATGCCCGGCCCCCTGCTCTGGCGCTATCTCCCCGAGCACCTGCTGGCCAACCTGTTCTTCATCCTCTTTATCAGCTTCAAGGGCCAGCCCTGGGCGATCTTCAAGGCCAAGTGGCACGCCCTGCTCGGCCTCCCGAATGCGCTCCGGAAACGGCGGGTGCGCCAGTCCGCCCGCACGGCGACGGTCCGACAGATCCACCAGGCGCTCGAGCGGGGTTTCTTTGAACCGTACGTCCAGGGCTTCCGCGCCCGCCGGGCCCTCAAGACCCTCAGCAAACCCGGTGCGGGCTGATCCTCGATGCGCGTCCTCGTCCTCACCCGCTATGGACCGCTCGGCTCGGCCAGCCGGCTGCGTTTCTACCAGTACCTCTCGCTCCTGCGCAGGAGCGGCCACGAATTCGAGATCCAGGCCTTCTTCACCGACGACTATGTCCGGCGGCTGTACGCCGGCGAGCGCCAGCCGGCCGGCGATCTCTTGCGCGCCTACCGGGACCGCTTCGCCGCGCTTCGCCTGGCCTCCCGCTACGACCTGCTGTGGGTCGAGAAGGAATTCCTGCCCTGGCTCCCGGCCTTCGCCCCGGCCCTGCTCAAAACCCCTTATGCCGTCGACTTCGACGACGCCCACTTCCACCGCTACGACCGGCACCGCTCCTCCCTCGTCCGCCTCCTGCTCGGAAAGAAGGTCGACGCCGTGATGCGCCGGGCGGCCGTCGTCGTGGCCGGGAACGAATACCTGGCGGACCGGGCTCGCCGGGCCGGGGCCGGGGAGGTCGTCATCATCCCGACCGTCGTCGACACGCTCCGCTATCCCCCGGCGGCCGGTGACGGCGACCTTGCGGCGTTCCGGATCGGCTGGATCGGCGCGCCGGTGACGGCCGGCTATTTGCGTTCGATCGAGCCGGCCCTGCGGAGGGTCCTCCGGGACGGCGCTTCGCTGACCGTCATCGGCGCAGAATCGCCTTTCGGCGCCGATTTCCCGGTCGACGCACGCCCGTGGACCGAAAAGACCGAGGCCGCCGAGCTCGGCCGCCTCGACGCCGGGATCATGCCGCTGCCCGACGAACCCTTCGAGCGCGGCAAATGCGGCTACAAACTGATCCAGTACATGGCCGCCGGGCTGCCCGTCGTCGCCAGCCCGGTCGGGGTCAATGCGCAGATCGTCGAACCGGGGATCAACGGCTTCCTGGCGGAGACGGACGACGAATGGGTCGCTGCGCTCGAGACCCTGCGCCGCGACCCGGCCCTGCGCCGCAGGCTCGGCTCCGCCGGCCGGGCCAAAGTCCACGCCGAATACGATCTGGAAGTGACCGCCCCGATGCTGCTCGCAGCCCTGGAGTCGGCCGCAGGACAGGTTCGATGAAGGCCATCCTCTCCGCCAACACCGACTGGTACCTCTTCAATTTCCGCCTCAACCTGGCGCGCGATCTGCAAGCGCGCGGTTGGGAGGTCGTCATGCTCTCCCCGCCCGGGGATTTCGCCGCCCGGCTGGAAACCGCCGGGTTCCGCTGGCTGCCCTGGCAGCTGGGCCGCAAGACGACGGCGCCCTGGCAGGAGACCCCGGCGCTGCGCCAGGTCAGCCGCATCTACCGGGTCGAAAAACCCGATCTCGTCCACCACCACACCATCAAGCCCGGCATCTACGGCTCGCTGGCGGCCGCCCGGGCGGGGGTCCCGGCGATCGTCAATTCGATCACCGGGCGGGGTTTTGTCTTCCTGGGGAAAGACCTGCGTGTCCAGGCGATGCGCGGGCTGGTCCACCGGTTGTACCGCCGCGCCTTCCGCCCCGGGAACGTCCGGGCGATCTTCGAGAACCGCACCGACCGGGATTATTTCGTCGAACGCCGCCTGATCCCGCCCGAACGGACGGCCCTGATCGAAGGCGTCGGCGTCGATGCGGCGGTCTACACGCCTTCGCCCGAGCCGGACGGCACGCCCGTGGTCCTGATGGCCTCCCGGATGCTCTGGGACAAGGGCGCCGGCGACCTCGTCGAGGCCGCCCGCCTGCTGGGCGCACCCGGCCGCGTCCGCGTCGCCCTGGCCGGCGATCCGGATCCGGGCAACCCGAATTCGATCGCGCGCACCCAGCTCGAGGCCTGGCGGACCGAGGGCGTCGTCGAGTGGTGGGGCTTCCAGGAAGATATGCCCGCCGCCATCGCCCGCTGCAACCTTTTCGCCCTGCCGACCCGCTATGCCGAAGGGGTCCCGACTTCGCTCCTGGAAGCATCGGCGGGCGGCCGCGCGGTCGTCAGCACCACCGTTCCCGGCGCGCAGGACTTCGTCCAGAACGGGGTGACGGGTCTGCTGGTCCCTCCGGGCGACCCGCATGCGCTGGCAGCCGCCCTCGACAGACTCCTGCGGGACCCGGCGCTGCGCGGTAGAATGGGGACGGCAGGAAGGGCGCGCGTACTCGAAAATTACACGATCGAGATCGTCAACGAGCGGACTTTCGATGTTTACATGGCACTGCTCAATGGACAATAACCTGGTTCAACAAAAGATGAGGAATCGGATATGCGGGCCGGGGCTTTTCCCCGGCCCGCATATCCGATTCCTCGAACCAGCATGACGATCCCCTGGTTCGGGCTGATCTTTTTCAGCGTAGCGATCGCCTTGCTGCTCTCTCCCCTGGCGGTCCGCCTGGCCCCCAGGCTGCGGCTGATCGATATCCCCGGCAGCCTCCCGCACAAACAGCACGACCGGGCCGTGCCGCTAACGGGCGGCTGGGTGCTGCTGCTGACCTTGCTGCTGGCGGGTGCGCCGGTTTTAACCGGTGCGACGACTGAAATTTTCCCGGTCCTGGCGGCCTCGCTGATCGTCTTCGTCTTCGGTGTAGTGGACGACCGGATCGGGCTCTCCGCGCCGTACAAGCTGCTGGGCCAGGGAGCGGCCTCGGTGGTCATGATCCTTTCCGGAGTCCAGGTCCGGTTGTTCCCGCCGGAACTCGATTGGGCCAACCTGCTGATCACCGTCGTCTGGATGGTCGGGATCACCAATGCATTCAACTTTGTGGACAGCATGGATGGGCTGGCGGTCGGCCTGGCGGCGCTCTCCGCCGGCTTCTTCATGCTGGCAGCCCTGGAGGCCGGGCAAACCGAGCTGTCCTCGCTCAGTGCGGTCCTGATGGGCGCTTGCATCGGGGTGTATTTTTTCAACGTCCACCCGGCCCGGCTGTTCCTGGGCGACGGGGGCTCGCAGTGGTTGGGGTTTATGCTGGCGGGGATCGGGATCGTGTATACGCCGGACGGTTTCCTGCGGTCGCAGAGCTGGTTCGTGCCGATCCTGCTGGTCGGGGTGCCGATTTTCGACACGCTCTTGATCGTTTACTCCCGGCTCCGCCATGGCCGGCCGCTGTTTCGCGCAGGATTGGACCACACGTACCACCGGATGACCCGAATGGGCGTCATCCAGACTCGGGCTGTATTGGCCATGCACCTGGGCGCCTTGCTCTTGAGCTGCCTGGCCTTCATTTTGCTGGCTTCGTCGCCGGTATGGGCAAACACCGTGTTTGGGTCGGTCCTAGTCGGGGGCGTTATCCTGATCGTCTGGATGGATGGCCGATGGCGTTAGTTGTCCCAGGTATTGATGGACGACCGCGGTGAGCAGACCGGCTGTAAACCAGATATAGGGAAGTGCGAACGAGTCGATGCTGAAACCTTCGATCGCCAACTGGATCACGAAAAAGAAGCCTGTAAACCCGATGACTTTGAAATAGGGGTCTACGTCTCCCTGCAAAACCCGAACCGATCTCAAAAGCAGGTAGAGCCAGGTGACAAAGCAAATAAACCCCAGGATACCCCCCTCGGATAGCAGCCTTAACCACAGGCTTTTCGTATTGAAGAGGTGGGCCTGTCGAAAGTAAACCTCGTTGATCTCAACGAGGAGCCAGGCAAACGACGGCATCTCTTCGTGGAAAAAGAAGCCCGCGTTTCCCAGTCCGACACCTATGAACGGGTGGTCGTTGAAGATCTCCCATCCGGTTCCCCAGGCAATTGCGCGTTCGGCAAACGCCAACCGGTTGGCGAGATGGATGGCGGTCGGGTTATCTTCAGTGCGCTCGAAGAAGCGGTCCAGTCTCGGGTCGAACCGGCCGGCGACTTCCAGCGCAATGAGTGCGCCGCCGCCGTATATGGCCAGCAGGACGGTAAATATAAGCGCGGTCAGGAATCGGCGAAACGCCATTCCCGCAGCGCGGTTCCTCAAGAGCCATTCCTGGGCCTGGTTTGCAAACCGCAGGGTCAGACGAACGGCTGCCGCAGTGAACGCCAAACCGAAGGCCAGCCAACCGACTCTCGAAAACGATAGCGCCAGCACGACGATTCCCCCCAGGAGCAGGGTTTTCTCCATCGTCAGCCAACCAAAACGCCGGGTGTGGGCGGAATAGTCCGTCAAACTGGCGGCCAGCCAGTAAGGCAGGAAGATCATATTGAGTTGGTGTGCCAGCCAGGACGGTTCAAAGGCAAACCCGGTCGTTCGGTTGGGGAACAAACGCCGGATCGAAAACCAGGACTGCAGGTCGTGCATCCAATCCGGATAATTTCCCTGAGCGGTCAAAATAAAATAACCTTGTATCAGCGACCAGCCGATCATCAATGCGCCGATTAAATTGACCAGCCGCAGACTATCCAGGACCAGTTTCCGGTCCTTCAAGGAGGCGGCGCTGACCAGGTAGACGATCGTTGCAATCGCCAGGGTGATCAGCGCATCGAGCGTTTCCGAAACCGGCATGCGGCCCTTCACCGGGAGAATGGGCAAAAAGAAGGAAGCAGCGGACGAGACCAGGAGCACGGTTACCGTCAGCAGAAACGGCAGCGTGAGGTAGGGAAACGCTTTTCCGCGAAATACCTGGGGGAGCAACCAAAACCCAAAAAGCAGGACGGCAGGAACCACGGCCGGCGCGGCGACCGAGTCGGTCCGGATCATGCTTGCCAGCAGCGGCAGGCTCGTGAAAACCAGCAGAACGACCAGGCTGTACCAGGTATAACGGTGGAGCTGCTTCAGATAGCGGCTGGCTGAGAACGACCGTTCCATTATGGCGAAAGGGGATCTGCCCGGAAACCCGGGAAATTGGCCAGCCATACTCCGATGAGCATGCCGATCACGGCTCCCGAGAACACGACCGTCGCCTGCCCGGTCGTGATCGGCCTGGCCGGCAGTTCCGCAGTTCGGGTTTGCTCGAAGGCGATTGCCGGGATCAGCATGCGGCTCATGTCGACCGCTTCCTCCCATCGAGCGGTCAGGTCTGCGATCTCCTGATCGATATCGCTGGATGGTGGAACGCAATCCGTCGATCCGGGGGCTGCGGCCGGATCGTTGCAGGCAGCGAGCGCATCCAGGTAGGCCCGGATCGTTTGGGCCTCCAATGCGTGGGTGTGGGCGACAATCAGTTCATTCGCTGCGGTCTCACTCCAGATGCTCGCCAGGCGATAGGCGACCTCCGGATCCGGGTGAAGGACGGAGTATTCCCAGATGGATCCGCGCCACTCCTGTAGCGTGATGTCGACCAGGGTCGCCCGATCCAGGTGCATCCCTTGCTGCCCGGCGATTTCCAAAGTCACGTCCAGAATGTCCGCGGAGAAGATAATCCGACCGGCCGAATGCTGGAGCCGGTCGTATTCGCGCTCGGAGAGCGGGCCGGTTTGCGCCGGGTCGATCGTGAAAGCGAACTCGAAAGACGACGCGTAAACGGGTTCGGAGAAGGCAAAGACCGTGCGACCGATCAACCCCCCCAGCAACCCGAAAAGGACGATAAGCCACCAGCGATCATAGATCCGGAGCAGGTTCTCGCGTGGAGTAAATGCGTATGACATAAAACAAATTCAGACTTTCTGAAACCTCGGATCGTGCGCTAACGTAAGCCGCAGCCCCTCCTCCAGCTCCACCCGCGGCTGGTAACCCAAAAGCTGCCGCGCCCGGGTGAGATCGGCGCACAGGCGGCCCACACCGGGGCCGGTGCGCGGGGAGTGGACGATCTCGGCGCCGCTTGCGGTCACCCGCAGGATGACCTGGGCCAGCTCGGCGATGCTGGTCTCGACCCCGCTGCCGACGTTGACGATCTCGCGGTCGACGTTCTGCGCCGTCGCGGCGGCAACCATGGCGCGCATCACATCGTCGACATAGACGAAATCGCGCGTCTGCCCGCCGTCTCCGTGAACGATGACGGTCCCGTTCCCGACGGCCTGCCGGAGCATGTTGGGGATGACGGGCGGGTGCGAGGGCGGCAGGTGCTGGCCGGGGCCATAAGCGTTGAAGACCCGCAGGCAGATGGTCTCGATCCCCCACAGTGCCCCGATCGTTCGGACGTAGTACTCGGCGGCCAGCTTGGAGACGGCGTAGGGGGAGCGCGGATCGGGCTTGCTGGTCTCGGCCAGCGGCTGCCGGGCCTGGTCGCCGTAGACGGCGCCGGACGAGATGAAGACGACCCGCTTGACCCCCACATCCCGCATCGCCTCCATCAGGGCGACCGTTCCGCCGACGTTGACGGCGTTGTACTCGCGCGGGTA
>DATKDL010000147.1:0-26366 GCA_035512695.1 Anaerolineales bacterium | reverse complement strand
GTTGGGCGGCGGCGCTGGCGGGCGGGGGGATCCATCTCGATAATTGGACCGATGCCCTGTTCGTGCTGGCCTTTCTTGGAATGGGGGTTGTCCTTTTCGTCAAAAAGGAATGGCCGGAGGCGGTCTTCGTCCTGCTGGGCGGCCTGATCCCGCTCAGTTCCGGTTTGTGGATGAGCCAGCGGCGCTACATGTGGGTCCTGTTCCCGGCTTTCATCCTGCTGGCCCGCTGGGGGGAGCGGCCCTGGGTGGACCGGGCTGTGACGGCGGTTTCACTGATCCTGCTCGGTTATTTCACGGTGTTGTTTGCGAACGGTTACTGGGTCGGCTGAAAAGGAGCACGGGGTCGGGTGAAACCCGACCCCGGTGCTGCTTTTTAGAAAGCTGCCAGCAGCGCCGCCTGGAGCGCCAACCCGGCCCCCCGCGTCCGTTTTTGCCCTCACCCGGAAAGGACCCTTTTCGCCGCATTCCTCCACGATCACCCGCCCGCCTTCCACGCAGATCCCGGCGATCTCGGCGGCGGTCCGTGCAGTGTCCGCCCAGATCGTCAGAGAATCGCCGTCCGGTGACTTGACAATCGCAGTGGGGATTATTATAATGCAACCTGAACGAACGTTCGTTCAGGATGGTCAGTTGGTTGGCTGGTTACTCCTAACCCCCTTCGCCCATTCGCCCATTCGCATGTCCACACCCTCCTCCATCCTCTCCACCGCCTACGACCTCTTCACCCGCCGCGGCTACCACGGCACCTCCATGCGGGCGATCGCAAAAGACGCCGGGATCGCCCTCGGCGGGATTTACAACCATTTCCAAAGCAAAGAAGATATATTTCGCGAAGTCATCCTCGCCTATCACCCTTACCACGAGATCCTGCCCGCCATCGCCGCCGCCGAATACGATACGCTCGAAGGCCTCTTCCGGGAGGCCGCCGCCCTGATCGACTCCGCCCTTTCTGAACGGCCCGAACTCCTCAACCTGATGTTCATCGAGCTGGTCGAGTTCGACAGCCGGCACGTCCCCGAACTGCTCGAACGTATCCTGCCCCAGGTGCAGCAGACCCTGGCGCGGTTCGACCTGTCCGGTGAACGGCTGCGCCCGATCCCGGTTCCCATGGTCTGGCGGGTCTTTATCGGTACGATCCTGGGCTATTTTCTATCCAAGCAGGCGCTCGGGCCGACCATCCCACCCGAATTTCGCGAGCACGCCCTCGACCGTTTCGTGGACGTCTTCCTCCGCGGCATCCTGGAGCCCGAACACAAATGATCTCCCGCCTCCTCTCCCTGATCAAAAAAGAGTTCATCCAGATCCTGCGCGACCCGCGCACCCTGGCGCTCGTCATCGCCATGCCGATCGTCCAGATGCTCCTGCTCGGCTACGCCGCCACCAACGACATCCGGGATGTGCCCATGGCCGTTTTCGACCAGGACCGCAGCCCCGCCTCCCGCCGCCTGCTCGACGCCTACCGCTCCGCCGATTACTTCGAGGTCGCTTTCGACGTTAACTCGGGAGACGAGCTGCGGGTCCTGATCGACCGCGGCGATGCCCGGGTTGGCATGATCATCCCGCCGGACTACGGCAAACGCGTCGCCGGGAACGGCTCCGCCGCCGTCGCCTTCGTCCTGGACGGCTCCGACCCGACCGCAGGCGCCACCGCCCTCTCGGCCGCCCAACTGATCGGCCGGCAGGAATCGGCCGAGATCCAGCTGGCCCGGCTGACCGGCTCGGGCATCGTCGCGGCCGCCGCGGAGCCGGTCGAAGTCCGCACCCAGGTCTGGTACAACCCGGACCTGGTCAGCGCCTATTTCATGGTCCCCGGGGTAATCGGGATGATCCTGTTTGCGATCACGGCCATCCTGACCGCCAACGCCATCGTCCGGGAGCGCGAGCGCGGCACGATCGAGCAGCTGATCGTCACCCCGATCCGGGCCTGGGAGCTGGTCGTAGGCAAACTGGCGCCGTACGTCCTGCTGGCCCTCTTCAACACGCTCGAAGTCCTGGCGCTCGGTTCGCTTCTGTTCGAGGTCCCGATCCGCGGCAGCCTGCTGCTCGTGATCCTGCTGTCCGGCCTGTTCGTGGTGAGCGGGTTGGGGATCGGCCTGTTCGTCTCCGCGGTCGCCAATACGCAGCAGGAGGCGATGCTGACCGTGTTCATGTCCCTGCTGCCGAGTATCTTCCTGTCCGGTTTCTTCTTTCCGCTGCAGGCCATGCCGCCGGTCCTGCAGGCGGTGTCTTACGCCATCCCGCTGCGCTACTACCTGGTCATCATCCGTTCGCTGCTGATCAAGGGCGTCGGGATCGAAGCGATCCGGACGGAAATCATCGCGCTGGCCGTCTTCGGCGCAGCAATCATGACCCTGGCGGCGCTGCGGTTCCGCAAGCGGCTGGATTGATCTGAAAAAACGGATGGGATGCGGCGCGAAGCGCCGCATCCCATCCAACTTTTCAAGGAGAGACCATGCATCCTGACCCAAGAAAAATCGTCCCCGTCGTCGTGCTGGCCGGCCTGGCCGTGGCCTTCATCTACTATCTTTCAGCGACCTCGTCTGCCCAGGCGGGCGGTCCGCTGACCGCCTCCGGGACGGTGGAAGCCGTCGAGATCGACCTGGCGGCCGAGATCAGTGGGCGGGTGACGGAGGTCCTGGCTCGCGAGGGCGACGGGGTCGAAGCCGGGGAGGTCCTGGTCCGGCTGGACGACTCCGCCCTGCAGGCGCAGCTCGCCCAGGCGGAGGCGGCCCTGGCGGTGGCCGAGGCCAATTACGATTTGGTCGCCGCCGGCGTACCTGCCGAGCAAGCTGCTGCGGCCGTCGCCGCGGCGGAGGCCGAGCTGCTGTTTGCACGGGCGGCCCTCGACGCGCTCATCGACACCTGGCCGGACCGGGTTGCCCAGGCGCAGCAGGCCCTGGTGGCCGCCCGCCAGCGGCACCATATCGCCGGCCAGACCCTCGACGCCCTGCCCGAAACGGGCGATGATTTCACCGTCTCGCAGGCGGAGGCCGAGCTGTCCATCGCCGCCGTCCTGCTCGAACGGGCTCAGGCGGCGTACGACCGGCTGGCCGCAGGCCCCGACCCGGACGAAGTTGCCCGGCTCGAGGCAGCCTCGTCCGCCGCCGAGGCACGCCTGGCCGCCGCCGGGCTGGAGACGCCGGCTCCGGAGCAGCTGGCGGTCGCAGCGGCCCAGGTCGAGGCGGCCCGGGCGGCGGTGGCCGTGCTGGAGACCCAGATCGCAAAGACCGAGATCCGCGCCCCGATCGATGGGGTCGTCCTGGAGCGGCTGGTGGAGCCGGGCGAGATCGCCCTCCCGAACGCCCCGCTGCTGCTGCTGGCGGACCTCGGTTCGCTGACCCTGACGGTGTATGCCCCGGAGGACCGCTACGGGGAGATCGTCCTCGGCCAGGAAGCGCCCGTCACGGTGGACTCATTCCCGGACACGCGTTTCACGGCGGAGGTCGTCCACATCGCCGGCAAGGCCGAGTTCACCCCCCGCAACGTTCAGACCCAGGAAGGGCGCCGGACGACGGTCTTCGCCGTCCGGCTGGAATTTGATGCGGTGGACGGCCGGCTCAAACCGGGCATGCCGGCGGACGTCGTGTTCGAGGCGCCGTGAGGGCCGGATGATCTCTGTGCATGCGGCCCGCAAGGCATTCGGCGACCGGCTCGCCGTGGATTCGATCTCGTTCGACGTGGCGGAGGGCGAGATCTACGGCCTGGTCGGGCCGGACGGAGCCGGGAAGACGACGCTGATGCGGCTGGCGGTTGGCGCGTTGGGTCTCGATTCAGGCGAGATCGAGATCGCCGGCTGTCCAATTTCAAGCGACCCCGAGGGCGCCCGGGCCCATATCGGCTACCTGCCACAGCGGTTCTCGCTATACGA
The DNA here is from genome assembly GCA_035512695.1 of Anaerolineales bacterium. Taxonomy (GTDB): domain Bacteria; phylum Chloroflexota; class Anaerolineae; order Anaerolineales; family JABWBV01; genus DATDOR01. The sequence continues at coordinate 22,498 of DATKDL010000147.1, read as the reverse complement.
GGATCTGACCGTTCTGGAAAACCTGCAGTTCTTCGCCGAGGCGCGCGCCCTGCCGCGTCCGGACCGGCGGGCGCGCATCGCCGAGATCCTGTCTTTCGTCGGTCTGGACGAATACCCCGGACGGCTTGCCGGGCGCCTGTCGGGAGGGATGAAGCAGAAACTGGGTCTGGCCGTTGCCCTGGTTCACCGTCCGGGCGTCCTGCTGCTGGATGAGCCCACAACCGGGGTGGACCCCATCACCCGCCAGGATTTCTGGCGGTTGATCATCCGCCTGGCTGCGGAGGAGGGCGTCGCCGTCCTGGTCAGCACGCCTTACATGGACGAAGCCGTCCGGTGCAGGAGGCTCGGGTTTATACGCGCAGGCCGGCTGCTGCTGGAGGGGACGCCGGCGCAGATCCGGAGCCGGTTGGAGGGGCGGATCCTGGAACTCGCCGGCCGCCCGCTGCCGGCGCTGCGGGATCATGCCCGGTCCGATCCTGCGGTCGAGGACGCCCAATTGTTTGGAGACCGCTTGCACCTGCGGGTGGCGGACGGGAGCGCGGAGGCGGTGATCGCACGGCTGAAAACCGCGCCCCCGGCCGGGGCGGAGATCGACACAATCCGCGTGATCCCGTCGCAGCTGGAGGACGTCTTCATCTCACTATTGCGAGAAACGTAATCAATCGAACTCCCGGCGGGGCTTCGCCCCGCCGGGAGTTCGATTGATTACACATTTCACTCGGACGCGCGATGCAAACCGTAATCGAAACAGAGAACCTGACCAAACGCTTCGGCAGTTTCACCGCCGTGGACTCGGTCACTTTCCACGTCGAGGCGGGAGAGGTGGTCGGTTACCTGGGTCCGAACGGGTCGGGGAAGACGACGACGATCCGGATGCTGCTCGGGCTGCTGCTGCCGTCGGAAGGGCGGGCGGCCGTGCTGGGCTGCGATATCGGCCGGGAGCAGGAGGCGATCCGCCGGCAGGTCGGCTACATGTCGCAGAAGTTCGCCTTGTACGACGAACTGACGGTCTCCGAAAACCTGGCGTTTTACGCCGGGGTCTACGGCGTCCCGAATGGGGAACGCCATCGCCGGATGGCCGAGGTGCTGGAGCAGGTGGGGCTGGCGGGGCTGGAACGGGCCGAGGTGCGGACCCTCTCGACCGGTTGGCGCCAGCGGCTGGCGCTCGGGACGGCCATCGTCCACCGGCCGCGCTTGCTTTTCCTGGACGAGCCGACCAGCGGGGTGGACCCGGCCGCGCGCCGGACGTTCTGGCACCTGATCTACGATCTGGCCGGCCGGGGCGTGACGGTCTTCGTGACCACGCACTACATGGATGAGGCCGAATACTGCGGCCGGGTTGGAATCATGCGCGCGGGCAGGCTGCTGGCGATGGATACGCCTTCCGCGCTCAAGCGGACGAGTCTCTCCGGGAAGACCTGGCGGGTTTTCGCCGAACCGCTGCTGCCGGCGCTGGACGCCCTGGATCGCCTGGAGGGCGTCGTGCGGGCGGGGTTGATGGTCGATTATCTGAGTGCAAGCACGGTGGTGGGGCTGGAGGCGGAGGAATTTCTGGAGCGAATGCGCCAGGCCGGTTTCGAGGTGCGGGTTGAGGAAATGGAACCGTCCCTGGAGGACGTATTTCTGGCCCTTGCAGAAAACGGTTGAAAATGAAAAGGAGCGGTTGGTGAAACCAACCGCTCCTTTTCATTTTCAGCATTTGATTTTAGTAGTAGTTGCTGCCGCCGCTGCCGCTGCCGCTGCTGCGGCCGACGCCCAGGGCATTTGCGAGCCGGGCCAGCCAGGAGGTGCTGGTCGCTTCGCCGCCGCTGGTTGGATCTCCACCCATGGCTTCTCCACCGGCCGCTTCACCGCCCATGGCTTCGCCACCGGCCGCTTCACCGCCGAAGGCCGATCCGCCCATGGCTTCGCCGCCCATGGCCTCGCCGCCGGCCGCTTCACCGCCGAAGGCCGATCCGCCGGCCGCCTGGCCGCCGTAAGCTGATCCACCGGCCGCTTCGCCGCCGTAAGCCGATCCACCGGCCGCTTCGCCGCCGTATGCTGACCCGCCGGCCGCCTGGCCACCGTAAGCCGATCCGCCGGCCGCTTCGCCGCCGTATGCCGACCCGCCGGCCGCTTCGCCGCCGTAGGCCGACCCGCCGGCCGCCTGGCCGCCGAAGGCAGATCCGCCCATCGCATCGCCGCCGAAAGCCTCGGCGCCGAACGCCAGGAGGGACATCGAGATGCGCTCTTCCAGCTTGCTCGAGAAATCGTCGATCGTCTCGGAGGGGATCGACCGGAGCGCCTGGGACTCTTCTTCGCTCAGCTCGTAGCCGGCGAGGGCCTCTTCGGGGTTGCTGAACAGCAAATTGCGGAAATCTTCGTCGGTCACTGCGCGGCTGACAACTTTGCGTGCGTTTTCGGTGCTCATTTTGTTCTCCTTCTGGTTTTGAACGTTTTGGATATCGATAGTGAAATCATACCCGTCCGGTATGTTCTTGTCTGTGAGACGCAAGCCTTCGAACCGGTGATCCTGGTTATGAGCGGAGTGTGACCTAAATCACACGGTAACGGAAACCAGCGGCGCAAAAGGGGCCGGGGGAATTCTCCGGCCCCGTTTGCGCCGGCGGTTTCCGGTTACCGATTATTTAAGTTCCGGCAGCGGTACAGGCTGTTCGCGCGGGCGGCAGACGCCGCACCAGACGGCGTTTGGCACCACGACGGCTTTCTGGACCTCGTCCTCCCCCCTGTACAGGGCGACGATAAACGGCGATTCGCTCAGGTGTTCCTGGCAAACCGCCCGGCCGCAAAAGCGGCAGGCAGCGTGCGCGGTGCGGTTGCATTGGATGCAGTTCATATCCTGTTTCCGTGTTACTTCATGAAGGACATCCGCCGGGTGCCGGTGTCCGAGACCACTCGCCCGAGGGTCTTGTAGCCGGAGGTCAGGTCGAGGAAATCTTCCCCGGCCAGACTCCAGACCACGGTGTCCTCCGCGGCGGTGACGGTGGCGGTGCGCGGGATATTCTGGAGCAGGGCGATCTCTCCGACATATTCGCCGGTCGTGGGCTGTGCGATCTCGGTCGTCTGCCCTCCCTGGGTCCTGGCAACGATCAGCCTGCCGGATTCGACGATGTAGAAGCGGTCGCCCGGGTCGCCCTCACGAAACAAGACTTCGCCCGCCGCCACGGTTTCTCGGCGCATATTCAGGGCCAACCACTCCAGCTCGTGGCTCTCCAACTCGTCGAAAATCGGCATCGAACGCAGCAGCCAACTGCGGTAGACGCGCGGATCAACGTCCTTCTCGAGCGATACGTACTCCCGCACCAACTGGTTGAAGTCGGCCTGTGAGAGAGTGAGCACATTGAGGGGCGTCTCGGCGCGAACGGTTGCGTTGCGCGGTTTGTTGGCGACCAGGGCGACCTCGCCGAAGAACTGTCCGGCCCCTTTTTCGTGGACCTGGACCTCCGTCCCGCTTTCGTCCTTTTGCCAGAAGGTGGCGTGGCCGCGTTCGATGATATAGAAGCGGTCTCCGGGGTCGCCTTCACGCATGACGACGGCGTCCGCCGCGAAATGCTCGGACTGCAGCGCGGATGCGATGCGGGCCAGGTCTTCGTCCGCAAGGCTGATAAAAATCGGGACGCGCTTCAAGAAGGTGATCAGCTGGTCCTTGGATTCTGCATGCCGACGGTTCAGCGAACCACTCCAGGCGCTGCGGCTGAACACCAGCTCGAGCATCACCTCGCGGTTCTGCCAGGGGAGCCGGTCCACGCCGTAGCTGAAGGCGAGGTTCCCCGATGCCTCGCCAAGCTCGCGGCAGAGCAAGCCGTGTAGCTCGTCGAATGCCAGGCCGTAGATTTCCGTCAGGCTGACGACGGTTCGGTTCGCGAACTCTTCGTCGAAGAACCGGTTGCCCTCGATCCGGAGCTTGAGTCCCTGGGCCGCCATGGCCCGGGTGAATTCGAGACCCAGCCGGTGAACGCCGTGGCGGCCCATTTCGAAGAAGACCTGGGCGATCACCCGCCGAACGATGGTGGCGACCGCCAGCCCGACCGCCCGCTGGGTCTTCTTGGAGCCGGTGTTGGCCGGGTCCTCCGACAGGGTCGGCAGCTGGGCCGTGATCCAATGGATGGCGCCGCCGGCAATGAGGAGGGCGGCGGTCAGGTCCCGGGCGGCCAGGTAGAGCAGGGTTCCGGCGGTCACCAGCAGGGCGGCCGGCGCCCGCGCCCCGCCGGACAGGCTCGCGAAATTCCAGGCCCCCAGGGCGGCGGTCAGCCCCCCCGCCACCTGGACGGCGAGCCCGGTCCCGAGCATCCCGAACCCGAAAAACACACCGATCCCGGCCGCACCGCCGACCAGCAGCGCCACCGCGGGGAGCGTGCGTGCGACCTGCCAGGCGAGGAAGGCGGCGGACAGGACCAGCACCGCAACGGCGGCCCAGAAGATCGGGCCGCGGAGGGGGTCCATCGCCGGCAACAGGGTCGCGGCCTGCTGGAGCCCGGCCAACGCCAACCCGATCGCCAGCGCCTGCAGCGAGAGGCCGCGCAGCGAACCCCGGTACCGGCGCGCGAACGACCACAAAACCGCCGCAGCGCCTAACCCCGCCGCCGTCCCGGCCAGGGCGGCCCACCGGTCCAGGACGAGCGCCAGCCCGAGGCCCAGGCCGCCGGCCAGCAGCGCGAGATACAGCCCCAGCCGTCCGTGCCGCGCCAGGCCCCCGGAACGGACGAAACGCCGGATCAGAGTCTGAACCAGCCGGACCAACCCCAGGACGAGCAGGACGACGAAAGAGAAGATCCCGGCGATCAGAAGCAGGCTGAAGAAGCGCGCCACCACCGAATAGCCGCTCCCGAACAGGACCTCGACGCCTTCACGGATGCGGGTTTGCCAGAAATACGACATCAGGTAGACGGCGTAAACCGTCCAGACCAGCGAAAGCAGCCCGTAGACCGTCTGAACCCATTCTTCCCGGTTGAACCGCCGCCGTTCGGCCAGCCGTTTGAAGAACTTGCCGCGCACAAAGGCCAGGGAGCGCTCACGCAGCGCCGGGATCTCGAGGGCATCCGAGAGCAAATAGTAGCCGTCGTATTTCAGCAGCGGGTTGACGTTCATGAAGACGGTGAAATAGGCGAACCCGATCATCTTGAAGAAGAAGGAGTTCCAGGGGAAAGCCGGAAAAAAATAAAGGACCAGGGAAAGGCCTCCGGCGATGATCAGCCCCGTGTACGGACCGTTCCAGGTCACCGCCAGCCGGGCTTTGCGGCCCTCCATCCAGATATCGGTCGTTTCAACAAAGGCGGCCGGCATCCCGAAGAAGAGCATCAGCCCGCCGCGCGGCACCTCCCGCCCGAAATGCTTGACCGTCAGCGCATGCCCGAGTTCGTGGACCACGACCGGCAGGATCGACGCCAGCCAGATCAGGGCAATCCCACGCACGTAATTGTCTCCGATAAAGACAAGCTCGGGGTTCCGGACGACCTGCGAAAAGGCGATCAGCCCGCCGATGCTGAGCAGGAGGTAGACAGCCTGCATCGGTTTCGTGAAAAAGACCCAGCCCACGCTCCGGTAAAGGGCTTCGATCGCCCCGTCGATCCCGTTGATGGCCAGCTTCTGGGTCAGGATGAAACGGGCCGGGGCGCTGAGACGGTAGAGCAGGCCGCGCTGTTCCACCCGCTCGCGGACCCGGGACCAGACGCGGACCTCGGGTTCGGTCAGCATCTCCTGCGCACGCAGGTCAGCCACGAGGCGGGCGACCGTGGCGTGCGCGAACTGGCCGGTGGCCATGTAGTTCTCGACGATCAACTCCTGGACCGTCGTCCGGCCGTCCATCCGCTCCCAGATGCGATACTGGTCCGGGTTCAGGCGCAGATAGGTGCGTCTGGTCTGATTTTTGAGGATGGTATACGGCCCTTGCCGGTCTTCCAACTGCCGGGCGATCACGTCCGGGTTGGCCTGCGGCCGATCTTCATTCGGGTTTGTCCGCTGCTTGAGCGCCGACCAGACCCCTTCTCCGGTTTCCGGATCATCCGCGGTCGCGAGACCGCCCCCCAGGGAACCGAACCATGCGCTTTCCACCGGCTAACGGCCTCGATCCTGGATCATTTTTTGCAGTCCGCCCCGGTCGATGATGAACAGACGGCTGCCCTCGAGATGGACCAGGTCCATGGTGCGCAGGGCGGCGAGCGCCTTGTTGACGCTTTCGCGAGTGACCCCGATGATCGACCCCAGGTCCACCTGGGTCAGGGGGATGTCGATCTCGAGGCCGCCTTCGCCCGCCACCCCGAACCGGTCGGCCAGGTTGAGCAGGGCATAGGCGACCCGTCCCTGGACGTCCTGGAAGGTCATCGCTTCGGCATATTGGGCGCGGGCGCGCAGCCGTTTGACCAGGATGCGGATCATCGCCTGCGCAAACCGCGGGTCGCTGTTCAGAAGAGCGTCCACCGCTGGTTTTGGCATCAGCCAGATCACGGAGGGCAGGATGGTGATCGCGGTGGCGGTGTGATGCTTGTCGTCCAGGATGGAGAGTTCGCCGAGGATGTCGTTCGGCCCGAAGATCTCGAAGGTCAGTTCCTGCCCGGTGCGGCCCAGGCTGAAGACGCGGACGCAGCCCGTCTCGATCATGTAGAGCATCATCCCGGGCATGTCCTGGTGAAACAGGGTGACGCCGGCGGCGAACTTGCGCCACTGCAGGGTTCCGGCGGCGTCGCGGCGCTGCGAATCATCGAGCGCTTCGAAAAGGGCATTCCCGGCCAAGAAAGCTTCGGGGTCTCCCCGGTTCTTATGGATGTTCGAATACAAGCTCATAGGGAATGTTCATCGTGGTGACCGGGGCGGCCGGGGATATGACGATGGCGGCGAAGGGGAAATCGGAGCCGAAGCCCTCGATCAGAATTTGGGCTTGCGACAGGTCATCTAGGACGATGCGGGTGACGCGGGTGGGCAGGCTCAGCTCGATCAGCCAGACCACCCAGTTGACGGGGACGAAATTGGTGCTGCGCACGAAGCCGACGGCCTCCCAGCCGCCCGAGTCGTCTTCGGCGCCGTCAAAGTATCCGAGTTCGGGGATCTCGATTTCATCCAGGAGCAGCCCGTCCCGATTGGTGCTGAAATCGGTGATGACCTCGAACCGGATCAGGACTTCGCCGCCGGTGTAGGCGCTCAGGTCGAGCGATTCGCTCTCCCAGCCGATCAACGCCCCGGTGTAACCGAAACCGTAATTGCGGTCGAACGGATCCTGGCTGGTGCCGTGGGCGGTCTCCAGGATCGTCCAGGTCTCCCCACCGTCGGTGGAGATCTCGACGTAGGCGAAATCGTACAGTTCTTCGAATTCGTACCAGACCTTGTAGTTGAGCGTGGCGCTGTCCAGGCCGGACAGATCGAAGGCGCGCGTGAGCGTGAAGGCGCTCGAATCGCCCCGGTTGGAATACCAGGCATACGATCCGCTCGCCGGGTCGGTGGGGGTCAGCCGCGCCAGGGTCGAACCGGTGAAGGAGACGACGACCGTCTCGTTCGACTGGATCTCGTAATACCGCGCCCCGTACGGCGGCAGCTGGGCGGCGATCGGATCGTCGGTGAAGGTCGAGATCAGGTCCCGCACCGGCAGCACAGGCTGGAATTCGGAGTAGCCCCAGACGCCGTCCCCCAGGTTGGGCTGGTTCAGCAGGTTGGCGAGCAGCCAGTTTGCGTAGACGTCGTCAAAGGCGGGGGCATCCGGAAGCCGGTCCAGCTCCTCCTGGATGCTGACGACCCCGGGGGCCGGGTTGGCGGCCAGGTCCTGGATAAACTGCGGCCCGAACTGCTCCAGCAGGTAGACCAGGAAGGCCCGCTCGGCACCGTAATGGACGAAGACGGAGAGGTCTTCCTCGCCGAACCGGCGCTCGGGCCGGGCGGTCAGCTGGCTGTCGGGGTGCTGGGCGAACAGTTTGGCGTTGGTCGGACCGAGAGGGCTGCCGATCACCGGGGCCCCGGTCAGGAAGTAGGCCAGTTCGCTGAAGGCTTCGTTGAGCCACAGGTCCTCGTTGGCATCCTGGTTCCATTGGATCAGGTGCTGGTATTCGTGGGCCAGTTTGCCGATAAACGTATCCGAGCCGAGCGGGAAGGCGTTCGCATTGAGCACGAGCATCTCGCGCTGGTTGGAGAACGGTTTAATGGCGGTGGGGAACTGGTTGTCGGGCGAGAAATAGCCGAAAAAACCGCCCCAGCTCTCTTCCTGCAGGATGAGGAAATGGATGCGCCGGTCGTTGTCGATCCCGGGCGATGCTTCCCGGCCGAAAACCAGCCGGTTGGTGGGGAAGACGGTGGTCTCGAAATTTTCAGCGGCGGTCAGGATTGCCGCGTCGTCGATGGTCGAGTTGACGCCGGTCCACCAGGCCGCGTTCTCGCTGAGGTGCCGCAGCCTGGCCGGGACGATCCGGTAATCTCCGGCCAGGTTTGCGTTGTAGTGGAAATTCATCCGGTCGTCCACCCGCGCTTCAGCAGGAAGCGTCGGGGTCAAGTCATCGACGGGGATTCCAAGGAGCTGGACCGCAGCGCGATAAAAGTCGTGCGGCGGCCGGTCGGCAGCCAGCAGATCCACGGCGGTTTGCCGGGCCGAATCGGGGACCGGGATCTGGATCAGGCCCGTGGGGATCGGGAACGAGGTGGCGGTCGGGGTGGGGAGTGGGTCCGTGGCCGGAGGGGGTTCGGCGGTGCCGGTCGGACCGGTGGTCGCGGTCGCGGTGCCCGGCTGGGAACGGCTGCAGGCGGCCAGCAGGATCAGCACCGTGAATGCAAGCAGATTCCCGAACGATACGCTTAGCGTTTTCAATAACTTCCTCCGCTGATATCGGCCTCCTCGGCCGGTCATGCCCCCATTGAACCTGATACGGACCCGGCCTGAACCCTATCATACTGTATTTTTAAGGATGGACTTGAATTTCAGAAAAAAATGGCAGGCGAACACCCTGCCTGGCGGAGCCGGGCAGGGTGTTCGCCTGCCATTTTTTTCTGAAATTTTGAGTGCACCCAACCGGTTCCGAATCCGTACAGATCCGGGTTTCGGATGTAAAATAGGCTGGATTCGTACATCTCTACATGGAGTTTAATATGTCTTTCAAAATATCGTTCCCTCTTATCGCGGGTCTGATCCTGCTCGCGCTATCGATCGGGGCATGCCGCACGCAGGAGCCGGCACCGGGGGCCACCGCCACGGCTACGGAACCGGCCCCACCCGCCGACACGGCCACGGCCACGGCCACCGCGACCGCAACCGCCACGCCGACCCCGGCGATCACGTCCACACCGACTCCCACACCGGACCCCTTCACCGGCGGTCCGGACGATTTTCCGGACGATGTCAACCCGCTGACCGGCCTGGCGGTAGCGGATCCGGCACTGCTGGACCGCAATCCGATCATGGTCAAGATCTCCAACTTCCCGCGCGGTTTGCGGCCGCACTCCGGGTTGAGCTGGGCCGACCTGGTCTTTGAATACTACACCGGCGTCGGCGCCACGCGGTTCAACGCCCTGTACTACGGACAGAACCCGCCGGAGGCCGGTCCGGTCCGGTCGGCGCGTCTGATCGATGCCCAGCTCGGCAACCTGTACAACTCCCTGCTGGCGTTCGCCAGCGCCGACCCGTTCGTGTTAGACCGGGTCCTGACCGCGCTGGGGGACCGGGCCGTCAACGAAGCGCTCAACACCTGCCCGGCCCTGTGCCGCACCGGCTCGGGCGACGTGAACAGCGTGCGGGCCTATCCCGAGCTGCTGACCGGTTTCGTGGAGGAGGACCGGGATCTGGTCCCCGAAAAACCCAACCTCAACGGCACGACCTTCGACCCGGTCGCACCGGAGGGGGGCGAATCCGGACGGGTCCTGACGGTGTACTACTCCACCAGCACGATCAGCGAATGGCGGTTCGATCAGGCGATCGGCCTGTACACGCGCTACATCGAGGAGGTCGACGCAAACGGGACCGTCAGCGTCGTCCCGCTGGTGGATGCACTGACGGACGAACAGCTCACCGCGGCCAACGTCATCGTCCTCTTCGTCGAGACGATTGAGATCAAGCCCACGCTGCACGATTTCGTCCTGGCGGACAACACCGCCGGACGCCGCGGCCTGCTGTTTCGGGACGGGCAGGTCTATGAGATCATCTGGAAATCGCAGGGGGCGGGCCTGCCGATCCAGTTCTTTGACCTTGACGACGAACTGATCCCGCTGCAGCCGGGAAATTCCTGGATCCATGTCGTTGGGATCAGTTCAAGCGCGACGGAAAGCGATCCCGGGACCTGGGTCGTGAGGAACTTCGTCCCCTGATGTGCTGATCTACCATCTGACCTCAAGGTCTCGGTGGGAGGATGCCCTCCAGCAAGGGAGCTACACGGCCGAATCCCTGGCGGTGGAAGGCTTTATCCACTGCTCCACGGACGCACAACTCCTACCGGTTGCGAACGCCTTCTACCGGGACCTGGCCGATCCGGTCGTGCTGCGGATCGAGGCGGACCGGCTGGAGGCCCCCCTGCGCTGGGAAGCCCCGGAGAGCGGCGACACGTTCGACGCCGAACGTTTCCCGCACGTGTACGGCCCAATCAACCTGGACGCAGTGATCGCAGCGACCGGCCCGGCGCGCAGCCCGGACGGCTCCTATACGGGGTTCGGGCGATGATATGATTGGGGGTGAGCACCCATGGAGCACGCCGCGACCAGCCCCTTCCTGGACTCTATAAAACGGTACCGGTTGTGGATCCGCGTATCCCTGGTTGCGGCCGCGTTTGGGCTTTATTTGGGGGTCTTCCAACTCTTCGGCGGTCTCGCCGGGATCGGTCTGCTTTCCCTATCGGCGCTTCCGGTGCTGGCAGCCGGCTGGATTTTTGGGACTTCCGGGGGTGTCATCTCCTTCCTGTTGGCCTTTGCTTTTAACGTCAATGAAATCGCATCCTGGTCCGGCGTCCCTGTTATTCCGGACGCCGTGATAAGGACCGGCAACCTGGCGGGCAGCGCAGTCCTGCTCGCCATCGGTTTGGGAGGCGCCTGGCTGAGCCGGCTCCACGGGGAGGTGTTGGATGACCGGCGCAGAAAGGACCGGGCGAATGACTGGCTGAAGCAGAGCGAGGCGCGCTACCGCACGCTGTTCGAGAATGCTCCGGTCGGGCTCGGGGTCACGGACGAACGCGGCGTTCTGGTGGCCTACAACGCCGAGATGCTCCGGCCGGGGGGCCACACGCCTGCAGACATCGACGCGCTCGAATCGGTGGCCGACCTGTACTACGACCCGGCAGACCGCCAGACCGTGCTCCGGAAGCTGGCGGAAAATAACCAGGTCCGGAATCTTGAGATCCGGTTCAAACGCAAGAACGGCGATCCGTACCACGCGCGCCTGAGCGTGATCCCGATCGATTATGGGGGACAGGCGGGGCGGCTGGCGATCATCGCCGATATCACCGAGGAGGTGCATGCCCGCAGCGAGCTGCTTCGCAGCGAACGCCGCTTCCGCTCGCTGATCGAGAACAGCCGTGACGTGATCGCTCTGATCGATGAAAAGGGCACGATCCTGGAGGAGAGCCTCGGGGTCGTCGCAGTCCTCGAATACACCCCGGAAGAGCTGGTCGGCAAGAATGTTTTTGACACGATCCACCCGGACGACCGGGAAAACGCAGCCGGGCTGTTTTCGGAGATCCTGGTGGAGCCCGGGGCGATGCGGACCTCCCAGGTGCGCGCCTTGCGAAAGGACGGTTCGCCGGTCTGGGTCGAGGCGATCGGCAAGAACCTGCTCACCGACCCTGACGTGGGGGCGGTGGTCGTCAACTACCGGGACGTGAGCCACATCGTTCAGGCCAACAAAGACCTGGTCGAGCGGGAGCAGTTCCTGTCTCTGTTGAACGAGATCACGGCCCTGGCGCTGGCCGCGACCGGGTTGACACCGTCCCTGCAAATCCTGGTCGAAGCCCTGGCCGGCCTGTTGAACGCCGACGCCTGTTATCTAACCTTCTGGAGCGAAGCGGCGCAGCTGCCGGTGCCGATGGCAGCCTCCGGCCCGCTGAAGGATTCGTACCCCGCGATGAGACTGCGGCCGGGTGAGAAGACCTTCACCGAGAGCATCCTGCAGGCGGATTGCCCGGTCGTCATCGAGAACGTGTTCGCTTCGGACCTGGTCAGCTCCAGCGTGGTGGAACACTTCCCCAACCAGGCCGTTCTGGGGCTGCCCATGAAAGCCGGCGAACGGAAGATCGGAGCGCTACTGGTCGGCTATGACGATCCTGCGAGGCTGACCGCACGCGAAGTGCACCTCGGCGAGCAGGTCGGCGCACAGATCGCCCTGGCGATCAACAAAATCCAGCTGCTCGAGGAAACCCGCCGGCGCGCCGACCAGCTTGAAAAGCTCTACATGCTCAGTCGAACGCTGAACGAACAGCAGGATCTCAAGGCCCTGCTGCACCAGATCGCCGAAATCGCCGCCGGGCTGCTGGAGGCGAATGGCGGCGCGATCTACCTGTACGACGGGAAAGCCGACAACCTGGTGATCGAGGTATCGACGATGGATTTCATCCCGGTCGGGACGCGTCTTGAGCGAGGGGAAGGCATGGCGGGCCGCGTTTTCGATGCACGGGAGGGGATGATCCTCGAAGATTACAGCGCCTGGGAGGACCGCGCCGCGCCGTATGCAAGGCTGCCCTTCCGGGCGGTGGTGGAGGTGCCGCTGATCTATGCCGGCGAGGTCCTCGGTGTGCTGGCCGTCTACCAGATCGGCGACAGCCGGCGGACCTACACCCGGTCCGACGAGCACCTGCTCTCGCTGTTTGCAAGCCAGGCCGCCGGCGCGGTCCACAACGCCCGTCTGTATGAAAACCTCGAACGGACCAACCACGAGCTGTTCCGAGCCTATGATACGACCCTGGAAGGCTGGGCCAGGGCCCTCGACCTGCGTGACAGTCCCACCGAAGGCCACACCAAAAGGGTTGCCGAGATGACCCTGCGGCTGGCGCGCGCGATCGGGATCGGCAGGGAGGACCTGGACCACATCCGCCGCGGCGCCCTTCTCCACGATATCGGCAAGATGAGCATCCCCGACCACATTTTACTGAAGGAGGGGCCTTTGGACGAGTCGGAATGGGAGGTCATGAAGCTGCACCCGGTGTTTGCGCTGGAATTCATCCGGCCGGTCGATTTCCTTGAGCCGGCGCTGGATATCCCGTACTGCCATCACGAATGCTGGGATGGCAGCGGCTACCCGCGCGGGCTGCAGGGCGAGGAGATCCCGATCGCCGCCCGGATCTTCGCCGTGGTCGATGCCTGGGATGCGCTGCGCACTGACCGTCCCTACCGCCCGGCCTGGCCCGACCGGGATGTGATCGAACACCTGCGCCGCGAATCGGGTTTCCGTTTCGATCCGGATATTGTGGATACGTTCATCAAACTTTTGGGGGAGAACAGGACCCCGTGATCGCTCAGAACTCCTCGCCCGGCGACCGGTAGCGCTCGATCGCCAGGGTCGCTCCAAGAGTCAGCAGCATCAGGATCGTGCTGAGCGCCAGCGCCTGCCCGTAGTTCAGCGCTCCCGGCCGGCCAAGCAGGCGGTAGATGACCGAAGGGATGGTCTGGAACTGCGGTCGGGTCACGATGGCGGTCGCCCCAAATTCTCCCAACGAAATCGTGAAGGCAAACGCCGCCGCGACCGTTGCAGCCCGCCGGACCAGCGGCAGATCGATCGTCCGGATCACCTGCCACGGTGAGGCGCCCAGCACGGCTGCCGCCGAACGGAGCCTGGGCCGGATGCTTCCGATCGCAGGCGTCATGCTGCGAACCACGAACGGAAACGCCACCAGGGTGTGCGCCAGCGGCACCAGGAGCGGGGAGGTGCGCAGGTCGAAGGGTGGGCTGTCCAGCACCACGATGAACCCGAGCCCAAGCGTGACCGCCGAGGTGCCGAGCGGCAGCATCAGCAGCGGGTCGATCAGCCGGTTCAAAGCCGGGAGATCCCGCTTCGCCAGTACCCAGGCCGTCGGCAACCCGAGCAGCAGCGCCAGCGCGACGGTGAAAGCGGCGAACCCAAGCGAGACCCCCGCAGCCTGGATGGGCGAATTGGTCACCACGGAAGAGGTTTCCTCCGATGTCAGCGCCGCGTAGAATGCCGGCGTGAACCCCCGCTCCAGGGCGCCGGTGCGGGTGCGCTCGGGCGACAGGTTGACGACCGATCCGGCCGCCAGCGCAGCCAGCGGAGCGGTCGTCAGCAGCAGGATCGCGGCCAGGACTGCCCGGAGCGTAAGACCCCGGAGCGAACCCGCCGGTGGAAGCCGCCCCTGGCGCGCAGACATGGCCCTGGCGTCGACCGGCCTGGAGGTCCGGGCGGAGAAACGCAGATAGATGACGGTCAGTGCCAGGGTACACCCGAGTTGGATCAGCGATAGAACTGCCGCCGCCGGAAGGTTCCCAAAGGCGGTGACCTGTCGGAAAATCTCGACTTCCAGCGTGGCAAAGCGCGGTCCCCCCAGGATCAAGACCACGGCGAACGAACTGAAATCGAAGATGAAGACCAACAGCCCCGCGGCCGCGATCGCCGGGGCCAGCAGCGGCAGGGTCACCCGGCGGAAGGTCTCCCACCGGTTCGCCCCGAGCGCTGCCGCGGCTTTCTCCAGCCGCGGTCCCAGCCGGCTCCAGAAATCCCCAACCAACCGCAAAACGATCGTCAGGTTGTAGAAGACGTGGGCCGTCAGGATCGCCGGGAAGGTCCGGACGAACCGGACCGGCGGCTCGGCCAGGTCGAAAAATTCAACCAGCGCCGTGTTCACCCAACCCGTCGGACCGAGCAGTGCGCTGAACGCCGCCGCGACGACGAGCGTCGGCATGACAAACGGGACGGCGGTCACGGCGCGAAAGAGCGTTTTCCCCCGGAAGGCGTAGTTCGCCAGGATGTAAGCACCGGGTAGGCCGAGGGCCAGCGTGAGCGCCGTCGAGAGCAGCGCCTGCCAGAGGGTGAACCGGAGCACCTCCAGCATTCCGGACGAGAGCATGAAACCTCCCGCCAGGCCCTCGGCCAGCCCCAGCCCGAGGATGCCGGCGAGTGGGTAAAAATAGAAGAGCGCGAGGAAGCCGAGCGGGATGAACCCCAGCAAAAGGGCAACCCGCCGGCGCGAACGGCCGTTCAGCGCAGCACCGTCTCCGTCCAGGCCTGGATCCAGGTTTCCCGGTTCGCCGCGATCACGGCCGGATCCAGCCGGACAGGGTTGTCGGGGACCGCCAGGTAATCGACGAACTCGCTCTGCAGCGAGGCTTCCGGGTGGACCGGGAAGACGAACATGTTAAGCGGGATGTCCTCCTGAAAAGGTATGGAAAGCATGAAGTCGATCCAGGCCTCGGCCAGCCCCCGGTTCTCGGTCCCGGCCAGGATCCCGGCGAACTCGATCTGCCGGAAACAGGTCCCGTCGGCGGTGATGGCTCCGGTCGGGGGTGCATCGACCGGCTCTTCGGCGAAGATGACCTCGAACGGCGGGCTCGAGCCGTAGGAGACGACCAGCGGGTCCGGTCCGCCCCAGCGGGAGAACTCGCTGTAATAGGCCGTCTCCCAGTCGTTGACCACGCTGACTTCGTTCTCGACCAGGCCGGCCCAGTAGTCCAGATAACCGCCTTCCCCGAAATGACCGATCGTGGCCAGCAGGAACGCCAGCCCCGGCGAGGAGGTGGCCGGGTTCTGGACCGTCAGCAGACCGCGAAACTCGGGGAGCAGCAGATCCTCGAGCGAGCCCGGGACCGGGAGGTCGTTCTGCTCGAAGTAGGCGATCTCATAGTTGAGGCAGACGTCGCCCCAGTCGATCGGGAGCGCCCCGAGATCCGGGTCGAGTTTGAACTCGTCCGGCACTCCGGCCAGGAGCGGGGATTCGTATGGCTCGAAGATCTCCGCCTCCAGGGCGCGGCTGAGATAGGTGTTGTCCACTCCATAGAGCACGTCCGCCAGCGGCACCCCTTTGGACAGCACGGCGCTGTTGACCATCGTCCCGGTATCGCCGGAGAGCAGGATTTCGACCTCGACGCCGTGTTCTTCTTCGAACGCGGCCAGGACGTCCTCCGAGATCACAAACGAGTCATGCGTCATGACCGTCAGCGTCCGACCGCCGCCCGGGATGCAGGCGGCCAGTAAAAACGTTGCCGTGAGGATCGTTCGCAGATTGTTCATGGGATTTCCTTGTTTGGTCAGATCCGTCCGGCCGTAGACCGTGTTGCAACCAGGACGACTCCTACCCGCAGCGAGATCGCAGCCCTGTCCTGGTCCATCCGGTTGCTCATGCCTTTTGGCGAGCCGAAAGGCAGATCGGCGTCGGCCAGCGGCCAGGCCAGGCCCTCGTAGGTGAGCCCCAGCGCCGGGCCGGCGAGAGACAGCACGCTGACCTGGTCACCCGTCCGCCCGGCGAGTTCTAGCGTTTCCCCGCCGCGCAGGACATGGATCCGGGTCCCCCCGGCTGCCGCCTCCAGGCGGACCCCGGCGTATTTGGGGCTCGCCAGGAGCAGGATATTGGAAAACGTCATGTCCCAACGCCCGCCGAGCAGCCCATAGCAGGTAATCCGTTTGGCGCCATATTCAATCGCGTGGTCCAGGGCCAGCTCGAGATCGGTTTCTTCCTTGTCTGCCGGGTGGCGGATGACCTGCCCGCCCGCCCGTTCGATCCGTTCGGTGTCGCCGGCGTCGATCGAATCGAGATCCCCGATCAGGATATCCGGCGCCAGCCCAAACCGCAGGGCATGCGCCACGCCTCCATCCGCCGCGATCAGCAGGTCGTGCGGAGGCAGCGGGAGCTGCAGGTCGGGGATGTCGCCGTTGGCGATGATGATGGCGTGCATATTAAAAGAGTGCCTGGTGCCGGGTACCGGGTACGAAAAAACCCCTCCGGACTTCAGAGGGGCGATCGTTCTACTGCATCCCTCCGCCGGTATGGTCCGGATCAGGTGCTTACGGGTCGAGCAGATGCTCCTCTCAGCCTGGCAAACAGGCTCCCCGTGCAGGGTCTGACAATTTCGTGATGAGAGTATAGTGCGGGTGTCCCTTCCGGTCAATACGCTTTGCAGCGCGGTCCATGGTATTGCCGATTGCAGGTCCAGGCGAAAATGAGACCTGGGCGGGATGTGCCGGGCGGAAATCCCGCCCGGCACATCCCGCCCAGGCCTCATTACCGCCAATTTTTCGAGCCTCCAGTATAATTCCGCAGTTATTTAGCGATCTCAGGGAGGATGGCGAAATACAGGGCTGCGGCGGGATCCTCCCGCCGCAGCCCTGTATTTCGCCCCATTTATTTTTTATGGAGATGTGATGAAGAAAAACCGTTTGACTTATCTGATTTTCGGACTCATGGCGCTGCTGTTCACCTTCATCCTGGCCGGCGGGGCGACCGGGGCGGAGGAAAAAGAGCGGTCCGAGATCCTCTACCGCGGCGTGCACGAGGTCGTCCAATTCGATATCTCCCCGCGGCTCGATTCGCTGCCGCCGGCCGACCTCGATATCCACGCCTTCTTCGAGATCCTGGACGACTTCCGCACCGGCAACGAAGGCCCGCTCGGCCCACAGGACGCCGACGCCGCACTCCAGTCCGAACTCGGCGGCGGCTCCATCCCGGCGCCGCACCTCGCATTCGATGCCCTCACCAACATCGCCAGCGTTGTCCCGCCCGACCCGAACGGCGACGTCGGACCGGATCACTACGTCGCCATGAGCAACGTCTACTTCGCCGTCTACGATAAGCTAGGCAACCTGCTCATGGGCCCGGTCGCCAACAATACCCTGTGGTCCGGTTTCGGCGGGCACTGCCAGACGGACAATTCGGGCGACCCGATCGTCATCTACGACCAGCTCGCCGACCGCTGGCTGCTGACCCAGTTCACCTCCAGCGGGCCGACCTTCTTCAACTGCGTCGCCCTCTCCACCACCGGGGACCCGACCGGCACCTATTTCCGCTGGGCCGTCAGCACCGGGACCAACTTCCCGGACTACCCCAAGTACGGCGTCTGGTCGGACGCCTATTACATCAGCACCCGCGAGTTCTCTTCCAGCGGCCCTTTCGCTGGCAGCGGGGCATACGCCATGAACAAAGCCGATATGCTGGCTGGCGACCCAAACCCGACCATCATCTCCTTCCTGGTCACACCGGGCTCGACCCCATACCTCCCCGGCGACGGCCTGCTCCCGGCGGATCTCGACGGGTCGACCCTCCCGCCGTCCGATTCCCCGCATTATTTCCTCGGTTCGATGGACAACGGCGGCCCCTACGGCGCCCCGCAGGATGCGCTGACCCTCTGGCACTTCGTCGCCGATTGGGTTACCCCGGGGAACTCCTCTTTCACGCTCGAGGAGACCCTCCCGATCGCCGATTACGACACCATCTTTCCGTGCTCCCCCACCTCGCGCGCCTGCATCCCGCAGCCGGGCACGAGCCAGAAAATCGATATCCTCTCCTACCGCCAGCGCCCGATCTTCCGCCTGGCGTACCGCAACTTCGGCACGCATGAATCGCTGGTGACCAACCAGTCCGTCGAGGCGTCGGGGGGGATCGCCGGCAACCGCTGGTGGGAGATCCGCGACCCGGGCGGGTCGGCTTTCGTGTACCAGGAAGGTACCTTCGCCCCCGGCGTGACCGACGGGGTCCACCGCTGGATGGGCAGCATCGCCATGGATCAGGACGGCAACATGGCCCTGGGCTACAGCGCCTCCAGCAGCTCGGTCTTCCCGAGCATCTGGTACACCGGCCGGCTGGCCACAGACCCGCTCGGGACCATGCCGATGGGTGAGGAGTCGATCGTCGACGGGACCGGCTCGCAAACCTCCCCCACCTCCCGCTGGGGCGACTACACCTCGATGGTGATCGACCCCGTCGACGACTGCACCTTCTGGTACACCAACCAGTGGCTCCCGACGACCAGCACGATCGGTTGGGTCGTCCGGGTAGGGGCTTTCAAGTTCGATCAATGCGGCGCTCCGGATTTCACGATCAACGCCGACCCGGTCTCGCAAAGCGTCTGTGCGCCAAGCCCGGCGGTCTACACGATCGATATCGGCCAGCTCCAGGATTACGATGACCAGGTGACCCTGACGGCGCAGGGCAACCCGGCCGGGACGACGGTCGGCTTCAATCCCAACCCGGTGACGCCGCCCGGCTCGAGTACGATGACGATCGGCAGCACCGGTTCGGCCTCGCCCGGTACCTATCCCATCGACGTCATCGGCATCGCACCGACCAGTACGCACACCACGACCGTGACGCTGAACCTGTTCACCGCCGCGCCGGGAGCCCCCACTCTCGTCTCGCCCGGCAATGGAGCGACCGGGGTCGAGCGCTTACCGACCTTCTCCTGGTCGGCCGCCTCCCAGGCTGGGACTTACACCCTGGAGGTCGCCACCGACCCCGGCTTCTCCAACATCGTCTACTCCGCATCCGGAATCTCCGGGACCATGCACACCGCCCAGAGCCAGCTTGACTCGCTCACAACGCACTACTGGCGAGCCCAGGCGGCCAACGCCTGTGGGACCGGCGCCACCTCGGCCGTATACACCTTCGTGACCCAGGGGATCCCGCCGATCCTGCTGGTGGACGACGACGACGACGCCCCCGATGTCCAGTCCTATTGGACAGACGCGCTGGATGCCCTGGGATGGCCGTATGAAATCTGGGTGACCGGCGGCGCGGATACCGAACCCGGAGCCTCCGTCCTGGCCGAATACGACGTCGTGCTGTGGTTCTCGGGTGTCCGCTTCGGTTCGTCCGGCGCCGGCCCGGCCGGTCCGAGCGCGTCGACCGAGACCGCCCTGGCGGCCTGGCTCAACGCCGGCGGCTGTTTCTTCATCAGCAGCCAGGATTACCGCTGGGACAAGGGCGTTACCCCGCTGATGACCGGCTATCTCGGTGTATCAAACGTGACCAACGATAACGGCGATTACACTGCCGTCACCGGCCAAAATGTCTTCGCCGGGCTCGGGCCGTACTCGCTGAACTATCCGTACTTGGATTTCTCCGATCCCATCACGATTGGAAACGGCGGGCTGTCCGCAATGCTGGGGAACAACAGCAAAGTGGGCGGTGCGACCAAAGAGACGGACGACTACCGCACCAGCTACTGGGCGTTCGGCCTGGAGGCACTGCCCGAGGACGGACGCGAGGCCGCTCTCCAGACGTTCCTGGACTGGTGTGATGTTGAACTGGAGCCGGACACCTACGAGGCGTTCCTACCGGTGATCAAGCGCGATCCGTAGCGCCCCGGTTTTTTAAAGTTACCGGGCTTTGCCACAAAAAGCGCAAAGGATCTTGCAAAATATAAATATCTGCAAAATCCTTTGCGCCTTTGCGTCAGAAGTCAGGCTTAGAACCTATCCGAAAATTCAGAGGTCGGGCGATTTGGTGGGTGGCTACGCCGCAGCCGCCCTCCAAATCGCCCGACCTCTGAATTTTCGGATAAGTTCTTAATCGATCGCTACGTCTTGCAGCACCTGCCCGCAGACCTTGCAGTAACGCGCGTCCGGCTCGTTGATCGTCGCGCAGTTCGTGCAGATCCGGGCGTCCGGAGAAGGCTTCACCGGGGCCGGCGCCCCTTCCGGCAGCATCTGTTCAGCTTTGCGTTTCGGCAGCCGGCTGCGCAGGTTCCGGCCGAGCGTACGGCCGCGCGCCAGTGCATCCTTCATAAAGCCGCGCAGCATGCGGCGGGTTGCGTGTTTGCCCGTCAGATACCAGTGCAGGACCGCCTGCCCGACCGTGTACGTCCCTGAATACGCCACCGCCACCTTCGGGATGATCCCCCAGGCCGGGATCAGCCCGACCAGGGACCGGGCCACCTGCCGCCAGAGGAACCCGCTCCCGATCACGCCGCTGAATTCGGTGATGTAGTACTGCCAGTCCGGTGTAAGCCCCAGGGTCAGGCCGAGCTTGTAGACCAGCAGGGCCTGGGCCTTGGTCAGGATGATCATATCGGCCACATTGAGCGGGACGTTGAGGCCCGGGATGGTCTCCGCAAGGCCGGTACTGAAGGAATAGGCCGCGTTGGCCTGGCTGGTGTCCGAAATCAATTTCCGCGCGGCCATCTCGCGCAGCATTGGGAATGCCCGGCCAAGCGCCATGATATCGTCGGACAGCAGCTTCAGGATCGCCGGCGCCAGCTCGGCATGCAGACCGTACCAATCGTCCGGTTGGGCGAAGACCGGCGTGAACCCGCCTGCGAGGAGCGGAAGGTTCCCCGCGTCCGCCTCGGGGCTCATCAGCGCGATGACCGGATATCCGGCCCGGTCCCACTCCTTCAGGCGCTCGGCCTGGAGGCCGGCCTGATCCGGTTCTTCGGAGAAGACCAGGACGATCAGGTCGGGTGCGGCGGGTCCGCCGGCTTCATCGATTCCGATCAGCGGGATGAGGGTGTGCGTGATGACGTCCGGCCGGCGCGGGTCGCGGCGGAGATGGTTGGCGAGGGTTTGCAGTTTCTCAGGCTCGGATCCGGCGAGGACGATCCGGATGTCCTTCTCCGCCGCTGTCCGGATCTGCTGCAGATCCAGCTCCTTGACGTTGCGCCAGATATTGGCGGGGTTGAATTTAGAGAGCATGGTGAGGAGGTTATATCATGATTGTGCGCCGCAGTTGGATGAAAGTTTGGCGAAAATGAGGCCGGCGGCGGGCTTCAACCACACCGCAGGCCCCATTTTCGCCGAATCTTCTTACAATGGTGGGGTGCAATTTGCGAGAATGTCGTCATACCGTCTCCCCTTTGTCCTGCTCGTTTTCGCCGCCATTTATGGCCGCCCGGGGCCGGCGCCTGTCATTCCGGGTGGCCCTCGAGCCGCGCTGATCGAAAACGACGGCCAGCACCCGGGCTCGGTCCGCTACACCCTGGCGCTGGATGGCGCGCACGCCTGGCTGACCGGCGATGCGGTCTGGCTCACGTACGCCGGACGCGATGCAACCGCCGTCTCGGGGATCCATCTCAAGCTTTCGTTCGGCCGGCAGCTGGATTGGGAGCCTTACGGCTCCCAGGCCGGGGACCTGTGCATCGTCCTGCCCGGCGAGGGCGGTGCAGAGTCGCTTCGCCCCGCCCTGTGGAGCGGTGCGCGCGCCGTCCTGGACGGCGGAGCCGTCCTGACCGTCACGGCGGACGGGATCGCGATCACCGGGAACGGCCGGTCGACGGCGGATGTGACGGTCGAAGGCGGCCCGGCGGAAATTGCGGGAGGCGGTTCCGCCCGGATGGTCCGGGCCGGTGAGCGTGATCTTCCGATGCGATGGGAGGTCCCGCTGAACGTCAACGGGGTCCCGGCCGGCCCGCATGGAGGAACAGCCGAACTCGCGCCGCCCGGCCCCCGGCCGGCTGCCGGTTCGCAGATTCATTTCAGCACTTACATCGGCGGGGAGAACGGGGACGAGGGGGAGGCGATTGCCAGGGACGGGGCCGGGAACGTCTACGTCGCCGGGCAGTCGCTCTCGATCTTCTTTCCGACCGCCCCTGGTCCGTTCACCAGCCCGCGCCACAACGTTGAGGCGTTTGTGGCCCGGCTGGATCCGCAGGGCGCCGGTCTGGAATATATTTGCGTGAT
>DATKDL010000146.1:0-74806 GCA_035512695.1 Anaerolineales bacterium | reverse complement strand
GCGGGTGGATGATACGCTCGAGCTCACCGAACTCGGCGAGGAGAACCTGCATGCTGAACTCGCCGCGGAGACCGAACGGATCCAGAAAGAGGTCGACCGCCGCGAGTTCCAGGCCATGCTGTCCGGGCCGTACGACCGCGGCGACGCGCTGCTGACGATCAACGCCGGCGCCGGCGGAACCGACTCGCAGGATTGGGCTGCCATGCTCCAGCGCATGTACCTGCGCTGGGCGGAACTGAGCGGCTACCGTACCGAGATCCTCGACGCGACCGAAGGCGAGGTGGCCGGAATCAAAACCGTGACGATCTCCGTTGCCGGACGGTTCGCTTTCGGCTACCTGCGGCCTGAGAAGGGCGTCCACCGGCTGGTTCGTATCTCACCCTACGATTCTTCGGGGCGGCGGCACACCTCTTTTGCGCAGGTTGAAGTCCTGCCGCAGGTCGACGACGACGACAAGGTCGAGATCAACCCGAGCGATATCAAGATCGAGACCTTCCGCGCCGGCGGAGCCGGCGGGCAGAACGTCCAGAAGAACGACACCGCCGTCCGGATCACCCACATCCCGACCGGGCTCGTCGCCTCCTGCCAGAACGAGCGGTCGCAGACCCAGAACCGCGAAAACGCCATGAAAGTCCTGCGCGGCCGGCTGCTCGAGATCAAGCGCGAAGAGCAGGAGGAGGAACTGGCGCGACTTCGAGGAGTTTATCAAAAGGCCGAGTGGGGCAGCCAGATCCGGTCCTATTTCCTGCACCCGTACCAGATGGTAAAAGACCACCGTACAAAGCACGAGATGGGGAATGCGCAAGCGGTGCTGGACGGGAACCTGGATGGGTTTATTGAGGCTTTCCTGCGGATGAACGTCGGATAGATTTGCGAAACAGAGACCGGCCCGGGGCAAAACCCCGGGCCGGTCTCTGTTTCGCTAGAATTTCCGGCTCCACTCCTGCGGCCATCTCTCGATTACAACCTTCGTCTGGGTATAAAACTCCACCCCGTGGTGGCTCTGCGCGTGCAGATCGCCGAAGAAGCTCTCGTTCCAGCCGCTGAAGGGGAAATATGCCATCGGTGCGGCGACGCCGATGTTCACGCCGATGTTGCCGGCGGCCGCCTCGTAGCGGAACTTGCGCGCCGCGGCGCCGCTGCTGGTGAAGATGCAGGCCATGTTACCGTAGGCGCGGGCGTTGACCAGCCGGACGGCCTCATCGACGTCGCTCGCCTGGATCACGCTGAGCACCGGCCCAAAAATCTCGGTGCGGGCGATCTCGCCTTCCGGCGGGACGTGATCGAGAACGGTCGGAAAGATGAAATAGCCGTCGTCGTAGCCGGTCACCGTACGCCCGCGCCCATCGACCACGATCCGCGCCCCTTCCTGTTCGCCCTTTCCGATCAAGGCTTCAACGCGGTGCTTGCTGGCCCGATCGATCACCGGCCCCATCTCGACCCCCGCATCCAGACCGTAGCCGACCTTTCTCGAAACGGCAGCGGCGGCAATCGATTCGACAAAGCTTCCATGGGCCTCCCCGACGGTGATCGCGACCGAAGCCGCCAGGCAGCGCTGCCCCGCGCAGCCGAAAGCAGAATCGGCCATGATCCTGGTCGCCATCTCGAGATCGGCGTCCGGCAAAATGACGACCGGGTTCTTGGCCCCGCCCTGGCACTGTGCCCGTTTTCCGGCAGCGGCCGCGCGCAGGTAGATCGCCTTCGCCACCGGCGTCGATCCGACAAAGCTGATCGCGCGGACATCGGGGTGGTCGATCAGCGCTTCAACCGTCTCCCGCCCCCCGTTAACCAGCTGCAGCACACCGGGCGGGAAGCCGGCCTGTTCGATCAGCTCGAACAGCCGCTGGCTGGACATCGGCACCTTCTCGCTCGGTTTCAAGATGAAGCAGTTCCCGGTCGCCACCGCATACGGCAGGAACCATAGCGGGATCATCGCCGGAAAATTGAACGGAGTGATCGCGGCGACCACCCCCAGCGGCTGGCGGATCATATGCTCGTCGATGCCGCGGGCGATGTCTTCGTTGTTTGTGCCCTGCATCAGCACCGGGATCCCACAGGCGACCTCGACGTTCTCGATCCCGCGCTGTAGTTCGCCCTGGCTCTCGGCGAAGGTCTTACCGCATTCATCGGTCAGGATTCGGGCGATTTCGTCGCGGTGCGCATCCAGGAGGTACTTAAGCTTGAACAGCGGCTGGATCCGCTCGCCGGGGGGCGTGCGGCGCCAATCGGGGAAGGCGCCGGAGGCGGTCCGCACGGCGGAATCCACATCGTCGCCAGGAGAAAGCGGGACGGTGGCCAGTTTACGCGCGGTGGCCGGGTTCACGACGTCGAGGTATTCGGCTGCGGAGGACGGGGTCCATTGGCCGGCGATAAAGTTCAAGAGGCGGTCTTTGTTCATGGGAATATTTTAATCCGAAAATCAGGCGCCGGGCCGGGCTTCTTCCGACCCGGCGTCTGACTTTCGAGCGCAGCCCGAACCCGTTGACATCCTCGCTCACCATCTGTATAATGCCCATCCCTGCCCCAGGCAGGGTTTTTATTGGATAAGGAGTCCGAGATGGCACCGCTACCCAAACAAAGAACGCCCAAAGCCCGGCGCGACCGGCGGCGGGCGCATGACGGCCTTGAAGCCAAAAACCTGACCCAGTGCAGCAACTGCAGCCATCTTCGGCTGCCGCACCGTGTCTGCGCGCACTGCGGTTTCTACCAGGGACGCGAGATTTTCGAAGTCGAGCAGGAGTAAGCTCGCGGGATCGAAAATAATGGGGGACGCCCGGTCTCGCCCAGCGTCCCCTATTTTTGCGTTTAATATTGGGAAGATAATCAACGGAGACTGCTGATGACCCTCGACCCCGACAGGACTGCCTTTCTCTTCCCCGGCCAGGGCTCCCAGGCCGTCGGTATGGGCCGGGATCTGGCCCATGCGTTCCCGTCTGCCCGGGCCGTTTTCGACCACGCGGACGAAACGCTCGGTTTCTCTCTTTCCAGCCTGGCCTGGAACGGTCCGGAGAGTGAACTCAATGAGACCGTTAACACGCAGCCTGCCCTGCTGGTCCATTCGACCGCGGCCCTGTTTGTTTTTTATGAGCGGCATCCCGGTTTCCGGCCGAAGTTCGTCGCCGGCCACTCGCTCGGGCAGCTCTCAGCCCTCGTCGCATCCGGAGCGCTCGAGTACCCGGCGGCGCTGACCCTGACCCGCCGCCGGGGGGAGTTGATGAAGGCGGCGGGTGATTTGAACCCGGGCGGGATGGCTGCCATCCTGGGGCTCGACATCCCGGCGGTGGAAGCGCTGTGCATCCAGGCGACCGACCGGGACGAACAGGTCCAGATCGCCAACGACAACTGTCCCGGGCAAGTCGTCGTCTCCGGGGCGCGGCCGGCGCTCCAAAGGCTTTACACGCTGGCCGAGGCAGGCGGCGCCCGCAAGGTCGTGCCGCTGGCGGTCAGCATCGCGGCGCATTCGTACCTGATGGCCCACGCGCAGAACGAGTTCAACGAGGCGGTCGAAACCGCCCGGCTCACCGATCCGGCAGTCCCCGTGATCGGGAACGTCGGCGCGGCCCCGCTGACGACGGCTGCCGAGATCGAGGCCGACCTCAAGGCCCAGCTGACCTCCCGCGTCCGTTGGACGGAGAGCATCGAAACCATGCTCGCCCGGGGGATCGACACCTTCGTTGAAATCGGGACAGGCGATGTCCTGACATCTCTCGTCAAACGGATCGACCGCAGTGCAGTCCGGATCACCCTTGCCGGTCCGGAGGATTTTTCTTGGGTATAATTTCTCCGCATCAAAGCACGGAAAACGCATGGCAGATTCCAATTCACTCCCTCTTTTCGGCCGGGTAGCCGTCGTGACCGGCGCGTCCCGCGGCATCGGACGCGCGATCGCCTTGGAGTTGGGCAAACAGGGCGCATCAATCGCCGTCAATTATCTCAGCTCCCCGGAAAAAGCCGAGGAAGTTGCGGCGGAGATCCATGCGACCGGCGGCGCTGCGATCGCCGTCCGCGCCGATGTCTCCGACACCGAGCAGGCCGGAACGCTGATCAAGGCGACGATCGATCAGCTCGGCGGGCTCGACATCCTGGTCAACAATGCCGGGATCATCCGGGACGGGCTGATTATGATGATGAAGGAAGAAGATTGGGACGCCGTCATTACGACCAATCTCAAAAGCACCTTCAACTGCTCGAAGGCGGCCGTCCGGCACATGATCCGGAAACGCTATGGTAGGATCGTCAATATCTCCTCGGTTGCCGGTCTGATGGGCAACCCCGGACAGACCAACTACTCGGCCTCCAAGGCCGGTCAAATCGGCTTTGCCAAGGCACTGGCCCGGGAAGTCGCTTCACGGAACATCACCGTCAACGTGGTGGCGCCAGGGTTCGTCGAGACCGAGATTATCGAGACCACCCGCGCCGAGGCGATCCAGGCCGTGATCGCCAACACGCCGATCGGCCGTTTGGCTCAGCCGGAGGAGGTGGCCTATGCCGTCAGCTTCCTCGTCTCCGAGCGGGCCGGTTATATCACCGGCCAGGTGCTGAATGTCGACGGTGGACTGGTGATGGATTGACACAGGTTAACGCGATGGAATTTTCACGCCCCCCAGGCAAGACTACGATCGATCCCGGCGTTCTGCTTGCGATCGCCCGCTTGACCGCCCTTTCGGTAGAAGGCGTCAGCCGGATGGGCGAGGTGCCGGGCAGCCTACGCCGGATCTTCCAACGAAACAGCGATCAGGGCGTCCGGATCGAGGTCGCCGACGGAGTCGTGGACGTCGAGATCCACGTCGTTCTCCATGCGGAGACGGATATGAGATCGGTCAGCAGAGAGATCCAGGTCGAGACCGCGCGCGCGATCTCGGAAATGGTCGGGATGCGGGTCGGTCACATCGGCGTCCACATCGACGACATCGATTTCGTCATCCCGCGGGAGGAGGAAATTTCCTCGGAAACCTGACCGATATGAAACCTCGCACTCGGGCCCGCGCCGTTGCCCTCCAGGTACTTTACGAAATCGATATCGTCGACCACAAACCGGAAATCGCCCTGCATTACCGTCTTCAAGAAACGGCGCTGACCGAGGATTTGGCGGAATTCTGCAGGACGATCATCCGGAGCATCGCTCCGATCCGACCGCTGCTCGACGCATATATCGCCGAGCATGCCTCCGACTGGCCGATCGATCAGGTGGCAACCATCGACCGGAACATCTTGCGGATCGCCCTGTGGGAGCTCACCGTCTACACCCAGACCCCGACAAAAGTCGCCATAAATGAGGCCATCGAGCTTGCCAAAACGTACGGCTCGGAGAGCGCACCGCGCTTCGTCAACGGCGTACTCGGCGCACTGGCCGAGCGCGAGCACGAGATCCGCCAGGCGCTGAAAAACCACGCAAGCCTGGCTTCCGACCCTGGCGGCAGCCCGGACTGAGTATGGATGTCTTCGGCATCGGTCTTTGGGAACTCCTGTTTATCGGGTTGATCCTGCTGCTCGTTCTTGGCCCGACAGAACTCGTAACCCTGGGGCGCAAAACCGGTCAATTCATCCGGCGAATCCGGCAGTCGGACACCTGGAACATGGTGGCCAACCTGGCGCTGGCGCTGCGGAACCTCCCGAAAGCCCTGGCAGATGAGACTCGCATGGACGAGATTTTCGGAGACGTCGTCCCACGCCGCGACCGGCAAACGATCGCTCCACCGACCGGTGATCGATCGGAAATCCCTCCGAATCCCGACAGGGATCATCACCGCACCTTTTCTGCCTGGACGTCGCCGCCGGCGACGAAAAAAGTCCAGGAGACCCCTGCTCCCGAACAAACACCGCCTGCCGGCAGCCCGGAATCAGATTACGGCGGTGACTCTCCGGAATGAGAAAGGTCTGGGCGGTTGTCACATTTCCCGTCCGGGTGGCCCTCTGGCCGTTTGTCATGG
Organism: Anaerolineales bacterium; assembly: GCA_035512695.1. Lineage (GTDB taxonomy): Bacteria > Chloroflexota > Anaerolineae > Anaerolineales > JABWBV01 > DATDOR01. Next base: position 68,876 of record DATKDL010000146.1, on the reverse strand, counting down.
TCGGGCGCTGGGCTGCCACGATCTTCCGCAAAATCAGAGCGCTTCTGGCAGAAGACTCCGAAGACGTCCCGATCGGGGACACCTTTGCAAAAGCGATCGGCGAGCCGTCGCTTCTGCTGCCGCATATCACGGCACTGCGGCAGCACGTCTTCCGGGGCGTGATCGCCGTCGGAATCACGACCACCATCGCGTTTATCTATGCCGAGCGAATCCTCGATTACCTGGCGGCCCCGGTCGGGGGGATCGCGGCGCTCCAGTCCGTGGGGGTCACGGAAAACATCGGCGTTTTTATGCGCGTCTCTCTATTGACCGGGTTCGCCGCCGCCCTGCCGTATCTCGCCCTCGAACTGCTCTTTTTTGTCTCACCTGGGCTAAAGGCGACCGAACGCCGGACCGGCTGCCTGGCGGTCCCGTTTGTCACGTTGTTGTTTGCCGCCGGGGTCGCTTTTGCCCAATTCGTTGCCCTGAAACCGGCCCTCACGTTTCTGACAACGTTTATTTTTCCGACCGTCGTCCGACCTGCGGAGTATTACCCGTTCGTAACCCGGCTGTTGTTCTGGACCGGGATCGTGTTCGAGATCCCTATCGTCATTTATTTCATCACCGCCCTGGGCCTCGTCCGGGCTGACGCGATGCTGCGCTCCTCGCGGTATGTGATCGTCGGCCTCGCGGTGCTGGCATCGGTGATCACGCCAACGACCGATCCGGTCAATATGCTGATCATCCTCATTCCGCTGATCGTCCTGTATTATTTCGGCGTCGGATTGGCCTTCATCGCAGAACGAAGAAGGGATACGCGCCTGGCCCGTTCCGCGGACTGAGGCAACCGCTACCCGAGACTCCCATGACAACCCGATCCGATCACAAACGACCATCGAGAGCGATCGCAATGTACCAGGGCCGCGGGGTCTCGGGCGCGGATTTCTGCCTGTGGGTCATTCCGGGATTGTTGATCCCCGCCGGATTGATACTCGCCGGTCTGTCCCTGACAGTGGACGGCTCCGCCCCCAACGGGTTGTCCACTGCCGGGAGGCCATGGCTTTGCACCGGCCTGGTGCTCCTGATCCCCTTCGCCGTCATCGCCTATCGTCGCTTCCAGGCGATCCACACGGAGATCGCAGTCCACCAGAACGGACTGCACCTCGTCGGGATCGCGGGGAAATCGATCCGGTTGGGCTGGGATGAAATCGAGGCAGTTTACATCAGGGGCACCCGCCGGCAATTCTTCGGGAGGCCCATTTCGGATCGTTACGCGCTCACCCTCGTAACCGGCGAGGGCCGCAGCTTTCACATCCCGGACCGGATCGCCGATCTGGACAAACTCGCCGAGACGATCCGCCTGCGGATCGAAGCGCGCCTCCGATCCGGGATCATGGCGAAGATCGATCGCGGCGAGGCAGTTGATTTCGGCCCGGTTGCGATCACTACGGCGGGCTTGCGCACCGGGCGGCGTAACTGGACCTGGGACGACGTCGACGCCATCCGGATAGCGAACGGATCCTTGATGATAGAATCGGGCGGCAGCCGGGTTGCGATCCCGGCGTCAGAGATCCCCAACACAACCCTCTTGCTCGACCTTGCGGCCCGTTTCGGATCGGGTCCCGGAAACCTATGAACCGCAACCTGACCAACCTCGCCCGTGCTCTCATCACCCCACTTTTTGTCGCCCTGGCCGCCATGCTGTCGGGTTGCTCGCAGCTCCCGGTTAATCTCCCCTGGATCGCCACGCCGGCCGCAACCGTTGTGCCGGACATCCCTCCGGCCGAAACACCGCTGCCTCCACCGCCGATCGAGGTCGCCGAAGTGACCTTCCGCGTCACGATCCCCGGGGATACCCCTTCCGATGGTCCGATCCAGGTCAGCCTGCTGGATGAGGTCACCGGACTGGCGCTGAACCAGGCTCACTATGAGATGCAGGCGGAATCACCGAACATCTATGCGGTCACGCTCCGGCTGCCCGCCCATGCAATGATCACGTACCGCTACACGCGCGGCGCCGAACTGCTGGCCGCCGAGCACACCTCCGACGGCCGCCCGGTTCGGTACCGGCTGATCCACACGACCGCCTCCGGATCCGTCCACGACATCGTGACGCGCTGGAACGACACCGGATATTCGGGGCCGACGGGCCGGATCACCGGCACGGTCACGGACGCCGAGACAGGCCGGCCGCTTCCCAATATTATGGTCACCGCCGGCGGTCAGACGACCTTCACCCACTGGGACGGCACATATCTGATCGAGGGGCTTCCGCCCGGCACACACAACCTGGTCGCTTATGCGCTCGACGGAGGCATGTCGATTTTCCAGCAAGGCGCGGTGGTTGCGACGCAAGCGGCCACTCCGGCCGATATCGCCCTGGCGGCTGCCGCGCTGACGACGGTCACCTTCGTCGTCGACGTCCCGGAGGATGCCATCCCGGCCGTCCCGATCCGGATCGCCGGCAACTTGTTCCAGCTCGGCAACGTCTTTGCCGATCTGTCCGGCGGGATCAGCACACCGGCATCCCGGCTTCCCCGGCTGAAATACGATCCGGATGGCTATTACCTCGTGACCATGCAGTTGCCTGCCGGGGCATATGTCCGCTACAAATACACGCTGGGGGACGGTTTCTGGAATATGGAGACCGATCCGAACGGCGGTCTGGTCCTGCGCGAGTTTATCGTCCCTGAGATGGACACGATCATCAACGACACAATCGCCGGTTGGCGGTCTCCGGACGGGAACGCGCCGGTGTGGTTCTCGGTCATCGTCCCCGGAAACACTCCCCCCGAAGACACCGTCTGGTTGCAGCTCAACCCGTGGGGCTGGACTGAACCGCTGCCGATGTGGCGGACCGGTCCAAACGAGTGGGTTTACCTGCTGTCCTCCCCGCTGAGCGTCGTCGGACAGGTCGAATTCCGTTTTTGTCGGAACGGGGATTGCAACCTGGGGCGCGAAGCGACTGCGGAGGCTGTCCGGACGTTCAGCTCGGCGGATTCCTTCCAGGCTTTTGAAGGTGCGATCGATCGCTGGGTCCATATGGCGGATTTCGCGGGGCGCCCACCCGTCCCATCGGCGGAGATCGTCGTGCGAGAGGCCGGGTTCACGGCGGGTTACGCCTTCCCACCGGTCTACCATACTTCCTGGTTGACCGACGCAGCGGAGATTTTTTCCAGGATCAAATCCTCCGGAGCGAACTCCGCCGTGATCGCGCCCACCTGGTCGGCTACACGCAGCGTTCCACCGGTCTTCGATGCCATACCCGGCTCGGATTCGCCCTGGTTGGAGGCCGTTGCATTGGCCCAGGCAGCCCGGGCTGCCGGATTGGAGGTCGTTCTCTTTCCACAACATCGCCTCCCGGTCTCCACGGACCAATGGTGGCTTGGCGTTCCGCGCGATTACGGCTGGTGGGTGAACTGGTTTGAACAATATGAGATCTTTATCCGCCATCACGCCGCCCTGGCGGACCAGACCGGCGCGCGCACCCTCGTCCTGGGGGGCAGCTGGCTGGACCCGGCCTATCCCGAAGGATTGATGCCGGACGGGTTCACCTCCGGTGTCCCCGCCGAAGCCGAGACCTGGTGGCGGGACATCCTGGCATCGGTGCGCGAAATGTACGGCGGCAGGCTGGCCCTGTCGCTCTCGATGAGCGGCGATCTGGACGCTCCACCGGCCGTGATCGATGCGTTCGACGAGGTCCACGTCGTCTGGGACGTCCCGCTCGCGGAGAGCCCGGATGCCGATCTCGAGGATATGCTGGCGGCCGCCGGCAGCGCGTTGGAAAACCGGCTGCTGCCTTTCTACCTGGAGCACAACCGGCCGATCGTGCTGGTGCTTTCTTTCCCGGCGGCCGACGGCGCTGCTCTCGGCTGCGTCCCGACTGAAGGCGGCGGCTGCCAGCCGCTCGATGCGCTGGACCTGGAAGAACAGCTCCTGATGTACGAGGCGGTTCTGCGCGCCGTAAACGAGCGCGATTGGATCGCGGGGGTGATCTCGGCCGGGTATTATCCGATGGTCGAGGCGCGCGATCCATCCGAATCAGTGCACGGTAAACCATCCGGTGAATTAATCGCCGCCTGGTTCGCCGGCTGGCTCCCAGGGCCGTGATCAGTTTGGACTGTGGTGATATAATTAGATCAGCTATGACGAACGGAAAAATGTTGACCGATAAGGATTTTCACCTGGAACAGGCTCAATCCGCTTCGGGCGGCGAAACGGACAAACCGGACGCCAGCCCGGAGGTGATCCGGGGCAAGCGGCGAACAGTCATCATCGCCGTCCTGGTCGTCGTCGTGCTGCTGGTGCTCATGGGAGTCGGAACCTGGGCACTGTTTACAAACCCGACGCAGGCCGCCGTCGTCCGCGATATCTTCATCATCTTCATGGCGCTTGAGACGATGCTGATCGGATTGACCCTCGTCATCCTGATCGTCCAGCTCGCCCGGCTGATCAATCTGCTGCAAAACGAGATAAAACCCATTCTGGACTCGACGAACGAGACCGTCAGCACAATGCGCGGCACCATCACATTTCTCAGTGACAATCTGGCGGAACCGGTAGTAAAATTAAGCGAAACCCTTGCGGCATTCGGCGAGGTTCGGAAGTTCTTTAAAATCTTTCGAGGAAAATAGGCTCTAAAAGAGAGAAGGATCCCGGGTGAACGACGATCGTCAGCCCGGTAATCAAAGGAGATGGACCATGTCAGATCGAGACAGCGATTTCGGGGCGTTTTTAAGCGGCTTTGTCGTTGGGGGTCTGGTCGGCGCGGCGGTCGCATTGCTGATGGCCCCGCAGTCCGGTGAAGAGACCCGCACGGTGATCAAGGAAAAAGGTATCGAACTGCGCGATATGGCCGCGGAAAAGGCCGAAGAAGTCCGGACCATGGCCGGCGAGGTCGCCGATTCGGCCAAGAGCAAAGCAGCCGATCTCCAAAAGCGCGGCCAGGTCGTCCTGGAAGAGCAGAAAGAGAAGCTGTCTTCCGCGCTGGAAGCCGGTAAAAAGGCCGTTGGGCGCGGCGGATCGTCGGACGAAGGCGAAGAGGAATCGGCAGAAGCCTGAAATCGCTTGGGGGGAGGAATTGCGGGTCCTGTTTTCCGGCCAACGGCCGGCGCGGGCTTCGCGACATATAGCGTTCGAACCCGTATCCAGGAACGTAGCTCACGCCGGCGGTGAGATCTTGCGCCGAAATAACCTTCCATTCGACCGGGCGGCCTTGCGCCGCGCCGGCCGGATGCTTGCCAGGATAAACGAGATCTCGGAGATGATATCGGAAGCGAGCACCCCGGCGGAGTCACCCAGGGCGTATCCCGCCCGCTCCCCTGCCAGGGCATGCACGTAGGCGCCGGCGGCGGCGGCTTCATAAGCCGGTAGACCTTGCGCCCGAAAACCGGTGATCATCCCGGCCAGGACATCCCCCGTCCCCGCGCGAGCCAGCGCTGGAGAGGCCACCGGGACGATGCTCACCCTCCCGTCAGGAGCTGCAACAACGGTGAAAGCGCCTTTCAGGACCACGATCTGCCCCCATTCCTCTGCGTACTTCCCGGCGGTCTGGACCCGGGTCGCCTGGATCGCCTCAACAGACATTCCGGTCAGACCGGCCATCTCACCCGGATGCGGTGTCAGGACCGTGTTCGCCGGAAGCCGAGCGGGCCAATCCGCCAGTTCGGTCAGCAAAAACAAGCCGTCCGCATCGACGACCAGCGGTGGGAGACGGGCCGGATCCGCAAGCAGCCGGTTGACGAACGCCAGGGTTGTTTCAGCCCGACCGAACCCCGGTCCGAACAGCAGCGCATCAGCCCGGTCCATCCCGTCGAGCAGCATCTCGGCGCCCGCGGCCGTGTGTGCGCCGTCCTGATCCGGAAGCGGCAGCCATGTCGATTCGGGAAAATGGCCCGCCAGCAGCCTGTAGACAGGATCGGGGCAGGCGGTGGACACCAGGCCCGCGCCGATCCGGAAAGCCGCCCGGGAGGCCAGCAATACCGCCCCGGGGTAGCGCACCGATCCGGCTGCGATCCATGCCGTGCCGAAGGTGCCTTTGTGTGCGTCTCGCGGCCGCTCCGGAAGCCACTCCCGGACGAGTCCGCGCGAGAGTGCCGTAAGCCGGACAGCCTCCCATTCAGGCAGGTCCGGCGGCAGACCGATCCCAGCTACGCTGAGTTCACCAATCAGGTCCGCCGCGGGGAATTTGAAGAAACCGGTCTTGGCGGCCGCCATCGTGATCGTTACCGCGGCCGGTATCGTCTCGGGAGCGGCTTCGCCGGTGTCGCAGTCTATGCCGGAGGGGGTATCCACGGCGACGATCAGGAGGTTTCGTGCGAGACCACCTTGCCGGGACCCCGGATGAGCGCGGCGGGGAGGGCCCACCAGGGCGTCATGGATTGCTCGCAGCAAATCGGCAGCCGGCGAACGCAGCGGAAGCCGGATCCCGGTCCCCAGGAGTCCGTCCAGGATCATGTCGACCCCGGCAATTTTCTCGACCAGGTCTTCCGCCGGCCATTCGATCCCTTCCCAACCGGCCGCACGGGCGCGCAGTACCAGGTCGTCCACAGGCCTGCCGGCGGTGATGAACGATCCGCTCCAGCCGTTCCGCGCGAGATGTTCAAGCGCCACCAGGGTATCGCCGCCGTTGTTCCCTTTCCCGACCAAAGCCAGGAGGCGCCGTTCAGCGTGTTCGCCGAACCGCGCCTCGAGGATCTCGGCCAGGCTCCGCCCGGCTTCCTCGATCATCGCCGCATACGAATGACCTGCCGCATCGGCCGCGCGTTCAATCGCGAGCATTTCCGAAAGGGTCACGATTTTCATTGGCTGCCTTCGAGATCACGGATCGGGGAGGGCCCATTCCAGACCCAGTGAAGCGAGCTTTTCCGGGGCAGGGCGACCGTTGGTGGGGTCCCAGCCGCGGGCCTGGTAATATGCGCTGAGCATGCCCGTGAAGTCCGGGGTGAAACCGGCCGATCCCCCGTCCGGCATGGGTTCGAGGAAAGCTTGGGGCAGGCGGTCGTTCATCCCAGTCAGACCGAGGCGATGGTTGATGACGCGCTTGATGTTCCAGGCGCGCTCCCCGGCCAGAAGCAGGCCTGGAAGGGTCTCATCGATCCCCAATGCGGCGTTGAGAAGCCGGAGGATACTGTCCGGCGGGACTTCGGCGAGGATGCACAGCACCAGCGCGTTGTTCACCGATCGCCAGTTCTGATGAATGGCGACGTCGCGCGCCTTCTCGGCGCCGGCGTGGCGGGAGTGAAAGGTCAGTCCCAGCCCATCGACCGTCTGGCCGAGGACATCGACGAAAAAGAAATCCGACTGGTTGTGGCAGGCGCCGCGCGGCGAGGTGGCATAGCTGAGCGCCATCCCGGATGCGCCGCGCGGGTCGTGGTAGGCAGCTTCCAAGCCGTTGACCTGGACGGCAGCCTCCTCGGCGCCAAAATACCTGCCGAACCCGCGAGCGCCGAGCGCCAGGAACCGGCCAAAACCCTTTCGGACTGCCGCGGCCTCAACGCAGGCCGCCGCCGCCTCGGGATCTCCCCATTTGAGTGGGAGCCCCCCGGTGTCGGCCGGGGTGATGCGCCCCTCTTCGTAGAATTTGAACGCCAGGCCGATCACGTTGCTCGCCGAAATCGAGTCCAAACCCAATTCATCGCAGCGCTCCCCGAGCCGGGTAACTGCGGCGATATCTTCGATCATCAGGTTCGGACCGAACCCGGCCATCGTCTCGTATTCGGCGCCCTTGCGGCGGCCGCGGCCGTCGCCGAGGTCGACGACGCGACCGCAGGCGATGACACAGCCATGGCAGGCGCTGACACCGACCAGGATCGTCTCCGAAACGGTGCAGCCGGAGGCGTGGTAGCCCGGCCCCATCACCCCGCTTTGAAAGTATTTCTTGGGCAGTTCGCCCAGGTAATCGAAATACTCGGCGCCGCTGGCCGTCCCGAGGTCTCTGAGTACGACCGATTGGTTGTGATCGCGAAGCGCCCGGTTGGCGGCGGACCGGGCCGGCTTATACGCTGCCCAATCGACCAGCGGGACCTCCCCGGAGCCTTTCACGGCGACGGCTTTGAGGTTTTTCGACCCCATCACCGCCCCCATCCCGGTCCGTCCGGCTACCCGGCCGTGGTCGCAGAGGATCAGGGCAAATGGGACCCGGTTCTCACCGGCCGGACCGATCGATGCGACCCGAGTCCCGGTTTCGCCAAGTTCTTGCTGGATCACCGATTGTGCCCCGTACGTGGTCGCGCCCCAGAGGTGGTCTGCCGGGTGAAGCCCGGCACGCCCATCCCGGATCCAAAGGTAGACCGGCGCCTCGGCCGCACCGGTGATCCAAAGCCCGTCAAACCCGGCCCGGCGGAGCTCGGGGCCCCAGAACCCGCCGATATTTGCCTCGCCCCACAGTCCGGTCGCAGGTGATTTGGCGCAGATCACAAAACGCCCGACGGCCGGACCGGCGGTCCCGGTCAGTGGGCCATTCAGGAAGAGCAGCGGGGCTTCGGGAGAAAGGGGATCGAGATCGAGGGTAAGGTGCTCGTAGAGCATCCGGGCGGCCAGCGAGGCGGCGCCGAAATAGTCTCGCACCCAATCCCGCGGAACCGGTCCTTCACGGATCGTACGGGTCGTCAGGTCGACCTTCAGGATCGGCTGAAGCATTCAGAGGTGGTGAGGGGTTTCCTGGGCGACCCGGGTGAAGTCGAGGACCGTCGGGACGTTCCGCATGATGTAAGCCATGTTCCCGCGCACCTTAAGCTTCATCGTCGCCATGGCCTGGACCGGGTTGAGGTCGCCCTGTAGGATTCGGAGCCAATTCGAGAACGGGGCAGAGATCACAAACGCGGCCGGTTTTTGGTCCGGGTGGACGACGTACTCGACGGCCCGCGAACGGCCGTGCCAGAGGTCCAGATACAGGATCACCGTGTCCCGAAAGCGCACATCGCTTTCGATGATCAGGCTGATATCTCCCTCCCATTTACGCGCCACCTCCCCATATTTGGAGTCCGAATTGAGATTGTTGTGCAGGTCGTTGAGCCATTCTGGGGAGGGGAATATCGACGTCATCTCGTTTATTGTAACGCTTAAGCCGGGAGCGAGGAAAAAAGAGAGTGGGTGTGCGGGCCTGGACCGCACACCCACTCTCTTTTTTTCATTTCACCTGGTGCGCTTGGTGGGAATCGAACCCACACGCCCTAGGGGCACATGGCCCTCAACCATGCCTGTCTGCCAGTTCCAGCACAAGCGCAGGGGATGCGTATTATAATCTTGGTAAGGCTGTTGTCAACATGGGACAGCGGACTGGGAGAACTGAAAGGTCGTGAGTTGGAAAAATTGGAAATCGAGCGCCCTGCCCGGTGGAGCCGGGCAGGGCGCTCGATTTCCAATTTTTCCTGACAACAACGGAGGTTGATTGAATCGAATCGTACTCGACGCCATGGGCAGCGACCGCCACCCCGATCCTGAGATCGAGGCGGTGGCCCTGGCGGCTCGCACCCTCGATTGTGAATTGATCCTCGCGGGTCCGGAGGATGTTCTCGGTCCGCGGCTGGAAGCAGCCGGCGCCGGGACCGTCCGGATCGCCCACGCCCCGGATGTGTTCACGATGACGGATCACATCTCCAGCGACGATCTACGTCGCGGCAGGACATCCATGGCGGTCGGTCTTGAAATGGTAAAATCCGGCGAGGCCGGCGCTTTCGTCACAATGGGCAACACCGGCGGAGCGATGGCGAATGCCCTGTTCAAGTTGGGACGGATCCGCGGGGTCAAAAGGCCGGCCCTGACGGCCCTTTTCCCGGTCAAAACCGGCCGCTGCGTGGTGCTGGACATCGGAGCCAACGCCGAGTGCAAGCCCGAATTCCTGGAGCAGTTCGGCCGGATGGGATCGGTCTACGCAAACTCGGTCCTGGGCATCGACCGGCCCCGGGTGGGATTACTTTCGAATGGAGAGGAGGCCGGCAAGGGCAATACCCTGGTCAAGGAAGCTTACCCGCTGCTCGAAAGGAGCGGCCTGAACTTCATCGGAAACGTGGAAGGGAAGGAGCTGTTCGCCGGAGAGGCCGATGTCGTCGTGATGGATGGTTTTACCGGTAACGTCCTCCTCAAAAGCGTCGAGGCAGTTGCCAAATTGCTGGTCGAAAATATTCGGGAGAGCATGATGAAATCGACCCGGACAAAGATCGGCGGGCTCCTGGTGCGGCCGGCCTTCGGGGAGGTCCGCCGGATGCTCGACCCGGCCGAAGTCGGGGCGGTCCCGCTGCTCGGGATCGACGGCCTGGTATTCGTCGGACATGGGCGGTCGGAGGCGAGAGCCATCGTCAGCGCCCTGCGGCTGGCGGAGCAGTCGGTTCGTGTCGGGTTGCTCCGCTCTTTGAAGGAAGAAATCGAAAAAGGACTCGGATAACCGGATTTCAATGTCGAAAACAAAAGCTGTCATCACCGGTCTGGGCGCGGTCACACCGCTCGGAAAATCCGTGGCCGAATACTGGGCCGGTCTCACGGCCGGCCGTTCCGGGATCCGGCGGATCACCCAGGTCGACCTGGACAAATACGATTACCCCTGCAGGATCGCCGGTGAGGTCCTCGATTTCAACCCGGAGGACTACATCGCCCACAAAGAAGCACGCCGGCTGGCCCGGTCATCCCTGCTGGCCCTGGCAGCGGCACAGGAAGCGGTCGGCGACGCTGGGCTGCCGGGGACCATGCCGGACCCGGAGCGGGCGGGGGTCGTCTTCGGGACCGCGATCGGCGGGATCGAACGCATCGTCGATGAGATCGAAGTGATGAAAACGCGCGGCTTCAACCGGGTCGACCCGTTCTCGGCGGCGACTTCGCTGCCGAACGCGCCCTCTTTTGTGATCGCCCGCGAGTTTCAGTGCCTGGGTGTGACCTCGACGATCTCGACCGCCTGCGCGACGAGCACCCAGACCATTGGGGAGGCGGCGATCCAGATCGAGCGCGGCCTGGCAGACGTCATCATCGCTGGAGGGACGGAAGCCGCCATCCGGGATTTCGCCCTGGCCGGCTTCTCGCAGATGCGGGCGCTGCCGACTTCGTTCAACGATTGTCCGGAGAAAGCTTCCCGGCCCTTCGATGCAAACCGGGAGGGCTTCATCCTGTCTGAGGGCGCCGGCGCGGTCGTGCTCGAGAGCGAAGATCACGCCCTGGCCCGCGGCGCCGAGATCTACGCCGAGGTGAAGGGATACGCATCCTCGGCCGATGGGTTTCATTTCGCCGCCCTGGACCCGGATGCCGCCGGGGCCATCCGGGCGATGCGCTGGGCGCTGCAGGTCTCCAATGTCGGTCTGGACGAGGTCGATTACATCAATGCCCACGGCTCATCCACCCCGGTGAACGATCCAACCGAGACCCGGGCGATCAAGGCCATATTCGGCGAACTGGCCTATACGATCCCGGTGAGCTCCACCAAGTCGATGATCGGCCACCCGCTCGGTGCCGCCGGCGCCCTCGAGGCGATCGCCGGAATCCTGGCAATCAGGCACCGGTGTCTGCCCCCGACGATCAACTACGAGACCCCGGACCCGGAATGCGACCTGGACTATGTTCCCAATACGGCTCGGGCGCACAGGGTGCGCAATTTTCTTTCCAACTCCTTCGGGCTCGGCGGGCAGAACGCGTGCCTGGTGGTCGGAGAATATCTGCGCGGGGAGATGTGACATGCGGATCGTAACCAACGAAACGCACATTCGGAAATACGCACGGGCGGGACAGATCACCAGTCTGGCAGGCCTGCTCCTGCTGGTTGCGGGGCTCGTGATCAGCTTCGTCCGCCCTGAGCAGGTCCCGCTTTCGCTGGCGGCGCTCCTGCTCGGATTTGCGCTTTCCCAGGTCGGCATTTTTCTCGGCAACCGCTATGCCCGGTCACCGAGGGCGGATCAGGCGCTGAACGCTGCCCTGAAAGGCGTCGACAGGCAGCACACCCTCTATCATTACATCGCGCCGACGCCGCATTTCCTGGCAGGCCCGACCGGTATGTGGATCCTGATCCCCAAGCCGCAGCGCGGCCGGATCACCTACGAAAAAAGGCGCTGGCGCCAGCGCGGCGGAGTGTTCCTCTCCTACCTGCGGATCTTCGCCCAGGAGGGCATCGGCCGGCCGGACCTGGAAATCGGGGCGGAGATCGACACCTTGAAAAAGTTCCTCAAGAAGGAGCTTCCCGAGCTCGAGTTCCCCGATCCAAATCCCGTACTCGTGTTCACGAACCCACGCGCTGAGATCGCCGCAGACGATGCGCCTGTGCCGACCGTGCCGATCAGCGTCCTGAAGCACGCGGTCCGCGACCAGGCCAAGCAGCGCGGAGGGAAGCTGTCTCCCGAGCAGCTCGCGGCGCTGACCGGCATCCTGGAGGCTGGCATCTCGGAATAAAAAAAGCCCCCGGCGGTTCGCCGGGGGCTTTTTTCTCTATCGATCGGGGGGTATTTCAGCCGCCCAGGAACTCGTCCAGTGCGGTCTTGCTGATCCGGTATGCATTCCCGAGTTTACGGGCCCGCAGGTCGCCAGCTTCGATGGCGGCGATCACGTCCTCCTCGGATACTCGCAGGACGGCCGCGGCTTCGGCCGGGGTCATCACATCCGGCGTGCCGCCGCCCCCACCGGATGCAGCACCGGCCGCGGCGCCCCCGGCAGCGGTCTGTCCCGCCCCGGTCATCCCACTGAGCGCCTGGCCCATGATACTGCCGATCCCGACACCGGCGCCGATGCCTGCCGTCAGTCCGGCGCCGCCGCTTTCGTTCTGTGCCGCGTCGCGCAGCGCGTCGGCGGCTTGCAATTGAGTATAGGTTGTCATATCGAGCATCCCCATCGCGCGCAATTCCTCGGCCGATTTGTCGGAGGGCTTGAGATTGCCGATGTAGAAGGTTTTGAGGGTCAGACCGACCGCCAGGAAATCGTCCTGGGATTTCGCCCGCACGCCGGCGCCGAGCTCTTCGGTCAGGCCGATCAGCTCGACGACGCTGTTGCTGGCGGCGGTCTCGCCAAGCAAGTCCTGCAGTTTCGAGAGCAGGATCGTCTTCAGGCGGTTTTCGATGTCGCTGGTGCGGTAGACGCCCTGCGCCCCGACCACCTGCGTGACGAACTGCTGCGGATCGGTGACCTGGAAACTGTAGGTACCGAAACCTTGCAGGAGCGCAACGCCGAGGCCCATCCCTGGATTGCGGACGATGATCGGCTGTGGCGTGCCCCATTTCCGGTCGGGGAATTCCCGCATCGCAACGAAATAGACTTCGGCAGGGAAAGGTGTCTTGTCGCTGAAGAGCTTCTCGCCGATCTTGTCAATCAGCAGCGGGATATTGGCGGTTGCGATCGTGTGCCGGCCGGGGCCGAAAACGTCCAGCGCAAGGCCGTCACGGAAAAACACGGCGGCCTGGGATTCGCGCACGATCACCTGGGAGCCGATTCGGAAATCTCCGGGACCACTCTCGGGGAAGCGATGCACGATCTCATCGCGCATCTCATTCGGGTACTCGACGATATCGAAAATTCGGGCCATCTTCTCGCTCCTTCCCTTACTCTGTCAGGACGATTTCGTCCCGTTTGTTGTACGCATCGATGCAATCCTGGGAAACGGTCTGCAGGTTCCTGATCGCTGCTTTCAATCCGTCGGTCCCGAGGGAGGCATGTACATGATCGATCGCTGTGCTGACCGATTCCGTCATCTCGAGCAGTGCGTTGTCGTACTGCAGGAGCTTGTTTAAGGCATCTTCATCGATCTTTACCGCTTCGAAGACGCTGGAATACCCGCGCGTCGCGGTGCGGATCCGGTCGGCGAAGGTCTGCAAACGGATGGAGGCTTTTTCCATGTCGTCCAGCCAGGCGATGGCGCCTTCGCTGATCAGCTCGGTTTGAAGTTCGGAGACGCGCTTGTGCTGGGTCATCGTGCGATCGTAGATGGTATCGCGCAACAGCTTGTCAGAGTTCCGGCGTTCCTGCCGGTCGATGTAACCGCTGAATCCGGGGATCTTGCTCCCGATTTTTGTCAGCAAATCCTTGCTGTCCGTTATCTTGGACAGGATCTGATCGCCGAGATTGCTCATAACTTCCTCCTTGGGGGTGGACCTGTTCGCCCGATTATAGCACGTTTGAGGTGAGTATAATTCGAGCCGATCTTGTCATTCACATTGCATATTACGAAATTTCGTCGCGGCGGTTGTGCGCTCGCGATCACCGTGGTTATGGCGACCGCGTGCGTTTCCGCGCGCGACACCGGACCAGCCGGACAGGCGGAAAACCTGTCGACGGCGGTCCCGACCCTGGAGGATTCGTTGACCGAGATCCGTTACCTTGCGCTGGGCGATTCCTTCACCATCGGGGAAGCGGTCCCCGAAGCCGGCCGCTGGCCCGTACAGCTGGCCGCAATGCTTCGGGAGGCCGGCGTGAAGGTGGAGGATCCGGACATCCTCGCCCGGACCGGCTGGACGACCGGGGAGCTGGCGGCAGCGATCGCTGCGTCCGATTTCGATACTGAATACGAGCTTGTCAGCCTGCTGATCGGGGCAAATAACCAGTTTCGCGGTTATGCGCTGGAGGATTACCGGGGAGAGTTTGCGGCGCTGGTCGAGCAGGCGATCGACCTCGCCGGCGGGGATCCGGGACGGGTGATCGTTTTGAGCATTCCGGATTGGGGCATGACGTCGTTCGCCGAACGCGATGCCCGCTCCCCCGCGGTGATCACCGAGGAGATCGCCGAATTCAATCGCATAAACCGCGAGGAGTCGGAACGGATCGGGGTCGCATACGTCGATATCTTCCCGATCTCGGAACTGGCCTATGACGACCCCACTCTGATCGCCGGGGATGGGCTGCATCCTTCGGCCGCGCAGTACGCACTGTGGGCGCAGGCTGCGCTGCCGGTGGTTCAGGGGATACTCGGGAGGTGACAGTCACTCCCCCAGGTGACTGTCACCCCCCCGATGACTTTCACTCCCCCCAGTGACTGTCACCTCCTCGCATCCCCGCTCCGAAATGTTCCCCACCCACATCCAGCTTTTCATCGATCTGCCCGCAAACACCGCCTCCATTTTCCGGACAGCCTCTCGAACTGCATCCTCGTCGGTCGAAAACGCGATCAAGCCCGGGCCGGCGCCCGAAAGCGACGCCGCCGCACCGGTCCCACGGGCCGCATCCAATGCTTCGACCGCTCCCGGAATCAGCGGTAGCCGGACCGGCTGGTGCAGCCGGTCTTCCATTGCATCCCGGAGCAGCCCGGTTTCCCCCTTGGAGAACGCCAGGGTGACCAGGGCCGTCCGGCCGAGGTTGAAGACGGCGTCCGTGAATGCCACCCGGTCCGGTAAGGCGGCGCGCATCGCCGCCGTCGTGATCTCGATTTCCGGGACCACGACCCCCACCCGCCACCCGGGCGCGACCGGCGCTTTCACCGAGCGGGTCCGTCCGCCCGCCACGATGCTGACCGTCAAGCCGCCGAGAAAGGCTGCCGAGACGTTGTCCGGGTGCCCTTCGATTTCGACGGCGATCGCAACCGGGTCAAGGCGATCCGGACCTGCGCCGGCGAAACGCAGCGCAGCGAGCACACCGGCAGCGATCGCCGAACCGGAAGAGCCTAATCCGGAACCGATCGGGAACCTGTTCCGGGCGCGCAGGCGCAATCCAGGAGCCGGAGCCTCCAGGCGTTCGAAGACGGCGTTAAACGCGCGGACGACGAGGTTGGTCCGGTCCGCCGGGAGCACCCCGGCGCCGAAGCCTTCGGACTCGACGAATTGCCCCTCATTCTCAGATAGTATTTCGAAGGCGAATTCGTTGTGAAGATCGAGGGCCAGCCCCAGGCAGTCGAAACCGGGACCCAAATTGGCCGTCGTTGCCGGTACGCGAATTGTCGTTCTGGTTGATAATGTGAGCATGTCCGTCATCCGTTTAACCCTGGTATCGATCCTTCTCCCGTCGCTGATGCTCTCGTCCGGCTGTACCACTTCACCGGCGGAACCGGCGGTCTGGCAGGACATTCCGATCATGCCGGGCGCCGTCGAGATCGCCTCAGAAACCGGTTTCTACGAATACGAGATCGGCGCGCCACTGCCTGAAATCCACCGCTTCTACGTGGAGCAACTGGAGGAGGCCGGCTGGACATACCTGGGCCTCGGCGAAGGAGTCGGGGGGGTCTTCCTCGTCCACAGCCGCGACAGCCTGCACCTGGAGATTTCGGCGTACACGGCCATCGATCTTGAAAGCACGCGCGTGGTGATCTCGCTGCGATAGAATTCTACCGCCATGTCGATTCGCATTCCAGGCCCGCCGCGGCGCGCACTGCCCGCGCTGTTCATCCTGGCCCTGGCCGGCTGCATTCAACCCGCACCGGACAGTTCTGCCCCGTGGGCGCTTGGGCCTTCCATTTCGTCCACGGACACACCCGACTATTCGATTTCTGCCACCCCCTTTATGCCGGGCGCCCAGGACACGGAGGTCGTGTACGACACGCCGACTCCCAATCCCCCGGCGGAGCTGCCCCCGCTACGGGAAGAAAGTGATTTATACACGGTCCAACCGGGAGATACGTTGCTCCGGATCGCTCAACGCTACGGGGTCACCATCGAACAGATCATCGCTCAAAACGATCTGGAGAACCCGGATCTTCTCGAGGTCGGGCAGGTCCTCGTCATCCCGGCTCCGGCCCCGCTTGCGACCGGTCCGGGATTCAAGATCGTTCCGGATTCGGAGCTGGTCAACGGTCCATCTGCGATCGGGTTCGACTCTACAGCCTTCATCGAATCTGCAGGGGGGTTTTTGGCAGGTTACATGGAGGAGGTCGACGGCGCTCCGATGAGCGGGTCTGAAATCGTCGCGGAGATCGCCCGCGATTTCTCGGTCAATCCCCGCCTGCTGCTGGCGTTGATCGAATATCAATCCGGCTGGGTGACGCGGTCGAACCCTTCCGAACGCACTTACCCGATGGGGCTGGTCGACGGTTTCCGCCAGGGCCTCTACCGACAGCTCGCCTGGGCGGCCGACAACCTGAACCGGGGATACTATCTCTGGCGGGTCGGGTCTCTTTCGGCCTACATCCTGACCGACGGATCCCTGGTCCCGGTCGATCCGACGATCAACGCCGGGACGGTCGGGGTCCAGTATTTCTTTTCTCGGCTGCACGGTCATGCCGCCTGGACGGAAGCGATCAGCGAAGGGGGGCTGTTCGCCACATACCGGTCGTTTTTCGGTTATCCTTTTATATTCCCCGTCGAGCCGCTGATCCCGGACGGGCTCGCCCAACCGGATTTTCAGCTGCCGTTCGAACGCAATGTGAGCTGGTTCTTCACAGGCGGCCCGCACGGCGGTTGGGGCGACGGGTCGGCCTGGGCCGCGCTCGATTTTGCACCTCCCGGGGAAGCGCTGGGATGCGTCCAGAGCAACGCCTGGGTCACCGCTATCGCGGACGGCCTGATCGTCCGCTCGGGGAAAGGGCGCGTTGTCCAGGATCTGGATGGCGACGGAAACGAACAGACCGGCTGGGTCATCTTATATATGCACATTGAAACGCGCGGGCGGGTGGACTCCGGCGAGATGCTGACCACCGGAGACCGGATCGGGCATCCGTCCTGTGAGGGCGGGTTTTCCACCGGAACCCATCTGCACATCGCCCGTAAATACAACGGCGAGTGGATCAGCGCCGACGGCCCGGAGACCCCCTTTGTCATGGACGGTTGGACATCCACCGGGGTTGGTTTTTATTACAACGGCTGGCTGATCAAAGGGGAACGATCGGTGGTCGCCGAGAATGGACGCTTTGAAGAGAACGAGATTTCACGATAACCGCGCGGGTGGAAAGTGGGCGATCCGGTGGGCGTTGTTTGCCCTTCTGCTTGCTCTGCTGGCCTGCAACCTGCCGCTGACGGCGCCGCCGGGCGACCTGCCAACCCCTGCGCCGATCACCTGGCTGACCAATACTCCCGGTCCCGATGAGGGGGTTCTCGAGTCTCCGGCGCCATCAGGCGATGTCGTAGCGCTGCCTTCGCCGACCCTGCCACCGACCGCCACACCGCCGCCGGACGCCGTCATCATCGACAACACGCCGTATT
Source organism: Anaerolineales bacterium (assembly GCA_035512695.1). Lineage (GTDB taxonomy): Bacteria > Chloroflexota > Anaerolineae > Anaerolineales > JABWBV01 > DATDOR01. Next base: position 50,874 of record DATKDL010000146.1, on the reverse strand, counting down.
TGTACAACGCTCAGGCCGGAGATTCGATCTACCCGCTCGCCGTGCGGTTTTCGGTTCTGCCGGCTGAGATCACCTCTCCGGACCCTTTTTCAGAGATCGGGCTCATCCGTCCCGGCCAGCTGCTGATCATCCCGCGCAGGTTAGCGAACACGACCTCGGCCACCCGGCTCGTCCCGGACAGCGACCTGGTCCATTCGCCGTCGGCGGCGCTGTTCGACACCCACGGCTTCGTCGCCGCCTCCGGCGGTTATCTCGCGACCTACCGGCAGTACCTGGGAACCGGGTGGACGGACGGGGCGGAAATCGTTGACCGGGTCGCCCTCGCGAACAGCATCAGCCCGCGAGTCCTGCTGGCGCTGCTGCAGTACCGGGCGGGCTGGGTTTACGGCCAGCCGGTCAACGATACGCAGGAAAAATACCCGATGGGGCTGATCGATCCGAACCGCGATGGACTCTACGCACAGCTCAACTGGGCGGTCGGTCATCTGTCGGTCGGTTATTACGGCTGGCGGGAAGGTTTGCTGACCGACGTCATTTTTACGGACGGGGCGCTCGCCCGGCTGGCGCCGGATCTCAACGCCGGCAGCGTGGCCATCATGTACTTTTTCGCCCAGGTGCTCAGTTCCACGGACTGGTTGGCAGCCACCCATCCCGATACCGGTTTCGCCGCACTGCACGCCGGGATGTTCGGCAACCCCTGGGATCGGGCTGCCGTCTTCGAACCAATGTTTCCAAACACCCTCGACCAGCCTGAAATGATCCTGCCATTTGAAATGGGATCGACCTGGAGCTTTTCCGGCGGTCCGCACGGCGCCTGGGGTCGTACCGGCGCCATGGCTGCGATCGATTTTGCCCCTTCAGCGACGGAACCCGGCTGCGTTCCATCCGATGAATGGGTGACGGCCGCCGCACCGGGTGTCGTCGTGCGTACAGCGGAGGGCGTCCTGGTGCTCGACCTGGACGGGGACGGAAACGAAAGCACCGGCTGGGTGCTGGTATACCTGCATCTGGCATCCGAAAACAAGCTTGAGACCGGAACGTGGGTCTCGACCGGGCAGTTCCTGGGCCGTCCGTCCTGCGAAGGCGGCTTTTCGACCGGGACTCATATTCACATCGCCCGCAAATACAACGGGGAGTGGATGTTAGCTGGGGGCTCGATCCCGTTCAATCTGAGCGGATGGGTTGTCGGTGCGGGATCGGCGCCGTACGAAGGCACGTTGACGCGCGGCGATGTCGTGATCAAGGCAAACCAGCTCGGAACCGCCAGCACGCTGGTCACGCGGGATAATTGATGGCATCAAAGTCCCGGGGGAAAGATCGCCGTATGCGGCTGGCGGCGGGCTGCGCCTTTCTAGGGGCGATCCTGAACGGCTGCGCTCCGCCTACAGCGGCTCTGGTCTCTCCTGTCGATCCGTTCACGCCGGCTGCGCCGGTTGCAAGCCCGACACCCGTCATTCCGCTCGAGACCGTGCCGGCTCCGACACAACCCGAAGACCATCCGGCCGCTCCACAGGCCACCCGCACGCCGCCGGCCAACTTGTATCTCAGCCAGCCGGGGGATACCTTCCAGGTCGTTGCGGCCCGCTTCGGCGGAAAACCGCTGGATCTGCGATGTTACGAGCCGGTCGAAACCTTTTGTCCGCCGGCGGATGCCGGTGCGGAAGCGGGTATCGGTTTCGACCCGAACCGGCTGCTGCCTACCGGAACGGCGTTGTGGATCCCACCCGGGTTGGATGTCCATGGTCCGGCCGTCCGGCTACTCCCCGACAGTGAGATCATCTTCTCCGCCGCCGCTCGTGATTTCAACGTCACCGCCTATCTAGAAGAGGCCGGTGGATTTCTGGCCGGTCACCGGCAATATTTGATGCTTAATGCCTGGAATACGGCAGCCGATATCGTCGATCTCGTGTCGATCGAGAACAGCGCCAACCCGCGCTTGCTGCTCGCGCTGCTCGAATACCAATGCCGCTGCGTCCTGGGCCCGGCCGAAAACCCGGAGCCCTATCTCGGGGCGGATTTCACCCTGCGGTTCGATCTTTACGGACAGCTGATTTGGGGCGTGCATGAACTTTCGGTCGGGTATTACGGTTGGCGTCTCGGGACACTGACAGAGGTCACACTGCAAGACGGGTCCGTTGTCCGGCTGAACCCCCGTCTGAACGCCGGCACGGCGGCCCTGTACCGTTTGTTCGCATTGCTTTATGATGCGGACGGTTTTCGGACGGCGCTCAATCCGGAGACCGGGTTTCCGGCCACCTTCGAGGCGATGTTCGGCGATCCGTGGGGCCGCGCGCGGGTTACGATCCCCGACGGGGCGGTCCAACCGCCCATGACGCTGCCGTTCGAGCCGGGCTTGGTCTGGAGCTACACCGGCGGGCCGCATGCGGCGTACGAAAAGAACGGACCAGCGGCAGCGCTGGATTTCGCACCGGCCAGCGCCGAACCCGGCTGCCAGCCGACCCCGGCCTGGGTCGTCGCCGCCGCGGACGGGTTGGTCGTCCGGTCCGAGTACGGGCTGCTGATCCAGGACCTGGATGGGGACGGGGACGAGACCACCGGCTGGGTGATCATGTACCTGCACGTCGGCGCTGAAGGAAGGGCGGAAGTGGGCCGCTATCTGCAGACCGGAGAGCGGCTCGGGCAGCCGTCTTGCGAGGGGGGACGGGCGCTCGGGACGCACCTGCATATCGTTCGCAAGCTGAACGGCGAATGGATCGCGGCCGGAACGGGGCCGCTGCCGTTCAATTTGGGCGGCTGGATCGCCGTCGACGGGCCGGCGCCATACGAGGGCACGCTGACACGCGACGGTACCGTCCTTATCGCCTGTGTCTGCAGTTGGCGTGTGAGTTGGATCACGAATGAATAGAAGATTATCGCTGTATATTTGGCTGGCAGCCGTCCTTATCGGCGGCTGCACACCTGCCGCGGAAATGCCGGCTCCGGACGAAGAATCACCTGAGCCGGCGCCGACCGAGACGACGACCCCGTTTCCGGAGCCTTCTCCATTCCCGACCCGGCCGCGCTATGCCCCGGGGGAACTGGTCGAATATACCGCCCAACCCGGAGACACTTTGGATGCGCTGGCAGCCCGGTTCAACACCTCGGTCGCCGAGATCCGGGAAGCGAACCCGGTCATCCCGCTCGATGCGACCACGATGCCCCCGGGAATGCCGATGCAGATCCCGATCTATTATCTGCCGCTGTGGGGCTCACCCTATCGGATCCTGCCGGATTGGCGGTTCGTCAACGGGCCGTCCGCCAGCAGGTTCGACACCGGGACATTCGTCCTGCAGCAGCCGGGTTGGCTGAAAGGGCAGGTCGCTTTCATCGGGGGACAAAACCGTTTCGGCGGCGAAATCGTCGACCAGGTGGCGATCAATTTCAGCGTCGACCCGCGGCTGCTCCTGGCCCTGCTCGAGTATCAAACCCGGGCGCTGAGCGATCCGGTACCGCCTGTAAACGTGGACTCGGACCTGCTCGGATATCGCGGTACATCCAACCAGGGGCTTTATCTACAGCTCGTCTGGGCAGCCAACCTCCTGAACAACGGCTACTATAGCTGGCGGATCGGCAAGCTGCTCTCCTTCGATTTGATCGGAGGAGCGCTCGAACGACCGGACCCATGGCAGAACGCCGCGACCGTTTCACTGCAGCACTATTTCTCCCGGCTGCACCTACCGGATCCATATCACCGGGCGATCGGCCCCGATGGCCTGGCCGCCGTGTACCAGGCATATTTCGGCGACCCCTGGGAGTCGGATGAGCCGCATATCCCCGGCAGCCTGACGCAGCCCGAGCTTTTCCTGCCTTTCGAACCGCGTAAACCCTGGACCTACACAGGCGGACCCCACACCGGATGGGGAAAGGGCGCCCCGTTTGCCGGGCTGGATTTCGCTCCGCCGAGCACGACCCAGGGCTGTTTCGAGTCGAGCGATTGGGTCACCGCCCCGGCGGAGGGGTTGATCGTCCGTTCGCAGCCCGGGATCGCCGTGCTCGATCTGGACCTCGATGGCGACGAGCGCACCGGCTGGGCGATCTTTTTTCTGCATATTGCAACCGAGGACCGCGTCCGCGTCGGGGATCATCTTCAGCGCGGGGATCCGGTCGGCCATCCCTCCTGCGAAGGCGGCACATCGACCGGCACGCACATCCACATCGCCCGCAAATACAACGGGGAATGGATCCTCGCCGGTTCCGGTGTACTCCCCTTCAACCTGGAAGGCTGGGTTGCCCAGGACGGCGCAACCGCGTACCTGGGGCTGCTCGTACGCGGCAACCAGATCATCCGGGCGTGCGAGTGCTCGAATTTGGAAAGCCGGGTCGTTTCCGGGCAATGAAGCATGCCCGCGATAAGAAAAATTAATATTTTCAAATAAGTATTTGACTTTTCCCTTCTTTCATGCGATAATTCAATAAATATTCAACATTCATTTCACTTTCCTGCAGGCTTAGGCCACCTGCAGTGTTCCCGGAAAGTGAAGCGGAGTTGGAGAACACGAGGATCCATACACAAGGAGGTCGTTATGTACGAGCAGAACCAGCCCTCGCTGATGGGGCTGCTGGGTACAGTCGTCGTATTCGTCGTTGCAGCGGGTTACGGGATCATCTCCATGAGCACGGAAGACCCGCTGTGGTTCATCCCGACATTTTCCGAAGCTGCGGCGGAAGCCACCATCTACTGCCGGGGCAGCCGGGAGCCGATCGGGCAGAATTCTCCCCATCTTGAAGCCTTGAACGGATTTGTAAACCAGGCCCTGTCCGGCAGGAAAAACTGGGATTCTCTGACAATGTCGGACGATACCTATCGCTACTATCAAGAAAGTGATGCGGTCGTCGCGTTGGAGATCCGGTACAACCGGCCGGTTCGGGTGCACTCGATCTACAAATATTTCTCGGGGGTTGAGGCGCTCGTGATCCCCCTGTTAGGCCGGCATTCCAATCTCAATGCCGTGTTTGGGCTGATCGACGGCCAGGCAACGGCGGGCGCGCTGCACATCGAATCAACCGCTTCGATGCTGGACTACATCACGGCCAACGGCCTCTGTTCCGGCTGAGATCCTGTCCGAAAAATCGGAGCGTGAGCGAAATGGGGGAGGGGTGTCCGGACATCGCCCGGCCATCCCTCCCCCATTTCGCTCACGCTCCGATTTTTGGTTTCATCCTGTAGGGACGATCCGGTTAAAATAAGCCTATGGACAAGAGCAGACCACCTTCCTTGATTAACCTCGCGATCACGGCCTTGGTCCTCGTCGCGACCCTGGTGTATGCGATCATCGCAATGAGTACGCAGGATCCACTCTGGTTCACTTCGAATTTTGATGAGTATCCCGAGGGGATCGATCTGTACTGCTATGGCAGCGTGACGACCCTGCGCCCCGAGGATCCGCACTTCGACGCCCTGGTCACAATCCTGAACGAAACGCTCTCGACCCGCAAGAACTTCGATCCGCTCACAATGTCGGATTCGACCTATGAATACTACCGGACCAATCCGGACGTCGTCGTGCTGGAGGTCATTTACACCAACAAGGTCCGGATCCACTCGTTCTACACTTTCTTCTCCAATCTCGATTCAATCGTCATCCCGCTCGTAGGAAGACATTCCAATGTCAATGCGATCTTTGGCCGCTCCAATGGATTTGGCACCGGCGGATCGCTGCACTACGGTGCGATGCCGAATGTGACGGCTTTCGTGCAAGGATCGGGGCTTTGCCCGTTGAAGTAATACCCGATCCAAAAATTCGGTGAACGGGTGTTTTCGGGCCGGCTGCGGCAGAACCGCAGCCGGCCCGAAAACCGCCGCCCCAATTTGCAGATAGGTTCTTAGAATAATTGTATAATCCCTCAGCATGGCACTCAAAGGAAATTTGCGTGACTTCACCATCACGCAGCTCCTCAACCTGATCAATCTCGCCAAAAAGACCGGCACCCTCGTGGTGGAAGGGGCCAACGAGACTGCCCTTGTCAGCTTTCGTGATGGGAAACTGGCCTTCGCCGAGATGCGCCAGGAGGACAACAGCCTGGCGACGCTCCTCTACAAGGCCAACCGTTTCTCACTGGCGCAGTACCGTACCCTTAAAACTCGCGCGGCCAACATGGGGGACAAGGAACTGGGTCTGCTGTTGATCAACGCCGGCTACCTCACTCGCGAGGAAGTCGTCCAGACCCTGCGGAACCACTTTGTCGCCGTCGTCAACCGTTTGTTCACATGGGTGGAAGGGTTTTTCCAGTTCCAAAACGACGCCCTTCCACCGGATGACAGGATCACGACCCGCATCGACCTGGAGAACATCATCATCGAAGGCTCCCGGCGTCTGCGGGAATGGGAACAGCTTCAGGACGAAATCCCAAACCTCGATATGGCCTTGCGTTTCACCGATCGGCCCGGAACCAACCTGAGCAAGGTGAATCTCAGCATCCAGGAGTGGAAGGTCGTTTCGTACATCAACCCCAAGAATTCGATCCGCCAGATTTCACGCGCGACCCAAATGAACGACATCGAGATCCGGCGGATCGTGTACGGTCTGCTCCAGGCCGGCCTGGTGGACCTGGTCCGCCCTGAAAATGCCCCGCATCCGCTCAAGCCGACCGGGGCGTACGCAAACGCATCGCAAGACGAACAGAAATCGTTGATCAATCGCATCATCGGGAGGATCCGATCGCTCTAATGGAAACCGTCAAAATGGTCGTCACCGGACCATTCAGCGCCGGCAAAACCGAATTCATCCAGACTGTCAGCGAGATCGACGTCGTCTCGACTGAGAAGAAAATCACTTCGGAAGCCGAACGCATCAAGGAATCGACGACGGTCGCGATGGACTTCGGCCGCATCACGGTCGATGAGAGCCTGGTACTGTATCTTTTCGGCACGCCTGGGCAGAAACGGTTCGATTTCATGTGGGAGATCCTCTCGGAAGGCATGTTGGGCTTTATCGTCATGATCGACAGTTCGCGGCCCGAAACTTTCCGCGAGGCCCGCAGCATTCTGGAGACTTTTCGAGCTTATGCACCCACGCCTTACGTCGTAGCCGCCAACAAGCAAGACCAGGAAGACGCGTGGGCGCTCGATGATATGCGCATCGCTTTGCGTCTCGAAGAGGGGATCAAACTGCTCCCATGCGTCGCTGTGGATAAAGAATCGGTCAAAACTGTCCTGCTTGAGCTGCTGTATTCCATTTTGGCGGGAATGGAAACCTAGGGTACCGTGTCCTGCCTCACCACGCAAAAGGGCATCATCCATTACGAAGTCTTCGGTCGCGGCAAGCCGGTCATTTTGCTGCACGGCTGGCTGGGCTCCTGGGGTCTCTGGCAGGAGACGATGGCCTTCCTCGGCGACGAGTTCCGCACCTACGCCCTCGATTTCTGGGGGTTCGGAGAATCCGGCAAGAAGTTGAACTCATATGAGATCGAAGATTTCGTGGGTTTGGTGGACGAGTTTATGGAGTCCCTCGGGATCGCTTCGGCGCCGATCGTCGGGCACAGCATGGGCGGCACCGTGAGCCTCGCCCTGGCCCGCAAACACCCGCACCGCGCCAGGAATGTGACCGTGATCGGCTCGCCGATCGACGGCCGATCGCTCCTGTTCCTGCTCAAGCTGGCCGGCTACCGCCCGATCGCGCGCCTGGTCCACAACACGATGTGGGCGCTCAAACTGGGGATCCGGATCGGGGCGCCGATCGTGACCCGCGACCGCCGCTGGTACGGAATGATCGACAAGGATCTCTCAAAGACCACGGTTGAGTCTTTTCTCACCAGTATCGCGTCGCTCCGGCGAACGAACCTGACGGACGAGATCGAATCCATCGACGTCCCGATCATGGGGATCTATGGGGCCCTGGATGTGTTGGTCAACCCGAACCAATGGAAGCCGATCCAGGAGCACGCCCGGCACCCCCGCATTGAACGCTTCAAAAACGCCGGTCATTTCCCGATGCTCGACCAGGCCGAGCGATTCCAGCATACCCTGCGTGAATTCCTGCGCTCGGACGGCGGCCCGAACGGCGAAGCGACCCGCAGGTAGTCATGCTGAAGATCGTCCTCAACTCCGACCGCGTCGTCAGGCCGTTCAACGAGCGCGCCCGCGACCTGAGGATCCAGAACAAACCCCTCTGGCTTATCCAGCGCGATGCGTTGGCCTCGTATATCACGCGCGAATTGGAACTCGGCGTGGACGAGACGCTCCCCGCAACCCGCAGTGCCTGCATCGTCTACCGCGACAACCTTTACTTCGATGAGGCTTACATCGCCGCATTCCTCGATGAAGCGGTCCGTCGCGGCCGGCCCTGCCGGGCGGCCTTTACGATCGAAAACGCCACTTTTCGCGAGCACGTCCTGCCGCTTTCCACCTCTTTCACCCACACCGGCGAACTCTACCTTGCCGATCTGTGGTATTACCCGGAAGGCCCAACGGCCGAAACCGACCCGGTCATCGTCGATACCCGGACCACCGAGATCGGCTACTACCGCATCCCGAGCTACATGGCCAGCGAAAAAGGGGAATTGATTTTCCAGGTCCCGCTGCAGGGACTCCTGGCGATCGATTCCTGGGTCCATATCTTTATCGCCGATGTCGTCTTCGGAGTTTTCGCACGCGGGGCGCGGTTCGAGCACCGCATCGCCCGGGAGCCTTTCCTCAAGTTGGGCGTCCTGTTCCGCGGCATGCTGGAGGGGAAGCAAGTCCTGGAAACCAGCCGCCTGGTCCGGATCGGGCGCGGCTGCCAGATCGATCCGACTGCCGTCATCCACGGGCCGACCACGATTGGGGACAACGTCACGATCGGCGCCGGGGTTGTCATCGAAAACGCAATCATCGGCAGCGATGTCAACATCTCGCAGGGCTGCCAGGTGATGCTCTCTGTGATCGGCGACGGCAGCTTCCTGCCTTTCCGCGCAGCCCTGTTCATGACCACCCTGATGGAAAACAGCATGGTCGCCCAGAACACGTGCCTGCAGATGTGCGTCATTGGGCGGAACACCTTTATCGGTGCGGGGACGACGTTCACCGATTTCAACCTGATCCCCAAACCATTGCGCGCGCTGGACGGGGGTGACCGGCTCTCCCCTTCCGGCCGCTCCGTCCTTGGCGGCTGCGTCGGCCACAACTGCAGACTCGGCTCCGGCCTCGTCATCATGCCCGCCCGGACGATCGAATCCGATGTCGTCCTGATCGGTTCGAACGAACGCAGAATCGTCGAAACCGATATCCGCTACAAAGACAGCGACCATCACCGGCTCGCACTGGGAAAATTGCACAACCGGCGATATCCTCCCCCGGGGAAGGACGCCCCCGAGACCTGGTGAAAATGAGGGTGGCTGCTCAGGCGGTCGCGGAGCAGTTACAATTCACATTGAAATAGAAACTACGGGCGGGGAGAACCCGCCGCTTCCATCAATTTCTCAGCCAAAACGATTTGGGAGGCACCGATGGGAAAATCCCGCATCTTAATCGTCGAAGACGACGCCGACATTTCGAACATGCTCGACATCTATTTCAGGGGCCAGGGCTACGATGTCGACACGGCGCTCGGTGGTCCCGAAGCGCTGGAGAAAACACGCGCCGGTCTGCCGCACCTGATCGTCCTGGACATCATGCTGCCGGGCATCGACGGGTATGAAGTTTGCCGGATCCTGCGGACCCAGACCCGCACAAGCCATATTCCGATCATCTTTCTGACCCAGCGAGACGAACGCAGCGACAAGCTGCAGGGCCTGGAACTCGGCGCGGACGATTACATTACCAAGCCTTTCGACATCGAGGAGCTCAAGCTGCGCGTCCAGAACGCGATCGCCCGCGCTGCCCGCGAAAGTCTCACCGACCCGCGATCCGGGCTCCCTTCCGGACGCCTGATCGAAGACCAGCTCCGCCGCATGATCGGGAACGATGGCTGGACATTGATGGACCTGCGGATCGAGCATTTCGAGCCCTTCAAGGAGGTGTACGGCTTTGTGGCCGGCGATGACGTCCTGCGGTTCACGGCCATGTTGATCGGCGAAGTCATCGACGAGGCGGGTACGCAGGAGGATTTCATCGGTCACCCCGGCGGCGACAATTTCATCGTCATCACCAGGCACGCGGACGCCGCGGCTCTCCGGGACCTGATCCGAGAGCGGTTCGCCGAGCAGGTGCTGACCCATTACAGCTTTATCGACCGCGAGCAAGGGTACATCTCCACCGGGAGTGGACAGGGCGGTGAAGAGCGTGTCGCCTTGATGTCGATCAGAATCGGCAGCGTGAGCCCAGCCGATCACGAATTCGCGGATATCCGGGAAATCACCGAACTGGCTGCGGAAGCACGCCGCCTCAACCGGCAGGGAGACGGCTGACGCGCCGGGAATGCTGGGTCTCACTCCCGAGGCCGCTGCCGCCCTCCTGATCGGCCTCGGCCTCCTTCTCTCAGGGGGTTTGCTGCTCGTTCTGCGCACTCGCCGGGCAGCCGTCACAAACCCGCTCGGCCAGTTTAAGGTCGCCTCCGATCTTGATGACCCCGGTGGCGATCTGGCGGTTCTGCTGGTCGCAGAGGGCGGCCGGCTCGTTTTTGTCAACGACCTTCTCCGGAATTGGCTCGATCTGCCGGGAGGTGCCGTACCATCCCTGGAATACGTCGCCGGCCGTTCCCGGCCATCCGAGTCATTGCTCGATCTCTGCTCGACCCCAGGACAAAAACGCCTCTCTCTCAATGGGCTGCTGGTGGATGCAGCTTCGTTCCGGATCCCTTATCCTGGCCAGACCGTCACCGCTGTCGCGTTGGCCAGGCCAGATCTCACCGGTTTGGTGGACGCCGGATCAGGGGAGCACCCGGCCCTGCGCGTGCTGTCCGAGTTGAGTCTCGCCATGACGTCCAGTCCTGACCTGACCAAAACGGTCACCGCAATCCTGGAAAGCATCGAACAAGTCGTTCCGGCGGATATCGCCGAGATCACGATCTGGAACCGCAGCGAGAACGTGCTGATCCCGTTCCGGCTGATCGGGCCTCCGGAGATCGGCCGGCGGATCGAGACCCCGCCCGATCGATATCCGGTTGACGACGGCCCGAGCGGCCGTCTCCTGCGGGGGCGCAGCGCCATCCTTTTGAACCCGAATGGGCCGGAACCCGGCAACGGCCCAGGCCTCGAAAAGCCATTCCCTTTTCGGTCGTACCTCGGGGTACCCCTCTTGATCGGGGACGACCCGATCGGTACCATCGAACTGGCCTCCCTCACCGGCCGGGTCTACACCGATCGGGACCTCGAAACGCTCCAGTTGCTTGCCAACCAGGCTTCCGTTGCGCTGCAGCATGCCCTGACGCGCGAGGATGAGAATCGTCGGGTCGCGGAACTGACCGGTCTTGCGAACCTGGCGCAGGTGGCCGGCAACCTGCGCGACACCGGCGAATTGTTCGCCCAACTGGTGGCCGGAATTTTGCCGCTCTTCGATGTCGAGGTGCTCGGTTTCCTCATATACGATGAGAACTCCCGGCGTCTCCAGGCAGCCCTCCCGTTCACCGGCATTCCGGACGATTTCGCCCGGCTTTACGCAACCTCGCTGGAGCCCGGAAGCGATGCGGAAACGATATTCGCCTCCGGCCAGCCGGTACTTTCGCAAAACGCAGCCGAAGACCCGCAGTTGATCGCCCTCGACCTGGCTCACCTCGCCCAGGCAGCCGGCTTGCAGGATTCGGTCCTGGTCCCTTTAACTGCCGGTGGCCGGTCGCTTGGATATCTGCAGGCGGCGAACAAATCAGACCGGTCGGCTCACAGCGCCGAAGAACTGCGGCTTCTATCCATCGTCGCAGGACAGAGCGCAGCGATCATCGATAACGCCCGCTTGCTCGAAGAATCCCGCCGGCGGACGCGCCAGGCGGAAGCGCTGCGGCGGATTGCCGCGCTGGCCAGTTCGGTGGCGACCCTGGATGAGATCCTGACATACTCGCTGACTGAAATCGCCCGGCTGGTCGGCGCGGAGAAGGCCGCCGTATTCTTGCTCAACGAAGACCAGTCCGCGCTCTTTTTCCATCTCCCATCGGTGTTCGGTGCATCCTCAGCAGACTTCGCCGGTCTCTTGGAAATCAAAACCGATGACCCGGTTTTCGCCCGCACCGCCACCGCATCCCAACGGGCCCGGATCTTCCGGCGAAACTCCCCGGAACTCGAAACCGAAATGGTGTACAAGCTTGTTGTCGGGCGGCTCGAGGCCGGATCGGTCATTTCCGTGCCGTTGATCATTCGCGATCGGTCGGTTGGGGAGCTGTTGTTCGCAACCGGCGGCGAGAATCTGTTTGAGCCCGCCGAAATCGAAATCGCCGCAACCGCCGCGGGTCAGATTGCCGGTGCGATCGAACGGACCCTCGACCAGGATCGCACCGGCGAGGCGCTCCGGCGGCGCGTCGACGACCTGACGACGCTGACGCGGATCAGCAGGGAGCTGAACACGGCGGATGACCTGGCCGCCGCCCTCGACCGTATCTACCTTGAAGCCCTGACGGCCGCTCACGCCGATTGCGGGACCGTTATCCTGTTCGATCCGAAGGCGGATATTTTACAGGTCGACCTTTTCACCGGAGACGATCCGGCATCCGGAGGAACGCTTTCTAAGCTCGAACAAAGCCTGATCGCCGGCGGGGAGCCGCACATCCTGGCCGATTTCGACGCCGGTGGCGCGCCTCCCCATCCGGAAGTCCGTTCAGCCCTGTTGGTGCCGATCGAGTTCGAATCAGCGCCGGTCGGGCTCATCCACCTGCATGCAAGAACCGCGGACCGGTTTGATCCGGCAGCGATCGAACGCTGCCGGTCGCTGGGGATCCAAGCCGGCAGCGCAATCGCCGGGATCAGGCGCCGGGAAGCTGAAACGGCTGACCAGAGCGTACCAACCCAGCGCGCCGATCTGAAGGACATGGAGGTCCGCGCCGGGCGTGTTCGGGCAGCCCTGGAACTCATCCACACGATCAATCAGCAGACATCGGTTGAAGCCGTCTACGAACAGATCGGCTCGAAGCTGGTTTCCGGAATGGGGTTTGAACTGGGATTCGTCGCCATTCCGACCGAACAAGGCGCCGTTCTCGTGTCGTCCGCCGGAAAGATCCCCCTTCACATCAACCCCGCAGTTCTGCTCGGTCAGCGCAACCCGCTGCGCCAGACCCTCCGCACAGGAGAAATTTTCCTGGCGGCGGACCTGGATGCCGGGGGAGTGGAAACCTGGCGCACCTCGCCGTTGTTGGAGCAGCTGAACGCCGGATCTTTTATCTGCATCCCGGTCGGTGAATCCGGTGAGGCGATCCGGGCGGCGTTCATGGGTATCTTTTCCGAGCCGCAGCCCGAGTTCACGGAGAACGACCTGGCGGTGTTCGGACTGCTCGGCCGCCAGATCGCGTCAACGCTGCGGAACCTGGAACTCCTCAATCGCACGGAAGAGCGTCTCCGCGAGGTCGACGTGCTGCTCGATTTCAGCCGGCGGCTTGGCAGCCTGGACACCGGCGAAATTATCCGCGCGCTGGCGGAGAACGCGCGGCAGGTCGCCAGGACCACCCAGGCTGTTCTGGTGGCGCTGTGGGACGAAAATCGGAGCTGCCTGGTCCCGGCATTTGTTTCCGGATACCGGGACGACGAAGCCATGCGGGCAGTCCGTTTTGCGGCTGGGGAAACGCTGCCCGGCAAGGTATTCTCGGATGGCCGGATCCGGCGCGTGGGCGAGGTCAATATCGCTGTCGATTACAAGCTCCCTTATGACGAGCTGATGAAATACCAGGAGGCCACCCAGGGCCGGGTCCCGATCGCCAGTCTTGCCGCGCCGATCCCATCCAGTTCGGCGACCATCGGTGTCTTGATCCTGGACAGTTTCACAGAACCTGAGGCCTTCACAGCAGAAGACGAGGCCCTGGTTGGTTCACTCGCCCGGCAAACCGGTCTGATCCTGGAAAATGCACAGCTGCTCGTCGAGGCGAACCGCCGGGCGGTCCAACTCGCCGCGCTGACCGATGTCGCCACCACCATCACCTCCGATCTCCAGGTCTACCGTATCTCGGCTTCCCTGCTCGACCATCTCTCCGAGGTCATTCCCTTCGACACCGGTACTTTCTGGTTCTTGAAAGAGGACCAGCTTACGGTCCGGGCCGCGCAAGGCTTTGAGGACGACGAGGAGCGAGTCGGTCTTTCGGTTCCGGTGGAGGACAGCCGGCTGTTGAGCGACATGGTCGCCCAAGGCCGGGCGCTGCACGTCCCGGATATCCGTTCAGACCCGCGCTTCCCCGCGCTGCCTGAATTCGAGCGGCTATCGTGGCTTGGCATTCCGCTCATCGCCAAGGGTGATGTGGTCGGGGTGATTGCACTGGAAAAAACCGAGGCGAACTTTTACGATTCGGAGCATATCCAGATCGCGACGACGTTCGCCGGCCAGGCCGCGGTCGCACTCGAGAACGCCCGGCTATTCGAGGACAGCCAGCAGCGGACCGCCGAACTGGACGAACGCAGCCAGCGTCTCGATCTGCTCAACCGGTTGTCCAGCGAGTTCAGTTCCTCATTGGATACCGCGCACATTCTCCGGTTCACAACCAGGCAGATCCGTGAGACCTTCGCCTGCCGGATCGTCAGCGCCGTCTTGATCGACCCGGCCGGGCAAGCCTGGCTGGCGGCACAGTCTCCCGCGCGCGACGGCGCATATCCCAAACCTTTCGACGACCTCCCGTTCCGGCAGCTGCGAGAATCGCTTGGCGTGTTGATCGTCGAGGACCTCTCTTCGAACCCGGGCCTGGCATCGCTGCCCGAGGTCTGGGAGCCGTCCGGCCAGGGGGCTGCGCTCGCCCTTTCCCTGGTGACCGGGGATGATCTGCATGGGTTGTTGATCTTGCATACCGACCAGCGGCTCGGCTCGAGCGAGATTGACCTGGCTCGGACGATCGCCAACCAGGTCGCCGTCGCCGTCCAAAATGCCCAACTTTTCGATCGGTCGCGTAAGCTGGCTGAAGACCTCGAGCGCCGGGTCGAGGCTCGCACACACGAGCTGGCCATCGAACACGAGCGAACCGAGACCCTGCTCGGGATCATTACCGAGCTTTCCGCCAGCCTGGATATGGACATCGTCTTGAACCGCACGCTGGCACTGATCAACCGCATCACCGGTGCAGAACAGAGCACCCTCATCATCGCCAACCCTGCCGATGAATCGCTCGTTCGTAGGGCTTCGTACGGCCACGACGCGACGCTCCCGGAAACCGGTGAGACCCTCCCGCACGATTTCGACCGGCGCCTGGCGGACCGGGTTATCCGCACCCGAGAGCCGGCTTTGATCGACGATGCGCGGGCGGATCCGCTGTGGGAAGCACAGCACCGCAGCGTCATCGCGATCCCGCTGATGCTGGGCGCCGAAGCGCTCGGCGCCCTGATGCTCTTCCACCGGGAAAGCGGGGTATTCACCCAGCACCACCTGGAGCTGATCCAGGCTGCATCCAAGCAGGTCGCGGTAGCGGTTAATAACGCGCATCTATACTTGCTGATCCGCGACCAGGCGGAAAGACTCGGCGGAATGCTGCGGTCCCAGCAGATCGAATCCAGCCGGCTGCTTGCCATTCTCGAATCGGTCGTCGACGGTGTCATCGTCACCGATTCGCGCGGCCAGGTCACCGTGTTCAACCACGCCGCAGAGCAGATCCTGGACCTGGCGAGCAAGGCAGTCGTTGGGCGGTCGTTGGATGATTTCTCCGAACTGCTCGGTCCGCCCTGCCGGTCGTGGTTAGATACGATCCAGGCCTGGTCCGCCAATCCGAATTCGATCGAAACCGGCGATTCGTTTTCGGAGGAAATCGCCCTGGATGAGGTCCGCGTCGCCGCCGTTAACCTGGCACCGGTCGCCCTACCGCACGAATTCCTCGGCACCGTCTCGATCTTCCGCGACATCACCCACTTGATCGAAGTCGACAGGATGAAATCGGAATTTGTCGCCACCGTTTCGCATGAGCTGAGGACCCCATTGACCTCGATCAAAGGCTATGTCGACATCCTGCTGATGGGCGCGGCCGGCATCGTTAACCCGCAGCAACACGAATTTCTTCGGGTCGTGCAGGAAAATACGGAGCGGCTCAACATCCTGGTCAGCGATCTACTCGAAGTCTCCCGCATCGAGGCCGGCAAGGTCTTCCTTGAACGAGGGTCTGTCGACCTTGTCGAACTGGCAGGAGAAGTGGTCACCGACTACCGGCTGCGGTCGCAGGAAGAGAAAAAACCGATGCGGATCTGGGTCTCATCGGATTGGACGCCGCCCGCGGCTCACGCCGACCCGGCCCGGCTGCGGCAGATCCTCGACAACCTGGTCGGGAACGCCTATAACTACACCGAAGCGGACGGCGAGATCGAGATCCTGTTCCGCCCCTCCGTCGAATTTATCGAAGTCGTTGTCCGCGACACCGGCGTCGGCGTGGCCCCGAAAGACCAGCCCCAGATTTTCGACCGGTTCTATCGGGGGGATGCCCCACTGGTGACATCCACCGCCGGGACCGGCCTGGGCCTGTCCATCGTCCGCTACCTGGTCGAACTCCACGGCGGGACGATCCGGATCGAAAGTGCCGGGGTCCCGGGCGAAGGGAGCACGTTCTATTTCACCGTACCGAAATCCTAGAAGGAGGAGCCGAGCGGGAATTGAAGGACCTGCTGCAACGCCTATGGCTAAAATACTGATCGCTGAGGATGAGCGCGATATCCGCGACCTGATCGCCTTCACGCTGCGCTACGCCGGTTATGAGGTCGTTGCAACTGCCGACGGAGCGGAGGCCGTGGAGGCCGCCTACCGGGAAAAGCCCGACCTGGTTCTGTTGGATGTCCGAATGCCGAAAATGACCGGCTACGAGGCCTGTGAGATTATCAAGGCCGACCCGGAGCTGGCCCACATCCCCGTTGTATTTCTTTCGGCGAAGGGACAGGAAGCGGAAATTCGAACCGGGCTTGAGGCCGGCGCGTCCGAGTACATCCTGAAACCATTCGCCCCGGAACAGTTGGCCGAGAAGATCCGGTCGATCCTGGGTGAGGCCGGCTGAGCCGCTGCGTCCGAATCGATGAGCGCATTGATCGTGCGGAACGAGATCGTCCACTACGAGGTCCTCGGCCGCGGCCGTCCGGTCATCTTTCTACACAGCTGGGTCGGATCCTGGCGCGATTGGATCCTGACCATGCAGCCCGCCTCATCAAGATATCGCTGCTACGCGCTCGACCTGTGGGGGTTCGGGGACACGGCCAGGGTGCGCGGCCGTTACGGTCAGGATGAACAAACCCGGCTCGTCGAAGAATTTATCGACCGGCTCGGAATCCGCAAAGTGGCTTTAGTCGGGGCCGGTCTTGGGGGGGTCGTGGCGGTCCGGTTTGCCCTGGCCCATCCGAAGGCGGTCGATCGGCTGATGCTGGTGAACACACCGGTCGCCCCGGCCACGATCAATTCTCGGTTGAGAACGGCCGGTCCCGCCGATTTGAGCCTTTGGGTCTACACCGGTTTGCAGGGCAGCGACCCGTACCGCCGTGAGGCCGAAAAAGCGGAGGGGGAGGCGATCAAGGCTTCCCTGGAAGCCCTCGAGGCCGGTGAGCCGTCCGAGATCTCCGGCGGCCGGCAGATCGCATGCCTGTTGGTGCGCTGCGAGAACGATCCTGTGATCGAAGGAAGTTTCACGCACCCGAACCCCGACGATCCCACGCTGCTGCACCAGGTCGCGCTCGAGACAGGCGGTCATCACCCGATGCTGCGCGAGCCCGGGGTTTTCAGCAGGCTGGCCCTCGATTTTCTCGGGCTCGGATCGGGTGAATCGCCCGCCAACCTGCGGTTGAAAGATGAATGGAAAAGACGTTTTCGCTGACGGTCGCCTCGATCATCGCCGGTCTGCTGCTGGCGGGTTGCCAGGCGGCTGAGCCCGGACCTGCCCATTACCCCGCTCCCGTCGCACCGCCCACCTCTCTTCCGGCGACCGCCGGTCCCCCGGTGGAAACCCCCACCCGGATACCGACCCGTACACCGCTGCCCACCGCAACCACCCCACCGTCCCTTGCGCCGGTCACCGCCCCCACCGATGTTCCGACTGCCGACCTCTGCTGGCAGGCAGGCGGACGCGTGACCCGGCACTCGCTCTCGACCGATCTCTCCCCGGATCCCTGGGACTTCCGCGTCTACACGCCCCCGTGCTACGACCGCCATCCGGAACGCACCTATCCGCTGCTGATCCTGATCCACGGCGCCAACGATACCGATTCCCAATGGGACGACCTTGGCGCCGACGAAACCGCTGACGAATTGATCGCATCCGGGTTGGCGCCCCCATTTTTAATCCTGATGCCCCGAGACCGCCTCTTCGTGGCTCCGATCCGCGACCCGTTCGGAGAAGCGCTGATGTCTCGAATCCTGCCGTGGGTCGATCTGCACTACCGCACCATCGCGGATCGGGAACATCGGGCGATCGGCGGCCTATCCAGGGGCGCTTCATGGGCCGTTCACCTGGGATTGAATCACTGGCAGGAATTCTCGGCGATCGGGGCGCACAGCCTGCCTTTGTTCCTGTCGGATCCGCCCCTGATCCCAGGCTGGCTGGATCTGATCCCCCCGGAGATGCTCCCAAGGTTCTACATCGATATCGGCGAAGATGACCACCTGCTCAACCAGGCGGCCTGGTTCGGCGACCTGCTCGCCGAGCTGAATATCCCACACCAGTGGCATCTGAATACCGGCCGGCATGAGCCGGCCTACTGGGAGCGCCACACCTGGGATTATCTGGTCTGGTACAGCTCAGGCTGGTGACCCACGGGGACTAACGCCATCTCCGAAAGCCTGATAGAATGCACCCGATGAACCTCGGAAAATTCACGCTCGGGAGCGCGGTCGCAGTCTGTTTCCTGACGATCACCGCCGGCTGCACGCTAGGCGCCGGCAGCGCCCCGGACCTCGACCGCAGCGACAACTTCACCCAGGCCGCCCAGACTCTGGATGCTCAACTGACGTTGGCGGCGGATGGAGCCTTCCCGACCGTTACCCCGCTCTCCAGCCAGGTGGGCACCGAGATCCCCGTCATCACCCCAACCCAGGCCGGGGACGGCGGCCCGGTCGTGACCGTTGAACCGGGCTCCACATGCGATCTGGGTGCATTCGTGGAAGACGTCACGATCCCGGACGGTACGACCTTTGAACCCGGGGAAACCTTCGTCAAAACATGGCGAATCCGGAACAACGGCTCGTGCACCTGGACCGCCGAGTACGACGTCGTTTTCGATTCCGGGGACGCCATGGGGGGGCCGGCCTCTTTCCCGGTGACCCCGGGCTCGGTCCTTCCAGGCGCCGAGGTGGATATCTCGATCAACCTCACCGCGCCCGATGAGCCGGGCAGCTATCGGGGCGACTGGAAACTCCGCAATCCGGCCGGGCAGATCTTCGGTTTGGGTAGCCAGGGGACCGCATCGTTCTGGGTGGTGATCGATGTTGGTGGAACGCCTGATGCCGGCTTTACATTCTCGAACATTCACGCCTGCGGCGGTGAGCCGGCGGCCGTTTTCCGGCTTGAAAATGTCGGGGATACGCAGTGCGACCGTCGAATTCGTCATTTCCTGACCGTTTCAGGAGGAATACATGAAAACCAAAGCTTATCTGACAATCCTTTTGATCTTCGTCCTGGCAGCCTGTTCGCCGTCCTCAACGCCTGAATCGACCGAGCCCCCCGCGGAAGCGCCGACCATGGACATGGAAGCCGTATCGCAAGCGGTCGAAGCGACCGTTTCCGCGGAGCTCACACGGATCGCAGTCGAAAACCCGTCCCCGACACCGGAACCCTCTACGGATACCCCGGAACCGACGCCGACAGCCAGCGCCGAACCTTCGCCGACGATCTCAGCCCTGGCCCTCGACGACCAGGCCCTGTTTGTCGCCGATATCACCATCCCGGACGGATCTGAGATCATCGGAGGCGAGCCGTTCACCAAAACCTGGCGGATCCAGAATATCGGCTTGAATACCTGGACCACCGATTATTCGTTCGTGTTTGTCGCCGGCGAACTGATGGATGGTTTTCCGATCTTACTGGAAGAGGAAGTGCCCCCAGGAGGCAGCGTCGATATCAGCATCACGATGATCGCCCCGCTCACCGGAGGAACTTACGAGGGATACTGGATGCTCGCCAACGCGGACGGCCTGATCTTCGGGATCGGTGAATTGGCAAACCAGGCGGTCCTGGTCTCGATCGTCGTGATCGAACCCACCGCGGTCCCAACCAACACGCCGACCAACACCCCAGCGCCGACCAACACCCCGGCGCCTTGACGTGCCGGCCCTATCCGAGCGGATCAAAAGCGAGGCCAAACGACTGGGTTTTTCTCTCGCCGGGATCACGACGCCCGATCCCCCGGAGCATTTCGGCTTCTACCTCGACTGGCTGGCGCGCGGCTTTCACGGCGAGATGGGTTATCTCGCCTCCGAGGCTGCCCGGACCCGCCGGTCCGACCCGCGCAGGATCCTTCCGGATTGTGAAAGTATCCTGGTCCTGGCATTCCCGTATGACGCCGCGATTTTCGAGAACTCGCCACCCGGAACGCCGCGCGGGAAGATCGCATCGTACGCCTGGGGGCTTGACTATCATGAAATTATCCGGTCCAGGCTTGAGGCGCTGGTCGGATTCATCGAAACCGAAATCGGCGCACCGGTCCCGAACCGCTATTACACGGATACCGGGCCGGTCCTGGAGCGCGATTTCGCCCAGCGCGCCGGTCTCGGATGGATCGGGAAAAACACCTGCCTGATCAACCCCGGGCAGGGATCCTATTTCTTTCTGGCCGAAATCCTGCTCGGCTGCAAGCTGGTTCCGGACCCGGCATTCCGGACCGATCATTGTGGAACCTGCACGCGCTGCATCGACGCCTGCCCGACGGACTGCATCCTCCCGGACCGGACGCTCGATGCCGCGCGCTGTATCTCCTACCTGACGATCGAACTGAAAGGACCGGTTCCCGAGCCCCTGCGCGCCCAAATCGGCGAGTGGGTCTTCGGCTGTGATATCTGCCAGCAGGTCTGCCCGTGGAACATCCGGTTCGCCCCCGAACGGGGGGAACCGGGTCTCGAGTCCGATCCCAGCTTCGGTCAGCCGGCGCTGATCGATGCGCTGGCGCTGGACGCGGGGGCGTTCAACCGCAAGTTCAAGGGCCGCCCGGTCAAGCGGGCGAAACGCCGCGGCTATCTCCGCAGCGTCGCCATTGCGCTCGGGAATACCCGGTCCCCGGACGCCGTCCCTGCGCTGGGCAAAGCCCTCCTCGAAGACCCCGAACCGCTTGTGCGCGGCCACGCCGCCTGGGCGCTCGGCCGGATCGGGGGGCCGCCGGCAGCGGCCGCGCTGAAGACGGCGGCGCGCAATGAGATGGACCCGGCCGTTATGGCGGAAATCAATGCCGCGCAATCCCGTCTTGAAGGATCCGGTGCTCAGGACCAGCGGTCTTCCGACCAGCCGTAGCGGCCCCGCAGCGGAACGAAAGCGACGGGGACCAGGCGGCTGCGGGTGAACCGATCCCCCTTCCGCCGGATCCGCTGCAGCCGCTGCCCACGCCGATCGCCGATGGGCAAGACCAGCCGGCCCCCATCGGCCATCTGCTCGAGCAGTGCGCGCGGCGCCGCCGGCGCGGCCGCAGTGACCACCACGGCGTCATAAGGCGCGTGTTCTTGCAGCCCTTGCGATCCGTCCTCGATAAAAACCCGCACGTTGTCCGCCCCCGCATTCCGCAGCGCGACGCGGGCCGCTTTCCCCAGGCTTTCAAAGCGTTCTACCGAATAGACCTCTCCGGCCAACTTCGCCAGGATGGCCGCTTGATAACCGGACCCGGTCCCGATCTCGAGGACTTTATCATCCGGCTCCAGCTCGAGGAGTTCGGTCATAAGGCCAACCACATACGGCTGGGAGATCGTCTGGTCTTCTCCGATCGCCAGCGGTCCATCGCTGTACGCAAGGTGCTGTAAACGCTCCGGCACGAAGAGATGTCGCGGCACAACTCGCATCGCCGCGAGGACGCGGGGCGATCGAATCCCGCGCTCGATCAGCTGGCGCTGCACCATTTCCGCTCTGGCAGCGTCGAAATCCCGGGTTTCACTCATGGGTTGCCGGTCCGGCCTGCAGCGTTTTCGAGATCGACCGGTCGATTTTGCCCATCGGGAACGTTCCCAACTTGTCGGGAGTGACCCAACGGTGCGCAGCGACTTCCCGCTCCTGCACAGCAGCGCCATTTCCGCCCAGCCGGCAATCGAACGCATGCAGCGTGACCTTGAAATGCGTGAAAGCGTGACGATAGACGCCGATCTGGCCGAGAATTTCGATTTGCAGACCCAGTTCCTCGTCGATCTCGCGGTGCAGACAGGCAGCCAGGTCTTCACCCGGTTCGAGTTTGCCTCCCGGAAACTCCCACAACCCACCGAGCAGCCCGTCATCCGGCCTGCGGGTGATCAGAACCGTATCACCTTCCCGGATCACCGCTGCGGTCACCGTGTGGTGGGGCGTTTCAGGCCGGGTCCGCATCAACGGGCGTTCGGACACGACGCCCAACCGATTGGCCTCGCAGCCGGTCCGCACAGGACAGCCCGGACAATTCGGGTCACGTGGCGTGCAGATCAGGGCGCCCAGATCCATCAGGGCCTGGTTGTGATCGCCGGCCTGTCCGCCGGGGAGGATCTCGCCGGCAATTTCCCAGAGCCGCCGGCGACCTGCGGGACCGTCTGCCGGAATCGCGATATTGTAGACGCGGGCGAGCACTCTGCGGACGTTGCCGTCCACCACCGGTTCGTCCCGCCCGAATGCGATCGAGGCAATCGCACCGGCGGTATATTCCCCGATCCCGGGAAGCTTGCGCAGCCCAGCGGCTGTATTGGGAAGCCGCCCCTCGTGATCGTCCCGGATGATCCGGGCCGCTTTGTGCAGGTTGCGCGCCCGGGCATAATATCCAAGCCCTTCCCAACAGGCCAGGACATCCTGCAGATCCGCATCCGCGAGCGCGTGGACGTCCGGAAACCGCTCGATCCAGCGCGCGAAATACGGCAACACGGTCTCCACCCGCGTTTGCTGCAGCATGATCTCGGAAACCCAGACCCGGTACGGCGCCGGCGTTTCCCGCCACGGCAGGCTTCGCCGGTTCGCCCGGTACCAGGGAAGGAGCTTGACCATTCTGTTCATCTTGCCTGCCTGTATAATACCGGAAATCGTAACTGCCCAGGAGCGCTAACCATGTATACAACAGAAATGTACGAAGGGATCCTCGCCGAAACGGTCACGATGATCGGCGCAGGCGGTGAAACGATCAATGCTTATTACGCCCGGCCGTTGGGGCCGGGCCCGTATCCCGGGATGGTACTGGTGCACCACATGCCCGGTTGGGATGAGTGGTACCGGGAAGCGACTCTACGCTTTGCCAATCACGGCTACGCCGCGATTTCACCAAACCTGTACTTTCGATCCGGGCACGGGACGCCCGAAGACGTCGCGGCCAAAGTCCGGGCGGAGGGCGGCATCCCGGACGACCAGGCGGTCGGGGACCTGGCAGGGGCGCTTGGCTTTTTGAAGTCGCTGCCCAACTCGAACGGAAAGGCCGGCATTTTCGGGACCTGTTCGGGCGGCCGGCACGCATTCCTGACTGCCTGCCGGACCCCCGGCTTCGAAGCCGTCGTCGATTGCTGGGGCGGCGGTGTCGTCATGGCGCCCGATTCGCTCACCCCCGCCAGACCGGTCGCCCCGATTGACTATACGAAAGACCTGCCGTGCCCGATCCTGGGGATTTTCGGGGAGGAAGACCAGAGCCCCACCCCGGCACAGGTGGCCGAACACGAGGCTGAACTAAAAAAACACGGCAAAGATCACGAATTCCACATCTACCCGGACGCCGGACACGGCTTCTTCTACTACCACCGCCCAAACTACCGCCAGAGCCAGACGATCGACGGATGGAATAAAATCTGGGAATTTTTGCAGCGCACCCTGTCGTAAAGGTTCGAAAAACGAACGGTGCGGGAGCAGGCGGGGGCGCGCCCCCGCCTGCTCCCGCACCGTTCGTTTTTCGTAAACCATTCCAAGGAGTCTTGCATGTGCACGATGATCACCGAACGAATCAAAATCAGCGGCAGCGGGAAGGGACGGGACGGCTGGTTCCGGTTGGGGGAAGCCAACCTGTCCTTCGACCACCCTTTCGACGCCCCTTTCGAACACGCCCTGAATATCGACTTCGTCAATGAAAGCCTGGGAACCGGGGCTCGTGTCGCGGTGGAGCTCAGCGAGCAGTCCGCCCGCGCGCTGGTCGCAGGCATCCTGGATGTGCTCGACCGGGCCGAGACCGGAGGACACCTGGAGGAGGAACCGGGATCAGCGGTCTGACCGGCGGCAGGAAAACATTCCGACTTCCTTCCGGACGCGGATGACGCCTTCCCGCTCCAACCAGCGGTCGATCTCCTCGCGCAGCCGCTCAACCTCGCGAGGCCCCCACTTCTCGGCGCTGGCCAGGGAACGGACGTAATCGCTGAGCGGTTCGGCCGCTGTGATCTCGAGTGCATCTTCGTAGCGCCGCAGTTCGACTTCCGGGAAATGCGCCGCTAACTCCTCCGGGCCGTTGTCCAGGCGGAAAGAGAGCTCCCAATCCTCTCGGGCTCGCTCCGCCACATCCGCATCCACCCGCTCCGCCAGCTCGTAGATCTCCCGCAGGTGGCCGCGCCCGAGCGTGGTTGCATAGAAACGCCCCCCGGGTTTGAGCACCCGGCGGATTTCCCGAAACGCCCGCTCTCGATCCGGTACGTGGTAAAGCATGAAATGGGCGCAGACGGCGTCGAACGCGGCCCGCGCATACGGGAGCCGCTGCGCATCCAGACAGGCAAACGTGATCCGGCCATGGGACCGAAGCGCCTCGTCCCGGGCCGCACCCCCAATCATGCCGGGCGAAAAGTCAGAAAGTGCGATGGTCCAGCCCGGAGGAATGCGGTCTGCATTGACGGACCACAGCCGGCCGTGCCCGCCGCCCACCTCGAGCAGCCGGGCGTCCGGAGGTAGTTCGCGGACGGTTTCTTCGAAAATCCAGCGGTGAAAATCGAGGGGGTTGGTCCCGTACAGCGCGTGCAAGCGAATACGGGCGTCAAGCCGGGCGGGATCGCCGTACTGGACCTTTCTGAGATGGTCGGGATCCTGGAAACGCACTAAAGCTGAAAACCCCCGCGGGCCGGGACGATCTTGTACTCGAAATCCTGGACGTATTCCATCAACTGCCGGGTCAATTCATGCCAGTCATCCGAGTTGATCAGCCGGTCCATCTCATCCATCGAATTGACGACCGCGCCGGCCATGATCTGCGGATGGTCCCCATAGTAGGTATACCAGGCATCGCTCGGCTGCAGACCGATCTCCTGCATGCCGGGGATGAAATCCCGAACCACGAATTCAAAGTAATCCTGTTCCTTCCCGGGCAGTAGATCCCAGGTCATCAGAATTTTTACAGCCAAGCGATACTCCTTCGGGTTTGCATTTCCGAAATTCAAGAGGATGGCGGTGCCCGGCTGCCGGGCGAGGTCCGGAAGCCGGGCACCGCCATCCTCCCCGCGCGCTAACTTACCGGGTCGAGCACGACGACCTGGGTTTCTTCCGGTACCGATGAAGGGGTCACCTTGAGCGCAGCCACAGGCTTCACCGTTCCCAGGCCCATTTCCTTAATGAATTTGCTCAGCGGCTCGAGCTTAAGAGAGGTCTCGCTGGTTTTGTAATGCATCGGGATGACGATTCCGGGGTCCAGCATACTGATCACTTCAGCGGCTTGCGAAGCCGACATGCTGCTCCCGCCTCCGACCGGCACCAGCGCGACGCTGACGGTGCCCAGGGCGTCCACCTCGGACTGGGTCAGGGTGCGCTCCAAATCTCCAAGATGAGCGATCGTGACCCCATCGTAATCGAAGACGTAAAGGGTATTCGAACCCGAGCCGTTCCTGGACCGCTTTCCGGTCTGGGTGCGAACGCCCGTGATGAATACTTCCCCGATCTCGTATTCCCCCGGACCGTCGATGATGTGCTCCACACCTTTGACCGCCTTGACGTGGTTGTGACCCGGTGCATCGTGGCTGACGGAGACGATATCGGCGCGCAACTTGAGCGCCCCATAGCCGATCCGGGTGTGATCATAGGGGTCAGTGACGACGGTCGCTTTCCCACGCTCGGTCAGACGGAAGCAAGATAAACCGTACCAGGCAATTTCCATTAAGGCTCCTGTGAGCAAGTGATTTCGAACTCGAACGAGGAATTATAAC
The DNA here is from genome assembly GCA_035512695.1 of Anaerolineales bacterium. Taxonomy (GTDB): domain Bacteria; phylum Chloroflexota; class Anaerolineae; order Anaerolineales; family JABWBV01; genus DATDOR01. The sequence continues at coordinate 24,647 of DATKDL010000146.1, read as the reverse complement.
ATCTGGAGTAATCACTCAGGCTGCGGCTGAAATTCCGGGAAAAATTGGCTGAGTAGTTACCATCTAGATCTTATAATATCCTGCGTGGAACCGTTCTACGTCCGTAAAAGATACTCGACCGGCGCCCAGGTCAAGGAGATTCAAACCGGGGGTCTGCGCCTGGATATCCCCTCCGGGTCGAGCCGCCGCGTGCGGCTGGCCCAGGTCGATGATTACGCAGGTCTGCGAAGAAAGGCGTATCCATGGTCCCCGCCCGTCGATCTCTCCCTGCGCGCCCGTGCGGTTTCTGCCGATGTCCCGGGAACCTGGGGGTTCGGGTTCTGGAATGCACCGGGGAAGTTCTCGCTCGGTCTCGGCAGAACCGATCCGCTGCCGGCGCTGCCGCAAGCGGCCTGGTTCTTTTATGCCCCCCGCGCAAGCCATCTGACTTTTCGGGACGACCTGCCGGGCCGGGGTTTCCTCGCCCAGACGTTCCGATCCACGGACCAGCCTATCCGGAAGCTGCTGCCGGTCCTGTTCGGCCTGCCGCTGTTCGCCATAACCCCGGTGGCCCGCAGGCTGCGCACGTACCTCAGCCGGCGCGTAATTCATGAATCGGGCAGCGCACCCGCCGGGATCGATGTCACCGGCGAACACGAATACCGGTTGGTATGGGGCCGGGATTCGGTCGACTTCCGGATCGACGGCGACCTGGTGCACACGACCCGGGTATCCCCAGCCTCACCGCTGGCGCTGGTGATCTGGATCGACAACCAGTTCGCCGCGTTCACTCCGGAGGGCCGGCTTCGGTACGGGCTTCACGGCTGTCCGGAGCCGCAGTGGCTGGAGATCAAAGCAGCCGCGATCAACGCACGATCGTTGGAATTTGCCTCCGCCGGATACAATTCCGAGCATGGATCATAGAACGATCGGTCTTATCCCGCATGTCCACGGCGTGGGCGGGATGGTCAGTTTCCGGGACAAGCTTACCACCGGGCTGGCAAACCGCGGAATCCGGATCGCGGCCGGCGTCGACGACCCGGATCTCGCTGCGGTGCTCGTCATCGGCGGGACGCGGGACCTGGCGGGGCTGCGCCGGGCGCGGCGGCGCGGGATCCGGATCGTCCAGCGCCTGGACGGGATCAACTGGATCCACCGCCACCGCCGGACCGGGATCCGCCACACCCTGCGCGCCGAAATCGGAAACCTGCTGCTGCAGACGATCCGGGACCGGTACGCTGACCGGATCGTCTACCAGAGCCGGTTCGTACAGGACTGGTGGGAACGGTCGTACGGACCCGCCCGGCAGCCCGCCGTCGTGATCCACAACGCCGTCGATCTGGACCGGTACACGCCGGAAGGTCCCGAAGAGAGACCCACCGATCATTTCAGGCTGCTGCTCGTCGAAGGGAACCTCCAGGGAGGGTATGAAGCCGGGCTCGACACGGCCGTCCGGCTGCGCGCCATATTGAGCGAGATCCTGCCGCTTCCGGTCGAACTGGTCGTGGCGGGCCGGGTATCCGCCGAAATCCAGACTCGGTTCAACGACGACGCGATCGAATGGCTGGGGTGGGTACCGGCGGCCGAGATCCCGGCGCTGGACCGCTCGGCGCATGTCCTGTTCTCGGCCGACCTGAACCCCGCCTGCCCGAACGCCGTGATCGAAGCCCTCGCCTGCGGCCTGCCGGTCACCGCCTTCGACACCGGCGCGCTGCGCGAGCTGGTCGGGACCGATGCAGGGGGCATTGCTCCTTACGGCGGCGACCCGTGGCAGTTGGAACCGCCGGATACCGAGGGGCTGGCGCGCGCCGCAGCGCAGGTTTTCGAAAACCAGGCAGTGTACCGCCGGTCGGCGCGCGCGCGGGCTGAAAAGATGTTCGTGCTGGACAGGATGGTCCAGGCCTATCTTAAGGAGCTGCTCGAGAAATGACACCTGCCGAAATCCACTTCTCCGTCGACATCGAAACGGCCGGCCCGAACCCATCTGATTGCGCGCTGCTCGCAATCGGCGCCTGCCTGTTGGACGATCCCGGTACGACCTATTACTGCGAACTAAAGCCGGACCGTGAGCGGTTCGACCCTGAATCGATGCAGATCCACAAACTCTCCCGCGAGCGGTTAGAATCCGGTGGAACTGCGCCGGCCGAAGCGATGGCGGCCTTCGCCGGCTGGATCGAGCGGCATACGCCGGCGAATACCCGCCCGGTGTTCGTGGCGCTGAACGCCGCTTTTGATTGGATGTTTGTCAACGATTATTTCCACCGGTATCTCGCCCGCAATCCATTCGGGCACAACGCGCTGGACATCAAGGCCTTTTACATGGGTTTCAAACAGCTCACCAATTTCGGACAGGCCGGCGCTGCGCTCCAGCGAGATTACCCACTCGATCACACTTTTCGGCACAACGCCCTGGAAGACGCGATCGACCAGGCAAAACTGTTCGCCCGGATCCTCGACGATCTGCGCGACTCCAACGCAAGTTCATAAAAACCGATCCGGTACAAAAGGAGAGACCATGTCCGACCAAACAACCGATCTGAAGCAAATTATCGCCTCCGCGAAACGCCTGGGAGTCGTTATCGATGAGGCCGATGCCCTCCAGTGGCTGGCCCAGATGGCGGCCAACCCGACAGAGGGCGACGTCGTCGTCGATGTCGGGACCGGCGTGTTCGGGCACAAAGCCGTCATGCTGGATTTCTCCTCGGCCGACCTGGCCCACTTCCGCAAGATCGGGGACCTGGTCGAGTTCGGCGACGAACCGGGTGTGGTCGAGACGGCGCTGGCGCTTTCCGGCTCGGCGGCCCAGTCCAAAATCCAGACGTACCCCGGCGACGCCGATTTCTTTGAAAGAGTCAATATCAAAGCCCCGACGCAGGAAGAGGCCTGCCGCATCCTCAGCCGGATCCTGCGGCGGAAGGCGCTCGACACGCGCAAAGGCGATCACTACCAGCTGATTGAGGTCCGCATGGGCTCATATCCTTCCGATGTCGTTCGCGACGGCCGGCTGAACAAAGCCGGCGGTTCGCTGACCTGGTCGCCTGAAGAGATCGAGCGCGGCTTTGTCGAAGGCACATCCCCGGAAGGCGAACCCGTCCGCCTGGACTGGGAGGCGATGGCGCACAATGCGGGATGGACGAAATTGGATTGGGTCGTGGCCGATCCGCTTCGAAAGGAACTGATCAACGCCAGCAACATGCTCGATGTCACCTGGGAAGCGCCGGACGGAAGCATCGTAGCGCTCGACGGATACCTGGACCCGTACTTCCAGGAAGTCTATCTCGAAGCCGAGTCGATCCCGATCTTCTCCAAGCTGGCCCGGAACGTCGCCGGGAACGCATTAGATGAATACGTCGACGCGCTGGAAGAGCAGATCGCCAAATACATCACCGATGACTTGAATTACGGCAAAGCCGCCAAGCGCATGTACAACGTGTTCCGGCTGACCGGGCGCTACGAGGAAGCCCTGTATCTGCGCGAGCTTTTCGACGAACCCGCGACCGTCCTGTACCAGATCTGGGCCCTGATCCGGACGATCGACGATGTCTTCTTCCCGGGATCGACTTTTTCGAAGGAACAGTTGATGGCCCAGGCCCAGGAACTGATCATGCTCGTCATCCGGGTCCTCGAAGGCGGCGAGGAGGAAGCGATCGTGAGCCTGCTCCTTCGGCTTCGGGACGAACTGGGCCGGCACGATCCCAGTGAGGGCCTGAGCGAAGAAGCGGAGGTCGCCCGGGCGGAGGTGATCCGGGTGGTGAATAACTTCTACTACGAAAGGATGATCGGTGTGGTCCGGATCAAGGATTATATGGAGAAACTGGGCTGGCAGGTCCGTTAAGGCAGTCGATGGGCAGCTTCCTCCTCAAAACTTCGGCTCGGATCGCCCGGCTGCTCCCCGGGCCGCTGCGGCAGGGAATGTACCGGCTCGGACCGGTCACCCGCCTGATCCGCAAAGCCCTCAACCGGGCCGCACCGGCCGGCCACGCCGAGATCGCCGTCGCCGCCGGACCGTTGGCCGGCTCCAGAATGGTCCTTGACCTGCAAAGCGAAAAGGATTATTGGCTGGGCACGTACGAACCGCAGCTCCACCAGGCTATGGCCGATTTCGCCGGACCCGGGATGACCCTTTACGACATCGGCGCGAATATCGGCTATATCACGCTGCTGATGGCGAGGATGACCGGGGAAACCGGCCGGGTGTTCGCTTTCGAGGCCCTGCCGGAGAATGCCGCGCGGCTGGACGAACATGTCAGGCTGAACGGCTTCGAATCCACCGTCACAATCACGCATGCAGCGGTGATCGATGCAAACCGGGAGGTGCGTTTTATTCGTGGCGCATCCCATGCGACCGGTCGGGTAATTGAGCCGGGCGCCGATCCCCAGGATCGCGGCGATACGATCACGGTGCCGGGCATCTCGATCGACCATTTCGTGATCGAACTCGGCCATCCCCCGCCTGACCTGGTCAAGATCGATATCGAAGGCGGCGAGGCACTTGCGCTGTCGGGGATGGTTCGGACGCTGGAAATGACCTGTCCCGTCATTTTTCTCGAACTCCACGGCCCGGACGCCGCTGCGGCGGCCTGGGAAACTTTATCTCGCCTGCAATATCGAGTACACGCTATGCGAACAGCTTATCCGCGCGTGGAAAATCCCGGCGATCTCGCCCAGAAAGCCTACCTGGTGTGCCTCCCCGGCGAAAATCCGTGATCGAGTACCCGGGCCGATTGGCGATTCAGCAGCGGGTCCTGCCGAGCTACCGCGTTGCGTTCTTTGACGAGCTTGCGCGGAGATGCCGTGGAGGCCTGGCGCTTTTTTCAGGGAGCCCGCTCGAAGCAGAAACGATCCCGTCCGGCGCCGTACCGCAAATCGCGGCGCACGTTACCGGTAGGAACATGCACCTGTTCCATCCGGGTCACCCGCTTTACCTTTGCAGACAACCGCAGCTGATGGACTGGTTGAAACGCATCGATCCCGAAGTCCTGATCGTCGAAGCCAACCCGCGTTATTGGACGACTTTTGGCGCAATCGCGTGGATGCAGACCCGGCGTAGGCCGGTGCTGGGCTGGGGGCTCGGGGTGGAGAAGTCCAATGGGTTCAGAACCGGCTTGCGGGAGGCCGCCCGTGCCAGGCTGCTGAAAGCCCTGGACGGGATCATCGCCTATTCGAGCCGGGGGGCGGAGGAATACCGGGCCACCGGCTTCTTCCCGCAGGACCGCATCTTCACCGGGTACAATGCCGTCGCACCGTCGCCGGGGTATCCGCCCGCTGCGCCCGGGTCGAGACCAGGGAAGTTGATCGTCCTGTTCGCCGGCAGGCTGCAGTCGCGTAAACGGGTCAATGTGCTGCTTTCGGTTTGTGCCGCACTCCCGGAGAATCTGCAGCCGTTGATCCGAATCGTCGGGGACGGGCCGGCTCGCGACGGGTTGGAGAGACAGGCCGCCGATCTATCCATCCAGATCGAGTTCATGGGCCATCTGGAAGGCGAAGCCCTGGCCGCTGCCTTCCGCGGGGCCGATCTTTTCGTGCTGCCCGGCACAGGTGGGCTGGCCGTCCAGGAGGCGATGAGCTATGGGCTGCCGGTCATCGTCGCCGAGGGGGATGGGACCCAGGAGGACCTCGTCCGCCCGGAGAACGGTTGGCTCGTCCCGGCACTGGATAATCATGCCCTCCGAACAGCCCTGGAAGCCGCGCTGTCCGACCCGTCGGGTTTGGGGCGAAAAGGCGCGGAGAGCCGGCGGATCACCGTCGAGGAGATCAACATCGAGAGGATGGCTGACCGGTTTGTCGAAGCGGTGCTGGCCGTTTCGTGACTGCGATGAAGCTCCTATTTATCGCCGACGGGCGCTCACCCACCGCAGCCGGTTGGATGGAATATTTTCTCCTGGACGACCGGTATGAGGTCCACCTGGTCTCCACCTTCCCGGCCACACCGCTGCCCGGACTGGCATCCTATGAAGAGATCCCGGCGGCTTTCGCCCGGCTGGCCGGCTCGACCGGTGGATCGGGGAACTGGCTCCGGCGTTGGACGGCGCCCGGTTCCCGTGCGGTCGTGCTGCGCAGGGTCCGGGCCTGGACGCTCGGTCGCCGGTCTGCAGCGCTGCAGCGGCGCATTGTGGGAGTGGAGCCTGACCTGGTTCACGCGCTCCGGATCCCGTTCGAAGGCCTGCTCGCCGCAGCCGCATATTCCGCCGCCGCAAAACTGGCTATACGCATGCCGCCGCTGGTGCTGTCCGTCTGGGGCAACGACCTCACCCTGCACGCAGCCGCCGATCCGACCATCGCCGCCCTCACCGCACAAGCCCTCACCACCACTCACGCCCTCCTGGCAGACTGCCGGCGCGATATCCGCCTGGCTTATGAAATAGGCCTCCCACGACCCACCCCCACCGCCGTTATCCCCGGCGGCGGCGGCGTCCGCCCCAAAATCTTCTTCCCCGGCGACCCCGATGGCGTCGATCCCCGGCGGATCGTCCAGCCGCGCGGGCTGCGGGCCTACGTCGAAAATGAAACCTTCCTGCATGCCGTCCCGGCCGTCCTGGATCACGCTCCCGACGTCCGCTTCGACTGCCCGGGATTAGCCGGCGATCCGCGACTCGCCGCCCTCGCCGGGAAACTCGGGATCGAACACGCCATCCGCCTGCTCCCGGCGCTCCCGCAGACCGAACTGGCCGCCCTCTTCCGGCGCGCCGCCGTCATCCTCTCCCCAACCACCCACGACGGCACGCCAAACTCCCTGCTCGAAGCCCTGGCCTGCGGCTGCTTCCCGATTGCCGGCGATCTCGAATCGATCCGGGAATGGATCACGCCGGGCTTAAATGGTTTGCTCGTCGACCCGCGCTCGCCGGTTTCGATCGCCTCGGCGATCCTGGAATGCCTGGGAGATCCGGTCATCCGAAGCCGCGCGCGGCTGCACAACTTGAAAATGATCTCTGAACGGGCTTTGTACGGGAACGTCATGCCCCGGGCCGGGGCCTTTTACGAGAACCTGGTCTAAACCGCGACCATCTGCCGGTCGATCACCCGATCGGCCAACGCCTGTACCGCTCGGCCGATCGGCAGCGCCCGGTTTTCTGCGCCGAGCATGAACGGGATCCCCCGATTGACCGAAGGGATCGCCGTGCGATTGTCCATCGGGACCACGGCGGCGAGGTCTCGCCGGAGGCTCCTGCTGATCTGCTCCGGGGTGATGTTGATCCGCCGGTGATATTGGTTCAGCACCAGCGAGATCTTCCCCTCTGCCAGACCGAACTTTGGCGCAAAATCCAGCAGCTGCCGCACCTCGTGGATCGCCGGAATATCCTGTGTCAGGACGACGACAACCTGGTCGCATTCGGCCATGAGTTCGGCCGTCCTCCCGTCCAGGCTGCTGCCCGTGTCGAAGATGACGATCTGGAAGCGCTTGCGCAGCACCCGGACCAATTCGACCAGCTGCTCTCCGTGGACGGCTTCCGCCAGCTCGGGCCGGTTCGGTGCCAGGATCAACCGGACGCCGGAGCCTTGATGCGTGACCACGGCATCGCGCCAAATGTTTGGGTCGAGGTCCTTCACTCGGGGCGCCAGGTCGACGATCGAGTTGCGCGCCTGTTCGTTGAAGAAGAGCCCAATCCCACCATACTGCAGATCGCAATCGACCAGCGCGACCGAGCGATCGTCCGCCTGCGCTGCGACCGCCAGGTTGGTCGCCAGGAACGTGCAGCCGACCCCACCTTTCGGGCTGTAAACGGCGATGGCGAAGCCGTTGGCGTCGACGGCTTCCTCGACGGTCGTCTCGGAAGGTGGTGTGAACATCCGGGTCAAACGCTCGCGCTCCTGTTTGCCGATTTCGTAGGTTTTGTGAATCGTGTTGAGCAGCTCATCGATCGTCGGGGGCTTGATCAGGTAATCCCGCGCCCCGAACTGCAACGCCTCGCGCAAGTAGCCGGGATCGTCCTGGACGGTGAGCATGATCACCTGGGTCAGCGGCAGTCTCTCGCGTATCGTCTTGAGCGCCTGGAGACCATCCATCCCCGGCATGTTGATATCCATCAGAACGATATCCGGCGCGTGCTCCAGGGCGAGTTCGATTGCCTGCTCCCCGTGCGCGGCGATACCCACGACTTCCACACTCGGCTCGAACTTGAGCAGTTTCTGGATGTTTTCGCGGGTCTGTTGGATGTCGTCGGCGATCACGACCCGGATCTCGAAATGCTCCTCATGGAGCTTTGTCAGCATAGGACCGGAATCCACCCGGCGCTGCTTTCGTTCACGGGCGGACGGTTGGGCACTCGACTCCCTGGCCGGCAAATCTTTGAGTGAAATAGGCGCAAATTTCGCATCGGCGTCCAGACCGGTGCCGGACACCGCCTCCGCCGCGCTGTCGGTACGCTTGCGCTTGGAACGCCGGCGAGTCGCCAGCCGGCTGAAGAAACCGCGCAAGCGCGCAAAAAGCCCTTGCTTCTCAGCCTGTTTTTCATCCCCGGGAAAGCCGGCTTCCTGCGTCCGGGGGCTTTCCTCCGGCCGATCGGAATCTGTGGCGGTCTTCCGTTCTCCTCCCCTCAAACCCGATGATTTCAATGAGACCCTGCGGTATGGACTGCCGGTGCTCGTCCTTTCCGGCCCATCCCCATCTCCCGACCGGAACCGATCGAGTTTAGCCGGATAATATCTCCTGACAAAGTCCAGCTGAAATTCCTCGAACGGTTCCGAGCGATTCAGCGCGGCGTGCAGCAGCTCCCAGGCCGGAAGATAGGTGATATCTTCTGTGAAAATACCGTGCAGGATCGCACTACCCCTGCGGGTGTCCCCCGCATCGAAGGCCATGCGGGCCTCGAGGATCAGGTCCGACCTGGATACCTTCATCGTTCAGATGTGGATCGAATGTCCGACCGCGGCATGCGCCATTTCCATGAGCGTTTCACTGAGAGACGGATGGGCGTGAACGTTACGGGCGATCTCGGCAGCGGTGAGCTCCATCATTTGCGCGATCGTCAGTTCGGGCAGCAGCTCGGTCACCTCCGGGCCGATCATGTGCGCTCCGAGGATCTCGCCGTATTTTGCATCCGTGACCAGCTTGACCCAGCCGGCGTAGTCCCCAAGACCGAGCGCTTTGCCGTTGGCCTGGAACGGGAAACGCCCAACCCGGACCTCGTAGCCCATCTCCTCGGCTTCCGCCTCCGTGTAACCAAATGAGGCCACCTGGGGTTGCGAGTATGTCGCGCGCGGAAGCATCTTGTAATCCAACCGGTGGGTATCGACCCCGGCGATGTTTTCGGCGCAGATGATCCCTTGCGCAGAGGCGACGTGCGCCAGCATGACTTTGCCGGTCACGTCCCCGATGGCCCAGATTCCGTCCACATTCGTCGCCATCCGGTCGTCGATGACGACCGCCCCTCGCTCGTCCAGCTCGACTCCGATCTCTTCCAGCCCGAGCATCCCCGAGTTCGGTCTGAAACCGGTCGCGACCAGCACCTGGTCGGCCTCGACGACCTTGTTCTCATCGCCCTTCGAGATCGTCACCCGAACGCCCGCGTCCGTGGTCTCCAGAAGTTCGACCCGGTGGCCCGGCAGACAGGTGATCCCCCGTTTTGCGAACGCCTTCTGCAGCTCACCGCTGACTTCCGGGTCTTCGTTCGGGACGATCCGGTCGAGCATTTCGACGAGGGTGACCTCGCTTCCGTAGCCGTTCCAGACCGTCGCAAATTCAACTCCGATCGCGCCGGCTCCGATGATGACGACTTTTTCCGGGCGTTTTTCCTGGAGAATGGCTTCGTGGTAGGTGACGACCTTTTCCCCATCGATCGTCCAGACCGGCGGCACGGCGACGCTCGCCCCGGTGGCGATGATGACGTTGTCGGCCTTGAAGGTCTGGACCCCGCCGTCCGCGGTGACCTCGACGGTATCTTTTGCGACCAGCCGGGCTTCACCCATGTGGACGTCGATCTCGTTCTTCCGCATCAGAAAGCCGACACCCTTGACCAACCGTTCGGATACCTGCCGGCTCCGCTTCACTGCCACGGAAAAATCCAATTCGAGATTGTCGAACCGGAAGCCGAATTCCTTCCCTCGTTCCCGCAAGGTATGGGCGATCTCTGCGTTCCGCAACAGGGATTTTGAGGGAATACAGCCGACGTTCAGACACACTCCCCCCAGCCACTGCTTATCCACGATCGCTGTTTTAAGCCCCAATTGGGCGGCCCGGATGGCGGCCACGTAGCCGCCCGGGCCCGCACCCATCACGATGACGTCATAGTTTGACATTTACGCTCCCGATTCGCTGTTTACCAACTCTCAAGATTATTTTTAACCCGCGCCAGGAAATGATCCGCCGTCGCGCCGTCCAGGATACGGTGGTCGAAAGTAAGTGAAATATAGACCATCAGCCGGATGGCAATCGCATCGCCGATCACGACGGCCCGTTTCTGCAGCGCGCCGACACCCAGGATCCCGCATTGTGGCTGGTTGATGATCGGGGTTGCGAACAACGATCCGGAGATCCCGTGGTTCGTCAGCGTGAACGTCCCGCCGCGCACATCGTCCGGCTGCAGGTTTTTGCTCCGGGCCCGGTGGGCCAGGTCATTGACCTGGCGGGCCAGCCCGAGCAACGAGAGGCCGTCGGCGCCTTTGATCACGGGGACGATCAGGCCGTCTCCCCCCTCCAGGGCCGTCGCCATGCCGATGTTGATCTCGCTGTGCAGGCGAATGCCGTCGTCGGTCCAGGATGAATTGACCTCGGGGTGGAACTTCAGGGCCGCAGCGATCGCGCCGATGAAATAGGCCGTGTAAGTCAGGTTGACCCCCTCGCGAGCGTAGACCGGTTTATGGGCCTCCCGGTGGGCTGCCACCTTGCTCATATCGGCTTCCATCACGGTGGTGACGTGCGGCGAGGTCCGCTTGCTGGCCACCATGTGGTCAGCGATCGTGCGGCGAATCCTGGTCATGCGGATCAGATCGCCGGGCACGGGTCCGGAAACGGGTCCCGCCGATGCAGCGGGCTCCACCGAACGAAGCGGTACCCCTTCCGGGGCGGTCCCGCGGCCCTCCAGGTGTGCCTGGACGTCCATCTTGGTGATCCGGCCTTCCAGTCCGGTGCCCTTGATGCGGCTCAGATCAAGCCCATGCTCGGACGCCATGCGGGCGACGACCGGCGAGATAAATCCCAATGCGGGATCGCGGCCGGGACGTCGATCCGGTTCGCGCGGCGCAGGCTCGGGGGTGGTTTGGGAAGCTGACGTTTCCGCCCGCAACCGGGCAGGCGGAGCCGGCGGCGGTATCGGGACGGAACCCTCCGGGGTCCCATCCTCGCCCGGGAGAGCCTCCCCCGGCGCACCGATCCAGGCCAGCGTCATCCCGGCCTGGACGGTTTGTTCCGGCTCAGCCAGAATCTTGAGCAATACCCCGCCGGCGGGGCTCGGGATCTCCGTATCGACCTTGTCGGTGTTGACCTCGAGCAGCGGTTCGTACTCCGCCACTTCATCACCGACATTCTTTAACCACAGCGTGATCGTCGCTTCATCAACCGATTCGCCCAGCTCGGGCATGCGCACCGCGATAGCCATGTGTTTATTTTACCAAACCAGGGGATTCCGGCTTTGAGCAAACCCACCAAAGCGCGACGGGTACCTTCGGATGGTGAAGGGGTGGTCCCGTAAACAAAACGATCGGGGAGGCGGTGGTCCGGGAGATGCCTGGACCACCGCCTCCCCGATCGTTTTGTTTACGGGAAAGTTCTAAGCTTCCGCCTCCACGCTGTGGATCCCGGTCGAACCCGACGGCCGGGCGTCGTTCTGCTCGGTTATTTGCATCGTCCCATCCCCTTCGAAGCATCGCACCCTAAAGGTGTGAGCCCCCTCGCTGAAGGACCAATCATAGCGCCAGATCACCCAGGTCGTCTCGGAAAGCGGGCTGCGCAGTTGGGCCGCTTCCCATGCGCCGCCGTCCACCTGGACTTCCACGCGAGAGATTTGCCGGTCGCCGGCCCAGGCGATCCCGCCGACCGGGATGATCCGATTCCCGTCCCGGGTCCCCATCTCGTCCACCGCGACAGTGTCGATCACCGAGGTCGTCCGGACCTGGGCGTCCTTGTCCCAACCCCTTTCGACCCAATAGCCGGGCCGGTCGTCGTCGATCAGCTCCATGCTGACGATCCACTTCGGCTGCTTCATCCCGAAACGGTCCGGGATCCAGATCCGGCAGGGGAATCCGTGATCCGTCGGGAGCGGACGGCCATCCCAGGTGTGGCAGAGCATGATCCGGCGGTCATTCGATATCCGCTCGAGCGGGACGGTCTCGTAAAACCCGTCAGCGGATTCAATATAGAGATAGCGCGCCTCGGGCCGGACGCCGGCCTTGGCGAGGATGTCCTGTATCGGGATCCCCGTCCAACGAGTGGTACTGATCAGGGTGGTCGCGATGCGGCCGGAGATACAGGACAGGGTCACGTACTGATCGAAGGATTCGAAGCGGTTGTACAGATCATCGACGGTGAGCATCAGCTCGTTCGCCACCATCCCCGTGACCGGGAGGACGTAGCCCGCCGCCTCGATCACGGTCGGTTCGAGCTGGAGGAAGACCTTGTAATGGTTCTCGACCGGCGTGTATTCCGGGCGAGTGCCCGGCGCGGGGACGACCGGATCGCCGGCGTTCGGTAAGGTGTGGCTGGGCACAGAGCCGCCGCTCACAGCCTCCGTCCGCCGGCGCCGGTCCGCGGCCAGCAGCACGCCCAGCCCGGACCCGACCACGGTGATCGTGGCCGCCGCGGTCCCGAGGGTGATCAGGAACTGGCGCCGGTTGAGCTGCTGGACTGCGGCGATTCCGGGTTCCGGGCGCTCCGCCGGCTCCTGTCCCCGGTCTTCGGTCCTGCCTTCTGCCGGGGAGTCCGCCGGCCGCAGTTTCCCCGCAGCCCAGTTCAAGGCCCCCAGCCAGAGCGCCACTAGCGCTCCGAGCCCGATCACGGCCGGCGTACGGGTGGTCTCCGTCACGCTGACGGCGATCATGAACAGGGCGAAGCCGCCCGGCGGCAGCCATCCGGCGGCCCGCAACAAGCCGGTCCGAGATGCGCCGCGGCCGGCAGCCGCAAACAGGACGAGCGCCAGGCCACCGGCCAGCGCAGCGATCGCCAGGAACAGGCCAACGGCCATGGCCTGTTCGGCGGTCTTGGCCAGATCCGCCACGTTTAGCCGAAGGAACAGCATGGTATCGATCATGAGATCGATCCCGAAGGTGATCAGCGGGCCGGGGATCAGGGGGGTCATCCAGTTGAAGAAGGTGTAAGGTAGGAACGGCAGGTCGAAGGCCTGGTTGGCGAGATAATTGAGCGCCGCCAATGGGGCGGCCAGCGCCGCGCCGGCCCCAAGACCGGTTGCGAGATTTTTTCCACGCATCGAGAGGGTCTCCTTTTTCTGGTCTCTCCCCAGTGTAGCGGGCAGTTCTTACAGGATTATGACAGGAGAGATTCGGCCACGATCTCCGCCACGTCCTTCACCTGCATCTCGCCCGCGGCGTCCTTTGCCGCGTCGGTCAGCATCATCATGCAGAACGGACAGCCGACGGCCAGGGTCCCCGCTCCGGTCGACTGGGCCTGTTTGAAGCGGGTCGCGTTGACGGAAACGTCTCCGTGCTCCTCCTCCTTCCAGGCTTGCCCGCCCCCGGCCCCACAGCAGAAGGACTTCTCCCCGTACGCCGCCATTTCAACCTGGCCGGTCGATACCGCGTCCAGGGCGATGCGCGGCGCATCCACGATCCCGTTCTGGCGGCCGAGATAGCAGGGGTCGTGGAAAGTGACCCCGTCGATCATCTTCTGTGCATCGATCTTGAGCCGGCCGGCGCCGACCAGCTCGTTGATCAGCTGGGTGTGGTGGATGACTTCATAGTGCCCCCCGTAAGCCGGGTATTCGTTCATCAAGGTATGCAGGCAGTGCGGGCAAGCGGCGACGATCCGCTTTGGACCGCCATCCGCCGTGACTTCGTTCAGCACCTCGACGTTGGCCGTCGCCAGCTCGAAGAAGATGTGCTCGGCGCCGGTGCGCCGGGCGGCGTCGCCCGTGCAGGCCTCCCCCTGCCCCAGGATGGCGAAGCTGACCCCGGCCTTGTTCAGGATCTCGGCGAAGGCGCGGGCTGTCTTTTGGGCCCGCACATCGGTCGCCGCCGCGCAGCCGACCCACCACAAAATCTCGGCCTCCGGGTTCTGCTCGATCGTCGGTACGTCAAGCCCCTCAGCCCACTTGACCCGCTCGGCAGGCGGGACGTTCCACGGGTTGGCGTTGCGCTCCATCCCGCGATACGCGGTTTGAAGCTGAACCGGAAACGAATTTTCCATCAGGACCAGGGCACGGCGGATATCCAGGATGTCCCGCATCGGCTCGTTCCCGACCGGGCAGATGTCGATGCAAGCGCCGCAGGCCGTGCAGGCCCAGACGGCCTCGGTCGGGATGGCGAATTCGATCAGGGTCTGGCTGCTATCGGCGCCGGCGGCGAGCTTCGCCCCTTCCTGGTTCAGGAAGTAGCGCTTGTTGATCTCCAGGGCCGCGGGGGAGAGGACCTTGCCGGTCTCATAAGCCGGGCAAACCTCCTGGCAGCGGTAGCACATGATGCAGGCGTAGGCATCGACGATCTGCTCGAAACCCAGGTCCTCCAACCGGGTCGCCCCAAACGACTCCAGCGCTGGGTCGTCGAAATCCACGTGCGACAGCTCCCCGATCGATCGGCGCTCCGGTGTGACCAGGAAATTGATCGGTGTGAAGACCAGGTGCAGGTGCTTCGAATACGGCAGGTACGGGAAAAAGGCCAGGATCGCGCCGAGCGCCACCCAGAACCCGATGTGCTGCCCAACGACGGCAGCCGGCTCGGAAAAACCCGCCCACAGCCCGCTGACCGCAGTGGCGACCGGCTGCCAGGCGTCCGCGCCTTCGAGCCGGATGTGGAACGACTGCCCGATCAACCGGAACCCGACGTGCACCAGGATAAAGACCCCGACGATCAGCGAATCGCGCCGGATCCCGGCGCGCGCCCTGGGGTGCAGCAGGGTCGATTCGCGGGCGGTCAGGGTATCCGGCCGGAACATCCACCGCCGGACCATAAGCACCGCCATCCCGATCAGGGCAGCGGCGCTCAGCAGATCCGCCAGCAGCCTGTAGATGTTTCCAATCAGCCCCGTGCCCAGGAATCTCCCTTCGAAATAGCCCTCATAAACGTCCCCGGCGTTGACCAGCAGATAATACATGAACGCCCAGGCCACCAGGGCGTGGAAGAAACTCGGGCCAAGGCGCAAACGCCAGGTGGGGGTTAGTGCGGCGGTCTTCGCCAGGACGCCGGCCAGGCGCTTCCGGACCAGGACCCAGTCGATCGAGCCGCGGCCGCGGCGGATGATCTTGACCAACCGGATTGAATCCCGGTAAATGACGGCGAGGGTGAGCAGGACGGCGAGGGCAAAAATGATTTTTTCGGGGGTTGTCAGCATGAAAATATTATAGCGGAAAGGGACGGCACACCAAAAACAGAGCGGGGCCGGGCGAATCGCCCGGCCCCGCTTCGTTTTCGGTGTGCTTTCCCTTTCCGCCTATGCCCCGCCCGACCCGTACAGAGACGGATCCGTCGGCGTCTGCCCGGATGGATCGTGGACGTAGACCCAGTCCCCCACCTCGGCCCATTCGTACAACCAGTGCGCGTCGCCCGGGGAGAGGTTCACGCAGCCGTGCGAGCGCGGATAGCCGTAGCCGGTATGCCAGTAAGCTCCATGTAGGGCGCGGGCCTCGTCGTAATACATCGTCCACGGGACATCTTCGAGGTAGTAATAATCCGAACGATCGGCTTCAAAGCTGCCGCTCATCGGCGTGGTCTCGAGCTTTTCCTGGATCTGGAACAACCCCGGTCGGGTCCAGAAGGGTTCGATCCCGCTCGAGATCATCGTCGCAAAGACCAGCCGGCCGCCTTCATAGGCCGCGATCGTCTGCTCGTAAAGATCGATCTCGATCCAGCGGTCTGCGATCTCGACCGCCGGAGGCCGGATACGCGGCCGCACCAACCCGACGAAGCGCTTCTCGACCCACTCGCCCTGGCGGATCTGCAGCCATTCCACTCCGTCGACGAATTCGATCGAGTAGACCTGGACGATTTCCTGCCGGTTCAGCCAGAGCCCGGTATAGGCACCCGAGAAATACCCGGGCTGCGTGCGCGTTTCGACTGGCGTCAGGATCCAGCCGAACGGATTCCTGGGTGTGCGGGTGAACTCCAGTCCCTGAAAAGTCGGCGTCCCAATCCGGTGCACGTCGACGGCGTTCATCCAGACCCCAGGTGCGATCATGTAAACTCGCATTCCGTCGACGACGTCGGTGTATTCGTACGAAATGTACAGGGTTTGGCCGTTCATCCGGTAGATCGGATTGCGAGCCCTGGCGGCGTCATCCATGCTGCCGTAAACCGGCGCGTTGCCGGTTACAACCTGTCCATAAAGATATGGGAGGTAGTTGAGGTTGATATCCGGGGCGCGGTAGGACAGGGTCTCGTATGGCAATCGGACGCCTTCAGCCTCCAGGCGGCGGATATACTCCGCCGGGCCGTATGGCCCACAATCCCCAACGACTCCCGGCGCACAGATCACCGTCCCCTGGTGAGGCTCCGCTTCCTGGGCCTGTGCTTCGGAAACGGAACCGGCGAATAGAATCGCCGCGAGGGCGAAAAATAAGGGCAGAAGTTTACGCATCAGCGGCATTATAACCAAATCAAGGAGATGGCGCATTACGTTCTGATTAATGGCAGCTAATAGAGATTGGACAATCTTTTCGCAATTCTTATTGCAAGACTAACGTTTTATGCAGTATTATTTGCATCTAATTCACGCACCAGGCCGCGCAGCGCTCCGAGGCCGGCCAGGTTGACCAGGACCGCCACGGCCAGGACGGCGGCGAAACCGAACGTATAGATCGGCAGCGCGGCCCAGGCGGACACGATCCGCCCCACCGACACGCAGACGACGTTGAACGACATCAGCGTCGCCCGTGATTTGGTGGGGACCTCCGTCAGCAGCGAGATTCCGCTGACGATGGTGAACTCGAAGGTCAGGTAGAACAAGAACAGTCCCACAAACGCCCCGGCGGGGGTGCGTCCTACCAGGGGCAAAAGGAAGGCAAACAGGCAGTTCAACAGCAGCCCCCAGCGCACCGCCCGCAGCGAACCGAGCCGGTCGGTCAGCACACCGACCAGCGATTCCCCCGACAGCTCGGCGAACCCGATCACAAGCGCCGCACCGGCCAATCCCGCCAGGGCAAACCCGAAGTTGTCCTCCAGCCAGACCGCAAATACAAGGGTGACCAGTTCGTTCGCCACATTGATCACCACGCTGACCAGCAGCACCAGGACGGCCGCCCGGTTCCGTAAGATCGCCCCCACCCCGACCCGGATCGGATCCGGCCGCGCCGCCGTGCGCCGTCCCGCCGGCACCAGCACGACAAAACCGGCCCAGGCCACCACTCCTAATACACCCAGGATCGGGAATGGCGCCAGCCAGCCGGACCGCTCCAGGAGGACCCGCACGCCGGCAATTCCCGCCAGGTAGCTCAACGACCAGCCGAGCTCGATGATCCCAAAAGCCCGTCCGCGCCGGTTCGCCGGGATCTCGTCCCCGACAAAGGCATAGATGGCCGCATCCAGCACGTATTTCCCAAGGGAGGAGAGGCCCAATCCGAGGATAAAGCTCGGGAAGGAAGGCCACAGGACGATGACGGCCATCCCGCTCAAGAAGAGGGCGTTCCCGAGCAGCATCCCGAACTTCCGCCCCCGGCTGTCCGTATAGCGTGAGAGAAAGATACTCCCCAGCCCGGCAAGCGAGCGCACCGAGGCCGCCGCCGACAGCGCCGCCGGGCTGACCCCAAAGGCCCTGGCCAGGACCGGCAGAAAAGGGTAGACCATCCGGTGAACGGTGTTCACCAATGTCCGGACCAGGAGGAAAAAGATCAGCAAACCGGTGTGCGGTTTGCCCCGCGCCCGGCCTGGATCGAGAGAATCATTTCTCATCGTCAGGGTTCCGGAAAAACGCTGTCTGCGCCGGTGCTTCGCACCGGCGCAGACAGCGTTTTTCCACAGCCTCCCGCATGGTATTATCACCGCTGATGGCGGAGAAGACAAACCCGAAAATCTGCGACTATGAAGGTTCTTCTTACCAGTCCGAGTTCTGGGAAACCGGAGGCCGGGCCTATGAAGACCTTGCCGAAGCGATCGCGCTGCGGCGATTACTGCCGGGGTCGGGACGGCTGCTGCTGGAGGCCGGCGCCGGCGCAGGGCGTAATACGCCGCGCTATAAGGGTTACGACCGCGTCGTCTTGCTCGATTACTCGGTGACCCAGCTCCAGCAGGCCCAGGAGCGGCTGGGAAGATCGGAGCGCTATGTCTACGTTGCCGGCGACGTGTACAACCTGCCGTTCGTCACCGGCCTGTTCGATGCCGCAACGATGATCCGGGTGATCCACCACCTGGCCGAACCGGAAAACGCGCTGGCGGAGATCGAGCGGACCCTGGGCTCGGGTGGGGCGTTCATCCTCGAATACGCCAACAAGCTCAACCTCAAAGCGATCGCCCGCTACCTCCTCCGCCTGCAGGACTGGAGCCCGTTCACACCGGAACCGGTCGAGTTCGTCGAACTGAACTTCAATTTCCATCCCCGGACCATGCGCCGCTGGCTCGAAACCACCGGTTTCGATCTGCGCCGCCAGCTGACCGTCTCGCACTTCCGGATCGGGATCCTGAAAAAGATCATACCGGCCCGCTGGCTGGCCGCGGCGGACAGCCTGGCGTCCCTCACCGGGGATTGGTGGCAGGTTACCCCGAGCGTCTTCACGCTCAGCCTCGCAAAGCGCACCAAAGCGCAGATACCTGGAGGGACATTTTTCCGCTGCCCAGCTTGTTCAGGGTCTGATTTCGACCGCACTGCCCAGGGACTCGCCTGCCGGACCTGCGGCGCGGGATGGCCGGTCGAGGACGGGATCTACATCTTCAAATGACCGTCATCGATCTGCCGTTCACCTCCCCGATCGTCAACGCAGCCGGGATCCTCGGTTTTAACCCCGTCCCGCGCGGCGCAGATTTCTCCTTTCTGGGCGGCTTCATCACCAATCCGGTCAGCCGGAACGTCCGAAAGGCAGCGGAGGGCGCCCAGCTGATCCCGTTTCCGGGAGGCGTCCTGGTCCACAGCGGCCTGCCCAATCCGGGGCTGTCCGCGGTTTTGAAAACAATTGGCAACGCCTGGGCGCGTTCGACCTTGCCGGTCGTCGTCCACCTGGACTCGGGTGACCCGGACGAACTGTTCGGGATGGTGCGCGCCTGCGAAGAGACCGAAGGCGTGACGGGTCTGGAGATCGGGCTCGAAGCCGGTGTGCCGGACGAAACCGCCCGAGCGTTGGTGCAGTCCGCCGTCGGCGAGCTGCCGGTCCTGGTACGGCCGGTGTTGGAGGACGTCTTGCGGCTGGCCGGGGAGGCGGCGGATGCCGGCGCCTCCGCGCTGGTGATCGGCCCGCCGCGCGGCAGCCTGCCCGGACCGCACGGCCGCCCGGTTTCCGGCCGGGTCTACGGACCGGCGGTGCGGCCGGCGGCGCTGGAGGTCCTCCGGGAGGCGGTCCATGCCGGCCTGCCGGTTTTTTATTCCGGGGGGATCCGGACCGAGGCGGATATCGAGACGGCGCTGGCGTTCGGCGCAGCCGGGGTCCAGGTCGATATCGCGCTGTGGAAAGCGGGTGGGGTCAGACTTCCAGCAGGATCGTCATCGGTCCATCGTTGACCAGGGCGATCTCCATACGCGCCCCGAATTCGCCGGACTGAACCGGGACGCCGAGCGTCGATAGCGCTCCGGCGAAGCTTTCCACAAGCGGCCTGGCTTGCTCCGGAAGCGCCGCACCCGTGAAGGAAGGCCGGCGGCCCCGGCTTGTGTCCGCATACAGCGTGAATTGGGAGACGACCAGCACCGCCCCGCCGGTGTCGATCACGGAAAGATTCGTTTTTCCCCCTTCGTCCTCAAAGACTCGCAGCGTCGCGACCTTCTCCGCCAAACGCCGGGCGACTTCGGCCGTATCGGCATGGCCGACGCCGAGCAGAACCAGCAGGCCCTCGCCGATCGAAGCGATCGCCGCCCCGTTGACAGAGACCTGCGCCCGCGAGACGCGTTGGAGAAGGGCTTTCATTTTTCAGATGTGGAAACAATCCATAGCGGAGCCGGGCAAAGCCCGGCTCCGCTATGGATTGTTTTCCGTTTTTACACCTGGGCTTCGAGATATCGCTGAAAAACCTTGAGAATCTCACCCGGTTCGGCGTGCCGCTTGCGTTCTTTCTTGGAAAACAACAGCTCCCCGTTCACCGAGAATTCAAACCGCCCTCCATCTGAAGGAACCAGCTTGAATGCGCGAATATCTTTCGCATAATCCTTGAGCAGTTCGTCCGCCAGACCGACGGCCCGCGCTGTGTAGTTTCAAGGGACGCAGTAGTGGAGTTCGATATCGACCATGGGGGGAGTATAACATGGGGAAAAAGCGAAAAGGCGAATGGGCGAATGGGCGAACTTTTGCATGATTCGCCCATTCGCCCATTCGCCTTTTCTCTCGTTCATTGTTACAATCCCCCCATGTCCACCTCTCCCCAATCCCCGCCGGTGATCAAGTTCGTCCCCGCTGCGATCGTGCTCGGGGGGCTGGGGTGGACTGCCGTGGTCTGGCTGTTCCTGAACGCGGTCCCATATGCTGCCGGGGTCCGCTGGCTTTTTTTCCTCTCTTTTTTTCTGGCCGTCAGCGGGAGCGCGCTGCCGGGGATCGCATTCCTGAACCGGCGTTTCCCGGGACGCATCCCCGCGACCCAGGCGGTCGTCCTCCGCCAGTCCGCCTGGGTCGGGTTGTACGCCGCCGCCCTCGCCTGGCTGCAGATCGGCAGGCTGGTCACTTTTGCGACGGCTGCCCTGATCGGAGTCGGGCTGCTGATCCTCGAAACGGTCTTCCGCCTGCGCGAGATCGGGGGCTGGCGCCCCTGAAGGACCGGACTCCCCGGGCTGGACGATGACCTCGCTGCGCGACCTGCCCTCCGTGGATCTTCTGCTGAGCGAGCCCGGCTGCTCCGACCTGGTGCTTGTATATGGTCGCAGGTTGACCGTGGATGCGATCCGGGAGGCCCTGGCCGAGATCCGCGCCTCGCACCGGAACGGCGACGCAGTCCCGCCGCCGAACGCCATCCTCATTTCCACCCGCCGCAGGCTGGAGAACTGGACGGCACCAAGCCTGGTCCCGGTGATCAATGCGACCGGGGTGATCCTGCACACCAACCTCGGCCGGGCCCCGCTCAGCCGGACCGCCCTTGCGGCGATGTCCACCGCCGGCACCGGCTATTCCAACCTGGAATTCGATCTCGAGACAGGAAAACGCGGTTCCCGCTACGGGCACACCGCCGCGCTGATCGCCCGTCTTTCCGGGGCGGAGGACGCCCTGGTCGTCAACAACAATGCAGCCGCCGTCCTCCTGGTCTTGTCTGCGCTGGCTGCCAGGCGGCGGGTCGTCATCTCCCGCTCGCAGCTGGTCGAGATCGGGGGCGGGTTCCGCATCCCGGATATCCTGCGCCAGTCCGGAGCAAAGCTGGTCGAGATCGGTGCGACCAACCGGGTGCATCTCGAGGATTACGCACAGGCCCTCGATACCGAACCCGTTAAACTGGTCCTGGCGGCCCACCAGTCGAACTACAAGATCGTCGGCTTCGCCTCCGAACCGGAGCGGGCGGAGATCGCCGATCTGGCGCACCGGCACGGGGTCCCTTTCGTCGAGGACCTGGGCTCCGGTACCTTTCTTGACACCGCTGCGTTCGGCCTGGCGCACGAACCGACCGTGCCCGAATCGCTGGCAGCAGGGGCCGACCTGGTGACATTTTCAGGCGACAAGCTGCTCGGCGGCCCGCAGGCCGGGATCATCGCCGGCCGGGCGGACTTGATCGCCAGGCTCAAACGACACCCGCTGGCCCGCGCCATCCGCGCCGATAAAACGACCTATGCCGGGTTATCGGCCACACTGCTGCATTACTTGAAAGACGAAGCCGTGACCGAGATCCCGGTCTGGCGGATGATCGCCGCGGATCTCGATGGGCTTGGGCGCAGAGCGGCAGCCTGGTCGGACCGCCTGGCCGCTTCCGTGGGGGCGGACCGGGCCTCCGTAATGGACGGTGAAAGCACGGTTGGCGGCGGGAGCCTGCCCGGGGAAATCCTGGCAACCCGCCTGGTCGCCCTGCGCCCCCCGTCGGCCGGCGCGTTCCTGAAGAACCTCCGCCGGGCCGGCCCGCCCGTCATTGCCCGCGCCGCCGGCGATGCGGTGCTGCTCGACCCGCGCACCGTCCTGCCCGAACAGGATGAAGCCCTCCTCCAAACCATCGAAAGGACCTTCCATGAAATCTGACCTCGACCGCCTCATGACCGAAAACGACATCGACGGCCTGCTGATCACCGGCCCCGGTCAGCACAACCCTGCCATGGTTTACATGACCGGCGGCGCGCACCTGACCGCCGCCGACCTGGTCAAACCCCGGGACCGGGACCCCGTCCTTTTTTATTCCCCGATGGAACGCGACGAAGCGGCCCGCTCCGGCCTCGAAACCCGCAACATCATGGAATTCCCGTACAAGCAGTTCCTGGAAGAATCCGGCGGGGACCGGGTCAGGGCAACCGCCATGCGGTACGACCGGATGCTGCGGGATACCGGGCTGGGGAGCGGGCGGATCGCCGTTTACGGTAGGACCGAGCTCAACCCGTTTATCGCCCTGCTGAAGGCCCTGGAAAAGCTCAACCCGGACCTGGAATTCGTCGGGGAGCCATCCGGGGATTCGATCCTCTTACAGGCCATGGCGACCAAGGATCCGATCGAGATCGAGCGGATTCGCCGGGTCGGCCTGATCACGACCGAGGTGGTCGGGATGACGGCCGAATTCCTGGGCGGTCACGCCACAAGCAACGGTGCCCTCGTGCGGTCGGACGGCGAGACCCTGACCGTCGGGGACGTAAAACGGCGGATCGATCTGTGGCTGGCCGAACGCGGCGTGGAAGCTCCCGAGGGCTACATCTTTGCGATCGGCCGGGACGCCGGCGTCCCGCACAGCTCCGGCACGGACAGCGACCCGATCGTGCTCGGGAAAACGATCGTCTTCGATATCTTTCCCTGTGAAAAAGGCGGCGGTTATCACTACGACTTTACCAGGACCTGGAGCCTGGGCTATGCCACGGATGCGGTGGAGGGTTTGTACGACGACGTCCGTTCCACCTTTGAAACGGTCATGGCCTCCCTCAAAGCCGGCGAATCGACTTCCCGGTACCAGGAGCAGACCTGCGACCTGTTCGAAGCGCTCGGCCACGCGACCACGCGACAGGATCTGAAGATCCAGTCCGGGTACGTCCACTCGCTCGGCCACGGCCTCGGGCTGCACGTGCACGAAGCGCCCTGGTTCCGCAACAAGGTCTATGCGACCCCGCGCGACGTGCTCAGGCCGGGATCGGTGGTAACGGTCGAGCCGGGGCTTTATTATCCCGAACAGGAAATGGGGGTTCGGCTGGAGGATACGGTGGCCGTGCATCCGGACGGGCGGCTGGAAGTGCTGTCCTCGTACCCGCTCGACCTGGTTATCCCGGTAAAGGGGAGCTGATGCCGGTATCGATCCTGGCGATCGAGACGTCGTGCGATGAAACCGCGGCGGCCGTCGTCGAAGACGGGCGCACGATCCGTTCGAACGTCGTCGCTTCGCAGGCCGAGATGCACGCCCGTTACGGCGGCATCTTCCCTGAGGCGGCCTCCCGGCAGCACATCCGCACGATCGACGCCGTCGTCCGTGAAGCGATCTCCCAGGCAGGGACGTCGTTGGACCGGATCGACGCCCTGGCGGTGACGCGCGGCCCCGGTCTGCCCGGTTCGCTGGTGGTCGGGATCAACTACGCCAAAGGACTGAGCTTGTCGACCGGGCTGCCGCTGATTGCCGTCAACCACCTGGAGGGGCATGTCTTTTCGCCCTGGGTCGGAAGCCCCGAGCGGGAGCCGGTGTTTCCCGTGGTCGCCCTGATCGTCTCCGGCGGGCATACCGAACTCGTCTTGATGGACGGCCCGCTGCGCTACACCCGCCTGGGCGGCACCCTGGACGACGCAGCTGGGGAGGCCTTTGACAAGGTCGCCAGGCTGTTGGGGCTGGGTTTCCCAGGGGGGCCTGCGATTCAGAAAGCAGCCGAGGCCGGCGATCCGGCGGCGTTCGATTTCCCGCGCGCCCGGCTGGAAGGCTCGCACGACTTCTCGTTCAGCGGGCTGAAGACGGCCGTGCTGCGGGCTGTCGAAGCGTTGAGGGACAGGTCCGGGACGCTCCCCGTCTCCGATTTGGCGGCGTCATTCCAGGAGGCCGTCGTGGACATCCTGGTCAAAAAGACCCTTTCGGCGGCTGAGACAGTTGCGGCGCGCTCGGTTTTCGTGGTCGGCGGTGTCTCCGCCAACCGTCCGCTCCGGGAGCGGTTCATGGCGCATTCAAGCCTGCCGGTGTTTATCCCGCCGTTCGCCCTGTGTACCGATAATGCGGCGATGATCGGCGGTGCGGCGTATCCGCATTTCCGTGGTCGGCGGTTCGCAAGCCTCGATTTCGACGCCCGGCCAAACTGGCCTTTGAATTAGCGAAAAAGAGGCCGGGGGCGGCGCGGCGGTTACACTGCCGCGCCGCCC
>DATKDL010000145.1:0-9196 GCA_035512695.1 Anaerolineales bacterium | reverse complement strand
GGGAGCCCCTGGACGGTGATGACGCGGATCCCACCGGGGAACAGGTCCTTGGCGAGCGGGGGGAAGCCGCGCTCGGCCTCTTCCGGGTCGGCCGGGGGCAGGACGGTTGGGAGGACCGGCGGGATCTCGTCGACCACGCCCGGGAGCGTGAAGGCGAAGGTATCGGGGGTCGGGGTGGCGGGCGGCTGCGGGCGGTGCTCGATGACGACGGTGATCCCGACCACGTCGCCGGGCAGGAAGGCGGCCGCGGGCGGGGCGATGACGTTGGGCTGGTCGAGCGGGAGCGGGAAGAGGCTGTGCCCCGGGAAATCGGCCAGCAGGGCGCCGAACCGGTCGGCGGCCGCAGCGCCGGCGATCAGGGTATCGCGCGGGACCGGTTGGCCGGCGCGAATCGGAAGGGCGACGAGTGCGCCGGCGAGGTCGTCCGCCTCGTCCGCGCTGAAGTACCATGCGGTGGTTTCGTCGAGGAAGGCGGACTGCTCGCGCAGGTCCGCCGGATTGATCCGGTCGCCGATCCCCAGCGACCGGGCGGCGACGAGGATCGTCGTCGTCTCGGGGGTGCTGAGCTGGGCGTAGCCGGTCAGGAAGCCAAAGGCGGCCACAAAGACGAGGGCAGAAGCGCCGAGGACGAGCAGGTTGAGACCGGATTGCTTGATACGGGTGAGCATGAGACCTCCTTTCGAGACCCGCTCAGAATACCGGAAAAGACGCCGGGGAGGTCCGGCCGCGCCGTTTTTAGGGACATTCGTCCCGAGTTTTCCCATTTCGCTTGACTCCGGCCGCCGGGCCCGTATACTGGGGACGCTGATTTTAGAAGGGACAATGTAAAGTTCGAGCCAGACCGCAGGACCCGGCGGGGTCTCTGCGGCTGCCGGTTGTTGGGGGACCGATGGGGCCAGGTTTCGTCCGTTTGTCCGGCTCGAATGTATGTACGGATGGGGGTGAAATGAGATCGCGGGGTTCTGTTCGATCCGGGGGCTTCAGCTCCCAGCGGCCAGACTCAACCCGAACATCCCCCCCAAAATAAACGGGCGCCCTCCTGAATCCCCAGGCCGGCGCCCGTTTTTGATTCCCGCCTTTCCCGATCCGAGAGACCGCCGGCGGAGCGCCCGAGGAAATCCCGACCTAACCCGCACGAGCGATTTGCCCGGGGCGCTCCACCGGCGGCCTCTCCCATTCAAATTCTTTCCCCAATCTCAAAAAAAGGAGGTGATGCCATCCCCCGGCCCGGCCCCGTGACGACGGCGCCGCGGCCCACCCCGCGCGGCCGGCGAACCGGATCACGCCGTGCGGTGCCGTCCCTCAAACCGAATGCCAGGCGCCTCGCATTCACCTGCAAAAAAGGTGCTGCGAAATGGACACAACCAATGCGTTTTCGATCGACGTCCCCCGCCGAGGGGTCAAGATCGATATCGTCGAATTCAACGGGGACGTGGTCCGCTCACCGGCCCTCGTCTCCGTCCGGGGCCCTTTCCCCACCGATCCGCACGACGCCTACATCTGCGTCTCGCAGAGCGGCGAGAAGTTCCTGATCTACCACCTCCAGCCCGGCGAACCGCTGGACGGGGAGGAGATCCAGGTCCGCGAACTGATCGAATGCAAACAGTCCGGTTCCAACTGGCCGAGCTAGGAATGTGCGAGGTGCAACGTGCGACTCGCGACTCGAAATTCGCACGTCGCACCTCGCACAGCGCACGTTGCACGGTGCACATTGCACGTGGAACGATCCTTTCAAGGAGGCATACATGTTCAACATCGAGCACTACACGCTCGAAACCCCGCGGGAAGGCGGGGAGATCGCCGTTCTGCCCCGGTACGGGGACGAGGTCTGGCCGAGCGGTCTGATCCTGTCCGTGCGGGCCGAGGGTTTCGTGGACGGGCTGGAGACCTACCAGGTCAAAACCAGGGAAGGTGAAACCCTGCGGGTCGTCGTCCTGAAGCCGCAGGCGCAGATGGACGAGGAGGCGGACCGCTGCTTCTGGCTCCTGCGCCGCCACCGGTCCGACCTGCAGGCGGGAACGACCAGGCCGGACGCGGAGCCGGAACTGGAGCCGGAACCGGAGCGCCGCAGCCCGATGGCGTTGTTCCTGGCAGCCCTGATGGACCAGGTCCGGAGGCGGCCGCTGTTCGCCGTCGGCCTGATCGTGATCGTGGCCGGGATCGTCCTGATCCTGCTCGGCTACGACAAGCTGGGCCAGATGTTCATCGACCTGGGCACGAAGGTGATCCTGACGATCGGGTCGCTGATGAGCCTGTTCAGCACCTCGATCCCGGTCATCCTGAACAACGCCGCCGACTGGGTCCAGCCGGTCTACTTCATGACCTGGTTCGTCTCCTGAACCCCTGATCGGGCGCGCCGCGACCTCCCCCCGCAGAAATGCTGTATCCTGCGGGAAATCGTCGGTACAACCCGTCAAAAAAGGAGAAGAACCATGTACCAAAAAATCATCATCGCCGGCAACCTGGGGCGCGACCCAGAAATGCGCTACGCCCCCAGCGGCAGCCCGGTGACCAGCTTCTCGGTGGCCTCCAGCCGCAAGTACACCAGTGCGGAGGGCGACCTGGTCGAGGAGACCGGCTGGTACCGGGTCTCGGCCTGGAACCGGCTGGCCGAGGTCTGCGCCGAATACCTGACCAAGGGCGCCAAGGTGCTGGTGGAGGGGCGGCTCAAGATCGACCCGCCCACCGGCGGCCCGCGCATCTGGCAGGACAGCGACGGCGCCGCCCGGACCTCGTTCGAGGTCACCGCCGCCACGGTCACGTTCCTGTCCGGGAAACCGGCCGAGAACGGTGAGGTGGAAGGCGAGGACATCGGGGTCGAGGAAGAGGCGATCCCGTTCTAGATCCTCCCGGAACCTTGCGCAGATTTCAAACCTGCGCAAGGTTCGTTTGATCGAAAGCGCCGGTCCGTAAGGACCGGCGCTTTTTTTTTGTTTAAGGCGATCCAATGGTTGTGGAACAGACGCCCCACATGTTTTACAATAAACGCACACCCCATGCTCACCTTCCTCTTCACCGACATCGCCGGCAGCTCCTCCCTCTGGCAGTCCCACCCCCAGGCCATGCGCGGCGCGCTGGCGGTCCACGATGACATCGTTCGCTTTGCCATCACCGACCACCACGGCACGATCGTCAAATCCACCGGCGACGGCTTCCACGCCGCCTTCGACCAGGTCGCAGACGCCGCCGCGGCCGCGCTCGAGGCCCAGAAAAACCTGGCCGCCTACCCGTGGACCGAAACCGGGCCGCTGCCCGTCCGGATGGGCCTGCACACCGGGGACGCCGAGGCCCGCGCCGGCGATTACTACGGCCCGGCCGTCAACAAGGCCGCCCGGATCATGTCGCTGGCCGGCGGCGGGCAGATCCTGCTCTCCGACGTCTCCACCGCGCTCCTGGCCGAATCGCCAACGGACTCGTTCCACACGAAAAGCCTCGGGTCTCACCGCCTCAAGGGCCTGGCCGGTCGCACGGCCCTCCACCAGCTGGTCCACTCCGACCTTCCTTCCGAGTTCGCGCCGATTCGCGGCGGCGAGGATGTGCCCAGCAACCTGCCCGAAGAGCTCACCAGCTTCGTCGGGCGCGAGGCCGAGACCGAGCGGCTGATCGACTACCTCCTCGACACGGAAACCGATTCCGAACGCCGCCGGCTGGTCACCCTGATCGGCCCGGGCGGGACGGGCAAGACCCGGCTATCGCTCCGCGCCGCCCGCCTCGTGCGCGAAGCCTTCAGCGATGGGGTCTGGCTGATCGAGCTGGCCCCGCTGACCGATCCGGCCTCGATCCCGGGCGCCGTGCTGGGCGCCCTCGGCATCCAGGAGACGACCGGTGTCCCACCGGAGCAGACGATCACCACCTACCTGCGCGACCGGCAAGCCCTTCTCGTCTTCGACAACTGCGAGCACCTGGTCGAGGCCGTCGCCCGGCTGATCGAGCGGGTCCTGCAGGCCGCCCCGCTCGTCCAGGTCCTGGCCAGCAGCCGCGAAGCGCTCGGGATTCACGGGGAGACCGTCCTGCGCATCCCCTCGCTCCCGCTCCCCGGGGAGGACGAAATGGATTGGGAGGCCGTCCGGGGGACCGACGCCGTCCGCCTGTTCGCCGAACGCGCCGAGGCCGCCGGGGCCGGGCGCTGGTTGAGCGCCGAACACGGCCCGGCCATCGCCCGGATCTGCCGCCGGCTGGACGGGATCCCGCTGGCGCTCGAGATGGCCGCTGCCCGGCTGCGGGTCTTTTCCCCCGCCCAGATCCTCGAACGCCTCGACGACCGCTTTCGCCTGCTCACCGGCGGGACCCGCACGGCCCTGCCGCGCCTGCAGACCCTCCAGGCCCTGATCGACTGGAGCTACGACCTGCTCGACGAGGAGGAGAAGGGCCTGTTCCAGGACCTCTCGGTCTTCGCCGGCGGCTGGACGATCGGGGCGGCCGAGGCCGTTTGCCCGGACCGGGACGTCTACACCCTGCTGCCCCAGCTGGTCGACAAGTCCCTCGTGACTGCCGAACCGGGGGATGCCAGCTTCCGTTACCATTACCTGGAGACGATGCGCCAGTACGCCCGCGACCGGCTGATGGAATCCGGCCGCGCCGCCGAGGTGCGCGACCGGCACCTGGCCTATTTTGTCGACGCCACGGTTTCCAAAGAGCTCGTGGACACCCGGCGGACTTCAAAATACTTCCTCGGCGTGGCGCCGGAGCTGGAGAACTGCCGCACGGCGCTGACCTGGGCCGTCGACCGGGACCCGCTCCGCGCGCTCGAGCTGGCCGGGAACCTGGTCACGATCTGGTCGACCGGGTCCCTGCGGGAGGGGCAGGCCTGGATCGAACGAGCCTTGGCGGTCGTCGAACCCCGCCTGGAGGAATACCGGGACGCCGGGGATGGCGAGCGGGCCGTCCGCGCCCTGGGTCTCGGATGCCTGGCGCATGCCGCGCTGCTGTTTGCCTCCGGCCACACGGAACGCGCCATCGAAAGATCTGCGCAGGCCGCCGGTTTATTTCGCCAGGTCGGGGACCACCACCGGCTGCGGGACTCCCTGGCGCTCTATGCCCTGGCCGGCCTCTCGATCGGGATCCGGGAGCCGGCGTTGGAAGCGCTGGATGAGGCCGAGGCGATGGCGAGCGAGGATGACGCTTCCTTTACGCGTGCAATCCTGTTCAACCTCAGGGGCCTGGCGAAGATCTACCTGGACATGGACCTGCAGGGTGCGGCCGCCCTGATGGAGCAGGCCGTCGCTATCGACCCGACCATCGCGACCCAATCGATCTCCGGGATCTTCGCCCTGATCAAGATCCACAGTCTTGCGAAGAACTGGGAGCGGGCGCGCGAGCTGACCGAGATCGGGCTGGAAAGCGTGCGGCAGTCGGCCCACCCGACCAACAAGCGGTTGTTCAATATGTACACGGCCGAGCGCGCCCACGTCGAGCGCATGAGTGGCAATTTCGACGCCGCCCTGAACATCTACGCCCGCATGATCGTCTCCTACCGCGAGATCAGCATGGACCCGGCCGTCGCCAATATTCTTGAGTGTTTTGCGATGATCGCCGTTGCGAAGGAGCAGCCCGGGCGGGCCGCCCGGCTGTTCGGCGCGGCAGAAGCACTGCGGACCCGGTTGGGGGCGGATATGACGGCTTACGAACGGATGGAGTACGAACCGGCCGTGGCGATACTGAAAGGTGGGATGGACACGGCCGCATTTGAGGGGGCCCGGGCCGCCGGGGCGGGGATGGATGTGGATGCGGCGATCGAGTTTGCACGGGATTACGCCAACGGGTAGCGTTCAGGGTGGGCAGGCGGGCAGGCATGCGCCAAACGTGGGTACAATTCATCCAGGACGGCCGGGAAGCACCATCCCAACCCGGCCGAAGCACCTCATGCCCTGCTACCTGGTCTCCTTCTTCACCGAAAACCCCGAACATCCCGAAGCATTTCGATCCTTCCGCGCCAGGCGGATAGAACTGCTACACGGCCGGAACGGACGGGCCGTGGCGCTGTTCCACCCGGAGGCGGGCACCGTCGAAACGCCGGACGAGGTCCATATCTACGAATTCCCATCGACGGACGACCGCAGGGCCTTTCGCGAGGATGCGGCTGCCCCCTGGATAGCAGATCTGCAGGCGCGGGCGGTCGCGGCCCTGGTCGAGGTGGATTCCGGGGTGCTGATCCCGGTCGAAACCCTTGAGCCGACAGCCCTCAGCCAGCACATGCCGCCGGCCGTTTTGCCATCCGAGACCCTCAGCGAGCAGCTGCTCTCGAACGTACCGGTCGGGTCGCGCACCGCGCTGCACCCGGCCCAGGCGCAGACCCTGCTGGAGACCTATACGCAGGGGACGGGCAGCCCGACGCTCTCGGAGCTGAACCGCCTGTTGCAGAAATGGGAGCAGACCGGCGACCGGCGGATCATTTTTGCGCACACCTATGCCCTGATGACCGCCAACATGCAGCGCGCGCAGGAACGCGGGAGCTTTCACGACAAAGGCTGGGTGAGCCTCCTGCTGAACGCTTTCGCAGCGCGCTATTTCGACGCGCTTCGGCTGTTTGAAAGTGCGCCGTTCAGCACCCCGCCGATCTGGCGCGTGGCCTTTGATGTGGCCGGGAACGACCAGGCTTTCGTCGTGCAGCACCTGCTCCTGGGGGTGAACGCCCACATCAACTACGACCTGACCATTTCGCTGACGATGGTATTAAAGGCGGAGTGGGCCGGGCTCGACGAGGCGCAGCGGCAGCAGCGCTACGAGGACCATACCCGCGTGAACGAGGTCATTGCCGCCACCTTCGACGAGGCCCAGGACCTGGTGATCGCCCGCTATGCGCCGCGGCTGGACCGGCTGATGCAGTCGACGCGCGAGTTCGACGGCCTGCTAGTTTCCGCGCTGATCACGAGCTGGCGGGAGCAGGCCTGGGAACATGCCGTGGCCTGGCTGGAGGCGGAGAATTGGGATGCGCAGCAGGCCGTCTTTGCCAGGGCCGAGTACATCGCCCTGCGCCGGGCCGACATGATCATGCTGCGCCAGGGGCCGATGAAGATGAAGATATTGTTCTGAGGGGGGGTACGGAATGGCCGAACGGGGTTCGGGTGTAAAATTGGGGGGCTATCATCTATAAGCCGGAACCATCTTATGTTCAGGAGTACTGCGTGACACTACCGACATGGATCGGGAAAAAAATTAACGACCGCTACGAGATCACCGAACAGCTGGGCGTGGGCGGGATGTCGGCGGTCTACAAAGCATATGATCCCAACCTGAAGCGGGTGGTGGCGATCAAACTCATCCATCCACACCTTTCCCGGAACGCCGAGTTCATCCGCCGTTTTGAAGTCGAAGCTGCCGTCGTCGCCGGGCTGCGCCACCCCAATATCGTCCAGGTGTATGATTTTGCCCACGAAGGGGACCTGTACTACATGGTGCTGGAATACCTGGTTGGGGAAACCCTCCAGCAAAAGCTTGCCCGGCTGAGTGCGGATGGCCGGAAGCTTTCGGTGGAAGAGGTCATTCGCCTGACCTCCGAAGTATGCTCGGCGATCGATTACGCGCACCAACGCCAACTCATCCACCGCGACATCAAGCCCGCCAATATCATCATCAATACCGAGGGCGAACCCGTCCTGATGGACTTCGGGATCGTCAAGATCGTCGGGGGTGAACATCAGACCGCCACAGGCAAGGTCATCGGCACCGCCCAGTACATGGCCCCGGAGCAAATCCACGGGGAGCGGCCGGACCACCGGGTCGACATCTACTCCCTGGGGGTGCTGCTCTTCGAAATGCTCAGCGGCCAGCCGCCGTTCCAGGCTGATTCAGCCCCGACGGTCATGCTGAAGCATGTCAACGATCCGGTGCCCGACATCCTCTCGCTTTCGCCCGACACCCCCCCGGTCTTCAAAAGTATTCTCGAAAAAGCGCTTGCCAAGAGTCCGGCGGATCGCTACCAGAGCGCCGGCGGCCTGGGGGACGCCATCCGGCGGGTCCCCACGCATGTGTCCCCCCCGGCGCCCGCCCCGCCCGCGAAGATGGTCCAACCCCCTGAGCCTCGTCCGGCCGTCCCGGTTCAGCCGGAGAGAACCCTAATAGAGAAAGCGCTTGCCGCAGCGCCCGGGCCGGCTCCGGCGGGGAACCTGGTCATGGAAAAGCCGGCAGGCAAGCCGGCCCCGGCCCGCGCAGCCGAAAGGAAAGGTGGCCCCAAAACGGTCCTCTTCATCGGCGGTGCGGTGGTGATCGGCCTGGTGGTCATCGTCGCCCTGCTGGCCGTGATCGCGCCGCGCTTATTTGGTCGGGACGGTGTCAGCGCCACCGACCCGGCCCCGACCCTGCCGGTCGCGGCCGTAGATAGCACGGTCACCTCCGCCCCGGCGGACGTCTTCACGGAGGTCCCGGCCGCCGAGACAGACCTTCCCGCTGCGGCCACGAGTGCTCCCATCGTCTCTCCGACGCCGGCCGTGACCGGGCTCCTGAACCAGATCCTGGATACCTACGGTGTATCGATGGTCCTGATCCCGGGAGGGGCGTTCCTGATGGGCAGCGATGTGGGCGGGGATGAAAGCCCGGTCCACAGTGTTTTCCTGGAAACGTACTATATCGACCAATATGAGGTCACCAACGCGCAGTATGCGGCCTGCGTGGATGCGGGGGTTTGCGAGGAAGTGAATGCCTCGGAGCTGCGGGATCCCGAATTTGCCGGATTCCCGGTGCGCTACGTCCGTTGGGAGCAGGCCGCCAATTATTGTGAATGGCGCGGCGGCTTCCTGCCCACGGAAGCGCAGTGGGAGAAAGCCGCCCGGGGTGGGCTGCCGGGCATGTTGTACCCGTGGGGTGATGAGCCCGGGGGCTGTGAACCCGGCGCGGCGAACGGGGCGCAGTTCGCCGCCTGCGGCGCCAATACGGTCGCGGTCGGCAGCTTTGCCCCCAACGGCTATGGGTTGTACGATGTCGTCGGGAACGTGTGGGAGTGGACGGCGGATTGGTATGACCGGACCTATTATGAAGAAGCGCCGGAATCCAATCCGCTCGGGCCGGAATTCGGCACGCTGCGGGTGCGCCGGGGCGGCTCGTGGGGGTATAACGACGATTATCTCCGGGTCGCCAACCGCACAAGTGTGGATCCGGTCAGCTATGTCGATATCGGCATTCGCTGCGCCGCGCTGCCATAAAAAATTCACCAACTCAGCCTGGGCTATGACGAGGCCCTGCTCGGCAACCTGATCACGAC
>DATKDL010000144.1:0-20238 GCA_035512695.1 Anaerolineales bacterium | reverse complement strand
GGGCGGCTGCGGCCTAGCCGCAGCCGCCCCCAAAATCGCCTTCCATCCTCGGATAGGTTCTTAACCCGATTCGGCGACCGGGATGGTGAAATAAAACCGGGTGCCCCGACGGTACTCGCTTTCAAACCAGATCGCGCCTCCCTGCATCTCCACCAGGTTCTTTGTGATATTCAGCCCCAGTCCCGTTCCGGTGACCTCGCGCGCTTTCTGGTCTTCAGAGCGGAAGAATTTGGTGAAGATCTGCCCCTGGTCCTCCGGGTTGATGCCGATCCCGTTGTCGCTGACGTCGATCCGGACGATCTCCCCCGCTGCTCCTATCACCTCCGCCGCAACCGTCAGCTCCCCGCCGGCCTCCGTGTATTTCACGGCGTTGCTCAGCAAATTCGCAAGGACCTGGACCAGCCGGGTGCGATCGCCCCAAACGGCGGGCAGGTCCTCCGGAATTCGGACCGCCAGCGCCTGCTTTTTCTCCTCGATCTGGCGGCTGGCCGAGCGGACCACCTCGTCCACGACCTCCTGGACCCGAACGGACCCGTAATCGAGCCGAAGCCGCCCCGCCTCGATCCGGGAGACGTCGGCTAAATCCGAGACCAGGGTGGCCATACGGTCGACGTTGCTCCGGATCGTGGTCAGGAACCCGGCCTGGGCTTCGTTGACCTCACCGACCGCACCGGCGGAGAGCAGGTCGGCGTAGCCCTTGATCGACGTCATCGGCGTCTTGAGCTCGTGCGACACGAACGAAATGAAATCGCTTTTGGCGATGTTGGCCTCCTGGACCTCGGAGTAGAACCGGGCGTTGGCGATCGCGATTGCAGCATGGTCGCCCAGACGGTCGAGGAAAGCAGAAACCTCGCCAGTGAACAAACCGGGAGCCTTGCTCTCAAGCAGGATCAGGCCGATCGGCCGTAGATTCCGCAGGATTGGGACCGCGATCCCGGTGACCGCCTCCGGCAGCAGTCCGGCGGGGGCGTCGCCGCCCGGCAGGTCCGGAGGCCGGGGCCGATCGAGTGCTTCCCGGATGATTTTAAGCCCGGCGACGCGCTCCGTCACGCCGTCCTCTTTGTGATCGAAGGGGTAGCCAATCGCATCGATGAGGGCGAGCCCCGAATCGTCGATGGCGGCGATGAGCCCGGCCTCGGCGCCCGATTGGCGCAGCGCCCAGTCCAGGGTGATGTGCATGGCCCGGTCGAGATCCAGGCTGGCGTTGAGTTCCCGGTCGATGCGCTGCATGACGGACAGCTCCTCCACTCGGGAAGCCAGGGCCTGGTCCGTCATCGTGAACAGGCGGGCGTTCTGGACGGCAATGGCGGCCTGGGCTGCGAAGGCCGTCAGAAGCCGCTCATCGTCCGTCGTGAAAGGGGAGTGGTCGCGCTTGTTGATGATCTCGATGACGCCAATGATGTCTTCCCGCACTTGCATCGGGACGACCAGCAGCCCGCGGGTGGTGAAACCCGTGCTTTCGTCGGTCTGGCCGAACCAATCGGCGCTCTGGTGGACGTTGTTCTGGATGATGGGCAGGCGGGTATCGATCGATTTGCCGACCAGCCCGGTCCCGGGGGCCAACCGGGTCCCGACCAGGTCTTTGGCTCCGCCGACGACGACCGAGAAGACGATCTCGCCGGTATCCTCATCGATCAGGAACAGGGTCCCCGCCTCGCAATCGAAGATCTCGACAGCGCTTTCGATGACCCGGTTGAGCAGCGGTTCGATTTCGAGTTCGAGGGTCAGGCTGCGGGCGACCTGGTTGAGCCCTTCAAGCTGGCGCGCTCGCCGCTCGGATTCTTCGAGCAGCCGGGTCTTGACGATCGCACCGGTAGCCTGGTCGGCGATCGATTGGATGATATTCTGCTGCTCGGCGGTGTAGACGACGGCAGGATTGGTGCTGCCAAGACAGAGCGCTCCGATGGTT
Source organism: Anaerolineales bacterium (assembly GCA_035512695.1). Classification (GTDB taxonomy): domain Bacteria; phylum Chloroflexota; class Anaerolineae; order Anaerolineales; family JABWBV01; genus DATDOR01. The sequence continues at coordinate 18,329 of DATKDL010000144.1, read as the reverse complement.
CGCTCGCCGGCGTTCAGCGGGACGCCCAGCCAGGCATAGAGCCCGCGCAGCGGCGGGATCACGCCGCGCCGGCGGCACTCGCTCTCGTGGTCGCTTGTGTTGATCGCCCGTCCGGACCGCACGACGACCTGCTCCAATCCCTGGCCCTCCGGCAGGGCTCGGTTCTCCAGGTCCACCAGCCGGTCGTCGCCATCGAGCAGGAACGCATGCCGGAAAGCCCCGGCGACATCGTCGTACAGGGTGATCCGAAAATGGACGGCGGGGGCGATAAGGACCGTCTGGGCGTAGATCAGCTCGAGGATGTCGTCGAAATTGAGCGTGACGTTGATCCCCTGGGCTACGCGCCCCAACACGTTCATCTCGTGGACTCGCCGCTGCAGATCGGCGACGATCCGGGCTCGCTCGACGGCCAGCGCCGTTTGGCCGGCAAGGGCCTCGAGGAAGGCCAGCTCCGCGCGATCGTATGGGACGCCCTGGCTTCTCCCGGAAAGCGCCAGCCAGCCGGCCAACCCGCGCTGACCGGAAAGCGGGATGAAGAGGCTGCTTCCCAGCAGGGCGAGCCGGGCGCGCTCTGGGAGCAGGGCAGCCGGAAGATCGCCGTCTTTTATCGTGACGGAAACGCCGGTTTTCGCCAGGTATCCGGCCAGCGGGCCGTTGCGAGCGAAGCGCAGATCGGTAGCCGGAGCACCGCCATCGGGTGCAACGGCGGCGAACTGGTCGGTGGACGGATCGAGTAGAAAGATGTCCAGCCGGGCCGGATCCAGCGCCGTCTTCAAACACCGCGACACCCGCTGCAGGATCTCCCCCAGGCCGGCAGCCTGCGTCAGGTCCTGGCCAAACGCTTTCAGATCGGTTTCAAACCCCGCCCGTCTGCGGAAGAAGGTCGCGTCGATCCCGCGCTGCAGCGCCGCCCGCAGCGGGTGAAAAATGGCCGCCAGCAATGCAACCATTGCACCGATCAGGAAGGGATCGTCGGCGCGGATCGCAGCGGCGGTCAGCAGGTTCAGACCCCAGACCAGCAGGACGTAAGCTCCGGCCGCCAGCAAGGTGAACAGTCCATACACCACCCCCGCGCGTAGAATCGCCTGCGGATCCGGCCCGCGGCGCCGGCGGCCGGCGCGCGAGCCGGCCTGGCCCGCGAGATCATGCGGTCGAGACCGGGAATCGGCCATGGTTTTATTGTATGCCAGCGGCACAGCCGGCGCAAGTTGGGGATGGTTTGGGTGTGTTGAGCGCCCTGCCCGGCGGAGCCGGGCAGGGCGCTCAACTTTCTTGAATTATCTAAACCCCCGGCTGCCTTTTTTCGCGGGCCGCATCCAGCAGCTGGAACGCTTCCCGCTCTTTCAGGATCTCGTCGATTCCCTCCGGCTTGTAATCCAGTGACTGGTGCCGGAAGTAGGTATTGTACAGGTCGGCGTAGTGGCCGCGGGCGGCCATCAGCGCCGGATGGTTCCCCACTTCGATGATCGCACCGTGGTCGAGAACCAGGATCCGGTCCGCGGCCTTGATGGTCGACAGCCGGTGGGCGATCATGATGCTGGTCGTCTCCTTCAGGATCAGGTCGAGCGCCTGCTGGATCTGCCACTCGGTGAACGGGTCGATGCTGGCCGTGGCCTCGTCCAGGATGAAGATGGCCGGGCGCTGGATCAGGACACGCAGCAGGGCAACCAGCTGGCGCTGTCCCATGGAAAGGCGTCCGCCGCGTTCCCCGACCTCGGTATCCAGCCCGTCGGGCAGGGTCTCCAGCCATTCGCCATCCCCGATCCGGCGCGCCAGCGCCATGATCTGGGCGTCGGTCGTGTCCTGGGCAGCGTACTTGATATTCTCCGCGATCGTGCCGGCAAACAGGAACGGCATCTGGGAGACGATCCCGAGCTGCTTGCGGTACGCCTGGAGCGAGAAAGAGCGAATGTCCATCCCGTCGATCTTGATGGCGCCATCCTGGAACTCGTAGAAGCGGGCTACCAACCGCGCCAGGGAGGATTTGCCCGAACCGGTGTGCCCGACCAGTGCCAGGTTCTCCCCCGCCGGGATGTGCAGGCTGAAATCCTCGAGCACCTGCTCCTGCCGGGTGTAGCGGAACCCGACCTTCTCAAAGCGGATCTCCCCATCCAGCTTCGGGACCGGGTTTTCGCCCGTCTGCTTGACCGATGACTCGGCGTCGATCAGCGCAAAGACGCGCTCGGAGGCCGACAGCCCGGATTGGATCTGCGTCCAGAAGGCGGACAGATTCAGCACCGGGAACCAGAACCGTTCCAGGCTCAGCAGGAAGAGATACCAGGCCCCGCCGGTCACCACCGCGGCGGCGGTCTGGAAACCGCCGTAGTAGACCAGGGCGGCCGTCCCGACGCCGTTGATGGCGTTCAGCACGGGGAAGACGGCCGCCAGGACGAAGCCGCGCCGGATGTTGGTCTCGTAGGACTGCCGGTTGGCCTCGTCGAATTCCTTGTAGATCTCGGCCTCCTGCCGGAAATTCTTGGCGACGGCGATCCCGCTGATCGTCTCCTTGATGGCGGCGTTGACGTTCCCCATCGCCCGGAAGCCGCGCCGGGTCACGATGCGGGCCAGGTTTCGGAAGCTGAGCGCCACCAAAAAGACGACCGGTAAGAAGACGAACAGCAGCAGCGCCAGCCGCCACTCGATGTAGATCAGGTAGGCGGCCAGGAACAGGGTCTGGACCAGCTGGGAGATCAGCTCGGTCACCAGGACGACGACCTGGGCGAACTCCTGCGTGTCCGAGGTGATCCGGGAAACGATCCGGCCGGAGGAGTACTCGTCGTAGAAAGACAGGTCGTGGCGGGCCGAGGCTCCGAAGGCGTCCCGGCGCAGCGACATGACCATATCGCCGACGGCGCGCGAAGTCAGCCGCCGGCGCAACCAGTTGGCCCCCCAGATCAGCAGCCCGGTGAACAGGACCGCCCCGGTGATTAGCGTGATGACGTCCATTTGGAGGTCGCCACCCAGCAGGTCGACCGCCTGCCCCACCAGGATCGGCGCGGCGGCGCTGGCCAGCGAAACGACAACCAGCGCGACCCCGATCACGACGACCTGGCGGAGATACGGTCTGAAATACGCCGCGATCCGGCGGACCAGGTCGCGGTCGGAGTACTGGCGGTCGTAGCCTTCGGTGTCGAGTCCGGAAAAGAAGCCCATAAGTCTCTACGTGCAAAGTGCAACGTGCAAGCTGCAAGGTGCGATGTGCAAAGAAAATTAGGATCGTTGCACTTTGCACTTTGCACGTTGCACTTTGCACTTTGCACGTTGTCGCACTTTGCACATCATTGAAAAATCCTCCGATACGCCTCCGACGTCTGCAGCAGTTCGAAATGCGTACCCACGGCTGCGATGCGGCCTTTGCGGAGGACGATGATCAGGTCGGCCCAGCGGATCTGGGAGATGCGGTGGGTGATGATGAAGGTGGTGCGGCCCTTGGAGGCGGCGAAGATGGCCCGCTGGATGCGGTCCTCGGTGGCGCTGTCGATGGCGCTGGTCGAGTCGTCCAGAATCAGGATGCGCGGGTCGGTCAGGAAGGCGCGGGCCAGGGCAAGGCGCTGCCGCTGCCCGCCGGACAGGGTCACCCCGCGCTCGCCCACGATGGCGTCATAGCCATCCTCGAAGGTCTCGATGAATTCGTCGGCCTGGGCGGCTTTCGTGACCGCCAGGATCTCCTCGCGCGCGGCGCCGGGTTTCCCGAAGGCGATGTTGTCTGCGATCGAGCGGGAGAAGAGGAAGATATCCTGCTCGATGATCGAGATATTCTGGCGCAAGACTTCCAGGTTCCAGTCGCGGAGGTCCACTCCGTCTATCAGCACCTGTCCGGAGGTGGTGTCATAGATCCGGTTGATCAGCCGGGCCAGCGTCGTCTTCCCGCTGCCGGTCTGCCCGACAATGGCGACCGTCTGCCCGGGCCGGACCTTGAACGAGATATCCTGCAGGACAGGATCACCGCTGTGTCCGTTTTCCGAGCCGGTGTCATAGACGAATGAAACCCCGGAAAACTCGACCTCTCCGCGCATCGAGGCTTTGAAACCGGCCGTGTTCTGGTCCAGTTCGGTCTCCCGCTGGATCAGTTCGAGGATGCGCCGGGCGCTCGCCATCCCGAGCGAGACCTGCGAGTAGGAGAAGAGCGAGACGAAGGTGGGGAACCCGAACAGCTGGATCAGCCCGAAATAGGCCACCACGTCGCCGATCCGGATCGCCCCGTCGCGGAACAACAGAAAGGCGTGGAACAGACCGGCGGCCTGGATGATCATCATCAACAACAACGGCAGGAAACGGGCCTCGATATCGCCCTGCCGGACGGAGGCATCCCGCACTTCCCGGGCGTTCTCCGAAAACCGGGCGATCTCGTCCTCTTCCCGGGCCGCACCTTTGACTGTCTCAATCCCATCGAGCGCCTCGGCCAGCCGGGTGTTGAGCGTCCCGAAGGTCTCGCGGACCCGGGTCGTGACCGGACCCAATTCGTTCAAATACTGCCAGAGCAGGAGGACGTAGCCGATGATAAAAAGAGCCGGCGCCAGGGTCAGAGCCGGATGATAGCGAGGGGCGAAAACCAGGGGCATCAGCAGGAACATCCCCGAGCCGACCACCAGGTTGAAACCCGGGTTGAACATCAGGTTGACCTCGCGCACGTCGTTGTTCGCCCGCGCCATCGTGTCCCCCACAGGCTGGAGGTTGTGGAAGGTCATGCTCTTACCGAGCAGGCTGGTGTAGAGCTCGTCGCGTATGTCGCGTTCGACCCGCTGGCCGATCACCTCGGCCGAATAGTTGCGCCCAAGCTGAAGGACGCTGCGGACGACCTGGGTCACGACGATCCCGATCCCGATCGGCAGCAGCGCCGCCGTGCCGGGCGGGGTCTGCAGGACGGCATCGAAGGCCAGTCCGATGTACACCGGGACGGCGGCCGCCAGGGCTGCGTTGCTGAGGGCGCCGATGAACAGCAGCAGGATCCAGCCCCAGCTCCGGCGGACATGGGCGAACACCCAGCGCAGCGGGCTGCGCCGGTCCGAGCGGTAGCGATTCGGCAGGGTGAATTCGGAAGTCTCGGTCAGGGTGGTCATTCGGCGGCGATCTCGTCGGGGAAGCGCAGGCGCTCCGCCACGGCGTAGGGGCCGTGTTTGGCCAACCGGCGGGCGTCGATGCGCTCGAGGCGCTCTGTGACCGGGTCGACCAGGTAGTCCCCCCCGGCGCGGTGCAGCAGCGGGATCCGGCGTCCCTCCGCATGAAGTGCTTCCCGCAGACGCTCGGATTGGTACCGGAAGCTCTCGCGCTCGTCGGGCAGCAGCGCAAACAAGCGCTCGTAGCTCCGCACGAACTGGTCGCGGTAGGCATCGTCGACCCGGTCCAGGTTGCTGATCACCCAGCAGCGGTCCTCGTAATCATGGTAGCAGGCCAGCCCGAGGAATCCGCCGGTCGAATCGTGGTAGGGAAAGAAGGGGAACGAGCGGCAGGCCAGGGAGCGGAATTCGCGCTGGCAGCGTGCGGCGCCGCGGCATTCGATCAGCACCAGGTCCGGCCCGGCCTCGGCGGACAGGCGGGTGTGGTCGGCGGGATCGTCGGGCTGCCAGGGATGCCAGAGGTCGGTGTTTTCGATCAGGTAAACCCACTCCGCCTGGTAAGCCGCCGGGACGCTGTGACGAGTATCGCAGCAAACGGGTACGCCGCCGTTGTACGGGGCGCATTTGGCACCGCAGTCGAAAGCCTGGATGGGCGCATCAAATGCAGCGTAAAGAGCGGCGAAATCAGAGGGGGCGGGCACAATGGGCTATGATACCAAGAAAACGGGGAAAAAAGCCAGAGGCAGGTCGGAGCGCCAAGCGCTCCGACCTGCCTCTGGCTTTTTTCCCGTTTTCTTGTATAATATATTCGAACTTTCGGAAAGGACCGAAATAACAAAAAACACCATGGAACTTACAACCGCCACCAAAGAATTCATCACCCACTGGGGCGAGATGGGCACACGCTGGGGCATTAACCGGACCGTCGCCCAGATCCACGCCTTGCTGTTCATCTCCGAGACCCCGCTGACCGCCGACGAGATCAGCGACACGCTCTCGATCGCCCGCTCGACCGTCAGCACCGGCCTGCACGAACTGCAGAGCTGGGACCTGGTCCGCATCGTCCACATGCTCGGCGACCGGCGCGACCATTTCGGAACCCGCAGCGACGTCTGGGAGATGTTCAGCATCGTCCTGAACGAAAGGCGCCGCCGCGAGATGGACCCCACCCTCAACGTCCTGCGCGAGATCATGGATGAGCTCGGCGACAGCGAATCCGAGGACGAGTTCACCCGCGAGCGGCTTCAGGAGCTGCTCGATTTCTTCGAGACGATCATGTCGCTCTACGAGCAGCTCGAAAATTTGCCGCTCTCCAGCGTCAAGAACATTGCCAAGATGGGCAACCTGGCCGGCAAGCTCCTGGGGATCATGCCGGTCCAGAAATGAGCGACGAACGCATGACCGCCTCATTCATCTCACCCGTCGAGGACCGCCTCGCCGCCGTCGAAGCCCACATGCGGCTCCAGGCCGAGGACGCCCATCCAGACCTGGCCGCCGCCTTGCTGCACCTGATCGACGCCGGCGGGAAGCGCCTCCGCCCGATCATCACCATCCTCACCGGCGAGCTTCTCGGCGCCCCGCCGGACCGGCTGCTCGACCTGTCCGCCGCGGTCGAACTGCTCCACACCGCGACCCTGGTCCACGACGACCTGATCGACGGCGCCTTGCTGCGCCGCGGCATGCCGACCATCAACGCCGGCTGGACCCCGGCCGCAACGATCCTGACCGGTGACTTCATCTTTGCCCGCGCCGCAAAACTGGCCGCAGCGACCGGCTCCGTCGCCGTGATGGATATGTTCGCCGAGGCGCTCACCGTCATCGTCGACGGCGAGATCCGCCAGCAGTTCACCAGCAAGGGCCTGGCCGATCTGGACGACTACTACCACCGCATTTACGCCAAGACCGCCTCCCTGTTCGAACTGGCCTCGGGCGCCGCAGCCATCCTGTCTCCGGTCTCATCGGACGAACGCGAAGCAGCCCGTCGGTTCGGTCTGGAGATCGGGATGGCTTTCCAGATCATGGACGATGTCCTGGATTTCTCCGCCGCCCAGAGCCGGCTCGGCAAACCGGTCGGCAGCGATCTACGCAACGGCCTGCTGACGCTCCCCGCCCTGCTTTTCCACGAGGACAACCCGGGTGACTCGGATATCCAGGACCTGATCCGCCGCAACGGCCACGGCCCCGGAGACGTCGACCGCCTGGTCGACAAGATCCAGGCCAGCGACGCGATCAACCAGGCCGTCGAAGAGGCCGAGCGCTATGTCCAGCGCGCCCTGACCCTACTGGACACGCTCCCCGACCGCCCCCAGCGCGAGGGGCTGGAGGACCTGGCACGGTACATCGTCACGCGCGAGCATTAATGGGATGAAAAAAGCAGGCCGGCCCGGTGCAACCCACCGGGCCGGCCTGCTTTTTTCAAATATGTCAACCTCCTGGCCCTTCCAATCTATTGGTAATTCTTCCCACCCCACCCTCATCTTCCTCCACGGCTTCCTCGGCCGCGGGGCAGACTGGCTGCCGGTCGCAAAGGAACTCGCATCCGAGTTCCGCTGCCTGCTGCCTGATCTGCCCGGCCACGGCGCCAACACAGACCTCGACCCCACCGCCCCGCTCACCTTTGACCGCCTCGCCGGCGATCTGGCCCGCACCCTCGACACAGCCGGCGCCGGACGGCCGGTCCTGATCGGCTACTCGCTCGGCGGGCGCCTGGCGCTGCACTTCGCCTGCCGGTTTCCCGGCCGGCTGTCGGCGCTCGTGCTCGAATCGGCCTCTCCGGGTCTACGCACGGAGCAGGAGCGGTCCGCCCGCCGCGCCCTCGACGACGCCCGCGCCGCCCAACTGTTACAGGCCGGCCTGCCCGGTTTCCTCAAAGATTGGTACCGCGCCGGTCTCTGGGAATCTCTCCGGACCCGTCCGGACCTGCTCGCCCCTCTGGTCCGCGCCCGCAGCGACATGGATCCGGCCTGGGCTGCCAAAACCATCGCCGACCTCTCCCCGGGCCGGATGGCGCCGCTCTGGGACCGGCTGCCGGCGCTTCGAGTCCCCACCCTCCTGTTGGCCGGGAGCCTGGACCCCGATTACCGGGCGATCGCGGCTGAAACGGCGGCACGGATCCCCGGGTCCGAATTCGTTTGTATCGAGGATGCCGGGCACAACATCCACCTGGAGCAGCCGGGGCTATTCGCCGGCACGTTACGAGGCTTCATAGAACCTGATCTCGATGACCTTTTTCGTTAAAATCATGGAGACCAGGTTTTTCAGTGGAAATCAGTGTTCCGGTTTTAACCTTATAAGGAGATCATCAGGATGACCAACATCACCATCACCCGTTCAATTCCCGCTCCGGCCGACCAGGTCTGGGGCGTGCTCAAGACCTTCCGGCTCGATTACTTCCCGGGCTACCCGCACACCGTCACCGGCGCGGGGGCCGGGGCCGAACGGGCATTCAGCCTCCCGGACGGCGAGATGATCGAGCGTATCGCTTCCTTCGACGACCCTGGGATGACCCTGACTTATGAGATCGTCTCCAGCCCCTGGCCTGTCAGCGATTACCTGGCGACCGTCCGAGTGGAACCCGCCGGCGACGGCGAGGCCGCCGTCGTCAGCTGGTCGGCCGAGTTTGAGCCCGACGGCGTCTCGGAGGAGCAGGCTTCCGAGCTGGCCGCCGGAACGTTCAAAATGAACCTCAAGGCGCTCGAGAAGTACATGGCGGCTTGATGCAGTTCGTCGAGATCGCCGTCAACGTCCCCCAGGTCAGCGGGGTGTTCCACTACCATCTCCCGCCGGATCTGGAGGGCCGCCTCGAGCCGGGGCAGCTCGTCGAGGTCCCGTTTGGTGTGCAGACCGTCCAGGGCGTCGTGATCCGGCCGGTCGCTTCCCCGGCCGTCCCGGAGACCCGGCCGGTCGCGGCCCTGCTCGATGAGGCCCCGGCGCTCACCCCGGCGCAGATTGAATTCGCTTTCCGGCTGGCCGCTGAAACCCTTTCCCCGCTTGCAGCGGTGATCGGACTGATGCTGCCCACCGGGCTGAGCCAACAAGCCGACGTCGAATACCGGCTGGTCTCCCCCGAGTTCAAAGGGCTGCCCGGGCTGAAACTGACGGCGATCCAGGGCCGGCTGGTCGCCCTGCTGCAGCGGCGCGGACCGCTGCGCGGCCGGCAGATCGACCGGGCCGTGCCGCGCACCAACTGGCGGGCTTCCATCCGAAGCCTGGTCCAACGGGACGTCGTCGCCGGTAAGCCGGTCCTGCCGCCACCACAGGTCCGGCCGAAATTCATCCGAACCGCGCAGCTCGCCGTAAAGCCGGAGAAGGCCGAAGCGGCGCTCACCGAGGTCGGGCAGACGGCTGCCACGCTCGAGCGGCGCGGGAAGATCGTCCGCTTCCTGATCCGGGAGGGCGTCCCGGTCAACGTCTCATGGGTCTACGCCCATTCCGGGGGTAGCCTGTCCGATCTGCAGGTCCTGGCAGAAAAAGAGCTGGTCGAGCTGCGCGAGACTGAAATCTTTCGGGATCCATTGGAGGACATCGAGGTCGATGCAGCCCGCCGGCGGCCGGACCTGACCCCCGATCAACGCCGGGCCTGGGAAGCGATTCGGGCCGCGATCGACGGCGCTCCCGCCGGCCCGTTCCTGGTCCAGGGGGTGACCGGTTCGGGCAAGACGGAGATCTACATCCGGGCGGTCGAGCGCGTCATCGCCGCGGGGAGGCAGGCGATCGTCCTGGTCCCCGAGATCGCCCTGACCGCCCAAACCGTCCGGCGCTTCATGTCCCGGTTCCCGGGCGAGGTCGGTCTGATCCACTCGCAGCTCTCCCCGGGCGAGCAATACGACACCTGGCGCCGCGCCCGGCGGGGCGACCTGTCGGTCGTCATCGGGCCGCGCAGCGCCCTGTTCGTCCCGCTGCCTGACATCGGCCTGATCGTCCTGGACGAAGAGCACGACGGGTCGTACTACCAGAGCGAACCGCCGTTCTACCACGCCCGTGAGGCCGCGATCCATTACGCCGGGCTGCTGGGAGCGGTCTGCATCCTGGGTTCGGCCACCCCATCGATTGAAAGCCGGCGCCGGGCCGAGCGCGGAGCCTGGACCCTGCTGCGGCTGCCGCGGCGCATCCTGGGGATCGACGGGGCAACCGGAGAGGTCGTCAGCAGCGAGGTGCTGCCACCGGTGCGAGTCGTCGATATGCGCCGGGAGCTCAAGGCCGGTAACCGGTCAATCTTCAGCCGGGCCCTGCAGGAGACCCTCACCGCGACCCTGATGCAGCGACAGCAAGCAATCCTGTTCCTCAACCGGCGCGGCGCCGGCACCTACGTCTTCTGCCGGAACTGCGGACACGTCATGCGCTGCCCGCGCTGCGACGAGGTCTCGCTGACATTCCACCGGGCCGAGTCGGATCTGCAATGCCACCACTGCGGCTACAGCCGGAGTATGCCGGGGACCTGCCCAGGCTGTGGGAGCGACCAGGTGCGGCAGTACGGGATGGGGACCGAGCGGGTCGAGGAAGAAGTCCGGGCGTTGTTCCCGGAAGCCCGTACCCTGCGCTGGGACCGGGACACGACCCAGGCCAAAGGCGCTCACGATCTGATCCTGACCCATTTCGCCAACCACCAGGCCGACGTCCTGGTCGGGACACAGATGCTGGCCAAAGGCCTCGACCTGCCGTTGGTGACCCTGGTCGGGATCGTCCTGGCCGACGTGGGCCTGCACCTCCCGGACTACCGTGCGGCGGAGCGGGTATTTCAGGTCCTGACCCAGGTCGCCGGGCGAGCGGGGCGCAGCCGGCTGGGCGGCGAGGTGGTCCTGCAAACATTCGAGCCCGACAGCTACGTGATCCGGGCAGCGGCCGGGCACGACTATGAAGCTTTTTACAACGCAGAGATGGCTTACCGTCGGGAGATCGGCTACCCGCCCTTCGGCCGCCTGGTCCGGCTGGAGGTTCGTGATTTGAACCCGGGCCGGGCCGAGCGCCGGGCGGGGGCGCTGGCGTCGCATCTGCAGGGGCTGATCGCAGCCCGGTCGCACGTCCGGATCGAATTGATCGGCCCGGCGCCCTGTTTCTATTCCCGCCTGGACGGCCGCTACCGCTATCAGATCATCCTGCGCGGCGCGGACCCGGCGGACCTGCTGTCCGATCTTCCGTTGGAGGGCTGGAGGGTCGAGGTAAACCCGCAATCGTTGCTATAATAACCACCAGGGTTATTTTCGTGAAAATTGGGGCTGAAATGCGGGGCTTCGCCCCGCATTTCAGCCCCAATTTTCACGCTTCTTCAAGGAGAGCCAGGATGGAAAGCATCAAACGAGGCTTCGGGTTCTTCAAGCAGGCCTGGGCGATGGCCTTCAAAGACCGCGATCTGCTCAAACCGACGATCTATGCTCTGGTCGTCGGCTTTATCGTTTCGCTGATCGGGCTGGTCCCGATCGTCGGAGTCGCGCTGCTGTTCGGCGACACACAGATCGGGAATATCCTCACTTTCACGCTGGGGATGGTGCTCGTGTTCGTCCAGTACACCATCTCCTACCTGTTCGCTTCCATGACGATCCACATGATCTACGGCCACCTGGCCGAGGGGGACAGGCGGATGGACCAGGCCTGGTCGATCGTCCGCAGGGATTTCCTGGACATCCTCAGCCTGGCAGCTGCTTCGACGGGAGTCAAGCTGATCGAGAACGTAGTGCGAGGGAAGAACCGCAGCGGCGGGCGGAACATACTCGCAAACCTGATTAACACGGTCTGGACCGAAGCAACCTATCTCGTCCTGCCCGCAATGGTGATCGAAGACATCGGTCTGCGCGACGGATTGAAACGGGCCACACAGATCGTGAAAGAAAACCTGCTGCTGGTGGGCGTCTCAACGGTCGGGGTCGGGTTTGTGACCGGGGTGATCGGTTTCTTGCTGAGCGCCGCCGGACTGGCGCTGGGTTTCGGGGTCGGGTTCGGCCTGTTCACGCTGCTGAATGCCAGCACGCTCGGGATCGTGCTGGGGATCGGTTTAGGCGGTTCGATCGCGCTGGTTTTTATCCTGCTGGCCGTCCTGATCGGGAGCTACACGGCCACGGCTTACCACACCTGCCTTTATCTGTGGGCGCGGGACGTCGAGCGCTCCCAGGCAAGCGGGGCGGTTGGGGAAGTGGCCGCGCCGGCGCCGCTCGCCTCGGTTTTGAATGCCTGACCAGCGCGCGCAGGCTTCGTCGCCCGAAAGATTGGTAAAATCCTTTGCAGGCAGGGATGTTGATGGTGGGGGTGGGTGCGACTCCGCCGCATCCACCCCCACCATCACCGCCCCAATTTTCGAAAAGGTTCTGAGGAAATGACCATGCAAAGCCCTCGCCGTGAGTTGGTGAGCTGGGAGGAGGTCGACAAGCTGATCGACCACCTGCTCTCCCAGTTCGACCGTGAATACGAAGGGATGCTGATCATCACCCGCGGCGGGATCGTTCCCGGCGGGATGCTGGCAGAAGCGACCAGGATCACCCACGTGCTGACCGCAGCTGTGGATTTCCCGTTCGAGCTCGAGCTCCAGGAGAGCCGGCCCGCCAGCCTGATGGTGTGGCCGCAGTTCATCCAGTTCCCTGCGGACGACCTGCTGCGCGGCCGGCGGATCCTGGTCGTGGACGACGTCTGGGGATCCGGACGGACGATCACGGCGGTGAAGAACCGCGTCTCGGCAGCCGGCGGCTTTCCGTTCACCGCCGTCATGCACTTCAACCCCTACCGGAGCCTGTTCGGCAGCGTCCGGCCGGATTATTATGCCGCGATCACAGACGCATTCATCGTCTATCCCTGGGAGATCGACCGGGGACCGGACAAGGCGATGCTGCCGGGTTTGAATTAAACGTAGAGACGCCACGCTGTGGCGTCTCTACGTTTCATGGAGGACGCATTTGATTCCCGTGCACGACCAGGCCGAACTCGAGAGCAAGGCGCTGCTGTTCAGCGGGTCCGCTCACATCCGGCTGGCGCAGGAGATTGCGGACTATCTGCGTCTGCCGCTGCTGGAAACCGTCACGACCAAGTTCTCAAACGATAACCTCTACGTCCACCTGAGCGTCAGCGTCCGTTCCAAGGAAGTCTTTCTGATCCAGCCGCTCACCCCCCCGGTCAGCGACAACTTGATGGAGCTGCTGCTGATGATCGACATCGCACGCAGCGCGGGCGCACATGGGGTCCATGCCGTGATCCCGTATTTCTCCTATGCCCGGTCGGACAAGAAGGACGCACCGCGCATCTCGATCGCCGGCCGGCTGGTGGCCGAACTGCTGCAGACGGCCGGCGCCACCCACGTCATCACGATGACCCTGCACTCCCCCCAGGTACACGGGTTTTTCTCGGTCCCCACCGACCACCTGACGGCCCAGTCGGTCTTCGTCGAGCATTTCAAGGACCAGGACCTCTCGAACACCGTCGTCGTCTCGCCGGACATCGGCAACGCCAAGCGAGCCTCCAAGCTGGCCCGGTCGCTCGGGCTGCCGATCGCGGCGGCGGAGAAAATGCGGCTGACGGACGAGGAGGTCGAGATTGGCGGGATCATGGGGAACGTGCGCGGTAAGCGGGTCATCCTGATGGACGATGAGATCGCCACCGGCGGGAGCATCGTCGAGACGATCCGGGCGCTGCGGGAGGAGGATGTCCGGCGGGTGACCGTGGTCTGCACGCACGGCCTATTTTCCGGCCCGGCCGCCGAGCGTCTCAACGCGATCGACGAGATCGACGAGATCGTGACGACCAACACCGTGGCGCTGGACGAAAACCGCAGACCGGAGCGGCTGAAGGTCCTTTCCGTGGGAGATATATTCGGGGAGGTGATCCGCCGGAACGTGGTGGGCGAATCGGTCGGCGCCCTGTTCGAATATTGGAAAAAAGTCGCCGGCGCCGGTTAAAAACAGCCGGGGTGAGCGCCGGCCCGGGCTTCCGCCCGGCCCGGCGCTCATCCCGGCGGATACCCCATGCGCTCGAGCCGATCCCCAAACAGATCCAGGCACCGCCTCTGCTGAGTGGGGGAGAGGCTCTCCCGGTACCGCCCGCTTATTCCCTTGGCGAAGTGCAGCCCCGGCGTGTCCCGGCTGGCCAGCTCGGGCCGGTAGCGGTCGATCACGGCTGTAGGTGCGGGTTTCTCCGGATCGACACCCAGGAATCGTGCCAGGCGAGCGGCTTCACGCTCGTAACCGGTGCGCAGGTCCTCGTACCGCAATATGTGGCAGCCGGGGATGGCGGTCCATTCTTCCCAATAACCGACGTATTCGGCGATAAAGTCGATGGCTGCATCCAGATCGGCCAGGGGGGAGAAGGCGTTCGACCGGCCGGCAGCCCGGGCGCGCTCCCCGTACTCGTAGGCGGAGACCAGGGCGTCGCGCGGGTCGCGGTAGATGTAGGTCGGCCGGATCCAACCGCGGTCGATCAGCAACCTGCCCCAAACCGTGGGGCCGGCATGCAGCTTGACCGTGAAGGTTTCCCGCCGCCCGGCCGCTGCAAACAGCCGGGCCAGCCGCCGCAGAGAGAGGACGCCGAGGTTGCAGTTGACCTCGGTCAGGATATCCTCGAGCCGGTAGCGGAGGCGGACCTCCCGCGAGTCGGCCGCGCCGGCCGTCCGCACCAGGTCATGAGTCAGGTTGTAGTGCCACCCCGAGCCGGCGCGGGGCATTCCGACGGCTAATACGATCATGCTGAGGATGGTAATTCGCTTCCACATTGCGCGCAACCATAGAGATTGGTTTTTTACGCAGACGCAGAGACGTAAAGACCACTTCTTATCCCCGGTATAATTGGGGCACAACTTTCTACAAGGAGACCCCGATGGAAAAGACTCTCAGCTACCTCGCCGGCATCGTGACCGGCGCATTGGTCGGGGCGACGATCGTCGTCCTGTTCACCCCCGCTTCGGGCGAAACGATCCGCTCGGATCTGCGCAACCGCTTTGACAGGCTGCGGATGCAGATGCAAGACGCCGCCGACGACCGCCGCGCCGAACTCGAGGGCCAGCTCGCACATCTGCGTGAACCCCGGACGGGCTAAAAACCGATCCGGAAATTGCGGCGGCGGTTTTGAGGCCGGGTCCGGCTGCGCCGGACCCGGCCTCAAAACCGCCTGTTCCTTCAAATAACCTATTTATATTCCACGATGCGCGGCTCGGAGACGCAAACCAGGCCCCGATCGATCGCCTCCCGCACGGCGACCACCCGTGTCACCCAGCGGCCTTCGTTGAGGCCGTCGATGTCAAGCTTGCTGTAGAGGCCGGTAAGGACGTTGGCGACCCGTTTGGGGGACAAACCCAGGACCTCGGCGATCCCGGCGTTCGTCAGACCCTGGGAGAGCAGGGCCAGGCATTCCCGCTCCCTGGCTGAAAGTTCGATGTCGTACATCCGGATCAGCGCATGGACGACCGCTTCATCAAACAAGACCGTACCGGCGTGGATCCGGCGCAGCAAGTCCGCAAACCCATCTCCTAGAATACTTTCCTTCAGCAAATAACCGCTGCCTCCCGACTGGGCGACCCGCCGGACGAGCGCTTCATCTCGCGACCCGGTCAGCGCGACGAAGCGCGTCTTCGGATAGCGTTCGACGCAGCGCCGGATCGTGCGGGGACCGTCAAACCCGGGGATGTGCAGGTCGATCAGGGCGATGTCGGGATAGTGGGTTTTGAGCAGCGGTTTGAGGTCGGCGGCCGCTCGTCCGGCGCCGGCCAGGTGCATGTCCGGCTCGCGCGCCAGGGCCGTGCGGATCCCTTCGAGGTAGAGCTGGTGATCGTCTAAGGCGATGATTTTGATGGCCGGCATACTGTCCTCCTGGATATTAAATTGGATGAAATGGAGATGCGCCGCAGGGCAAAGCCCTGCGGCGCATCTCCATTTCACCCCAGCAATCCTAAAGCCTCCGCCTTGCGGATGGCCTCCACCCGGTTCGATGCGCCCAGTTTGCGGAAGATCGGAGTGAGCCGGTTGCGGACCGTCTTCTCGCTGTAGCCCAGCAGCCGGGCGATTTCCTTATTGGTATGGCCCAGGGCGGCCAGGCGGATCAGATCGAGCTCGTCCCGATCCAGGACGGCTCCATCGGGACCGGTTTCCTCCGCAACAGCCAGCAGCTCTTCGATCTCGGGGGAGAAATAGCGCCCTCCCAAACCGACGCGGCGGATGACGGCGGCCAGGTCGAGCGTGTTGAGGTCGCTCTTGAGGACGTAGCCGGCCACCCCGGCCCGCAGGACGCCCAGGGCCTTGGCGCCGTGCGAGGCGGACGACATGACGACGACGCGCACGCCGGGGTGCATGCGCTTGAGCCGCTGGACGGTCGTGACCGGATCGAACACGCCGCGGTCCATCCCAAGGTCGAGCAGGACGACGTCCACATCGGCCCCGCGCAGCGCCGGCAGCAGGCGCCCGCCGTGGTCCAGCTCGAGGACGACGTTCAGGTCCGGGTGTGCACCCAGCTGGTCCAGGACCGCCCGGCGGATGAGGGGGTGATCTTCAACGATGGCGATGCGGATTCTTTCCAAGAACATGCTCCTCGAAAATTCTATTGAATGACGGCGGATGAGTCGAGGGACAAATGTCCCGAGTTGGCGGGATACTCTTCACGCCTGAATCGGGAAGCCTTCCTTCGCCGGCTGCGCCGGTTCAGCGTATTCTGAGACCGAGAGATTTTTGTGCCGAAGAAATAGAGAGCCCCTCAAGGAGGTAATGATATGGTCCGCGTCAGCTACAAGATGAACGCCGCCGGCAGCCGGGATATGTTCTAGGCCCGCCATGATCCCCATGGTCCTGCTGGACATCCACTCTCACGGCGCCATGCCCGGGGCCAGCGACGAGATCCTGGCGGTGATCTTCCTGATCTTCGCCGCGCTGGCGGGCTGGCACCTGATCCGGGGCTGACCCAGAACCGATGGGACCCGGATTTCACGGAAAATAAAGGAGGAACAAACCCATGAACGCCAATTCGTACCGAGTCTCGTACGGCCGCCATGCGGACGACCGCTACTAGTGCAAAAGAGACACCCCACCGGGGCTTGGCCCCGGTGGGGTGTCTCTTTTTCTGCCCCCTTTGCGAAGGAGAATAGAGATGTCCCCCTACCGCCCCCGCGTCTTTTTCTGGTTCTACCTCGCCAAGGTCTTCGCCAACCTGGGCGCCTTTGCCTTTCTGCCCTTCCTGCCGCTTTATCTGACCGACCGCCAGGCCGGGATCATGCAGGTAGGGATCTTTTTCTCGGCGCTGGCGGTCGCCCGGCTGGCGTTCGGGCTGTTGGGGGGTTGGCTGGCGGATACGGTCGGGCATTTGCGCGGGCTGGCGCTGGGGTCCGCTTTCGGTGTGGGGGCCTTCGCCGTCCTGCTGTGGGCGCCGGCCTGGGGTTGGGTCTACGCCGGGATGGTCCTGATCCAGGCCGCCAGCGCGCTGACCACCCCTGCGCAGAGCGCATTCATCGGCGGCTATGCGCAAGGGAAGCGCGGCAAGGCCTTCGGGCTGATGAACACGATCCACACCGCCGCACAGATGGGCGGACCGGCATTGGGCGGGTGGCTGGTTGAAGGGTACGGGTTTCAGGTTCTTTTCCTCGTCGCCGGGCTCCTGTACACGGCCGCCGCGGGGATCCGGTTCGTCCTTTCTCGGCAGACCGCCTCACCGGCTGAAAACGATCCGGCTCCCCGGCCCAGCCTCGCTGAGAGCCTGCGCGGGATGAAAGCCCTGGTCGCCGGCGGCGGGCTGCTGGCCTGGATGCTGCTCGCCGACGGGCTGGGTGATATCACCTTTTCCCTGACCGAGACCTACCAGCCGATCTTCCTCGAAGCCGCCGGGCTGCCCATCTTCCGGATCGGCCTGATCGGGACCCTGGCCTACGCCGCTACGCTCGCCAGCCACTCGATCGCCGGCTGGCTCGTCGACCGCTACGGGGAAAAGCTCCCGGTGACCCTGTCCTTTGCGCTGACCGGGGCCAGCATCCTCGTCTTCGTGGGTTCGTCGAGCTTTATCGGTTTCGCCGTGGGCTGGGCGCTGATGGGATTGATGTGGGGCCTGGGGACGACGGCTTACGACTCGCTGATCAGCAAGGCCGTCCCGGCCGGCAGGCGCGGGCTGGCCTACGGGATGTTCTCGACCGCGAACGGCTTCTTCTCCCTGCCGGTGCCGCTGATCGGCGGGTGGCTGTATCTCTGGGGACCGGCCGCGCCGTTTGTCGCGGCGGCGGGGGCGTCGATATTGGGGGCGGCGTTGGTTTTGAGAAAGTTTCCGGCGGGAAGGGTCGAGGAGGAAGGGGCTGGAGTCGCGGAGTTGGCGAAGGCGTAGGATCGCACC
>DATKDL010000143.1:0-13747 GCA_035512695.1 Anaerolineales bacterium | reverse complement strand
GCCCGCCGCCACCATCCCCCAACTTCGCCAGGCCTCCGAATTTACGGATTCGTTTAAGGAGGTTGTACATCGAGAAAACTTCAACCCATTCCGCTGTCTAAAATCTCAATCTTCTGTGGAGGAGGCAAAAAATGAATTCCAAAACCATGGGCTACCTGCCCAACGAGACCCCCCCGGTCGGGCAGAACATTTTCCTGGGGTTCCAGCACGTCCTGACCATGTTCCCGGCGACCGTGTTCGTGGCGGCGCTGACCGGCTTCCATGTCGGAACCGTCCTGCTGGCTTCCGGGGTGTCTACGATCGTCGCACTGATCCTTTCCAGGCGCGGGATCGGCAAGTTCATCCCGCTGTTCTACGGATCCAGCTTCAGCTACATCGCCGCATACCTGTCGGTCGTGACCCAGATGACCGGCGGGCTGCCGGAGTTCGGGGTCCCGGTCGCCGACGAGGTCATTTCGACCATGCAGGCCGGGATCGTCGTGACCGGTATTCTCAATATCGTCGTCGGCTATATCATCCGCGCGGTCGGCAAGGATGCGATCGACAAAATCCTTCCCCCGATCATCACCGGTTCTGTTGCCGCGATCATCGGGTTCGGACTGGCGTACGCGGCGCTCGGCCTGGCGGCCGTGAATTGGGGCGTCGCGATCCTGACCCTGATCGTCACGATCATGTTCTCGGTCTACATGCGGAACGCCGGTTTTCTGGGGATGCTGCCGGTCCTGCTGGGAGCGGTGGCGGGCTACGTCATCTCGGCGCTGGTCGACCCGGGCTCGGTTTCGTTCGCCAGCGTCGGCGCCGCGCCCTGGTTTGCGATGCCCAACATCACCTTCCCGGCCTTTTCAGGCGCGATGGTCGGGACGGCGATCTTCAGCATCTCGATCATGGCGATCGCCACCATCCCCGAATCAACCGCCCACCTGTACCAGATCAGCCTGTACGTCGACCGGTTTGCCGACGAGCAGGGCAAGGAACGCTACGAGCTCGACAAGCACATCGGTTTCAACCTGGTGCTCGACGGGATCGGCGACTTCCTGAACGGCCTGGTCGGCGCAACGGCGGGGACGAACTACGGCGAGAACAACTCCCTGATGGCGATCACCCGCAATTACTCCGGACCGGCGCTGATCGCTGCCGGCGTGATCTCGGTCCTGCTCGGCTTCGTCGGGAAACTGGCCGCCGCCGTGCAGAGCGTCCCCCTTGCGGTGACCGGCGGGCTGGCGATCTATCTGTTTGGTGTGATCGGCATGCAAGGCATCGCGCTGATGCAGGAGCACAAGGTCAGCATGTTCGACGCCCGCAACCTGGCCATCGGGGCAACGATCATGGTGGTCGGGATCGGTGGAAATATCGGGTTCGAAGGCGGCTTTCTGCCCATCCCGGTCTTCCAGGGCGTCTTCCCGAGCGGCCTCCCGGCGATCGCGACCGCGGCCGTTCTCGGGATCCTGATCAACCTCGTTTTCCTGATCTTCAAACCCCCGACCGTGGAGACTGCCGTGATGGACGAGGCGGCGGCGATGGCGGATTAAAAGTGCCATAGCCAAAACAAAAGGCCGGGCGGGAAATTTTCCCGCCCGGCCTTTTATATTGGCCAGGGCACTTTTAATCCGGTGGTGAACCCTGCCAGGGCATCCGCACCGGAGGTGTGTCCGGTCGCCAGGATCCGGCGGACCGCGTCACGCAGGCCGGTCTCGTCGCCGGCGGCGGCCGCCGCAACCAGGAGATGGCATAAATTCCCCGCTTCGCCCACCGCCGCCGCCCGCAGCCAGGCGGCCGACAGGGTTGTCGTACGCGCGGCGGTTTCGGCGATGATCCCGGCGAACCCCGCCGCGGCCTCGGCTTCAAAACGGACGAAAAAGGCGTGCGCCAGGCCGACCAACACGTCGTCCCCGGAGGGGGTCAACCCCGGACCGAGACCGGCGAGCGAGACGGCGTACGCCCTTAAAGCTTCCTGGTCCGCCGGATCGGGCGGGTGCTCGAACGCGATCGCAGGCTTGACCGGCGAGACGAGCATCTCCTCCTCGATCGCCTCGACCAGGCCGGGTGTGCGCTCCGGCGTGACCGAGCGCCAGGGGGGGACCGGGTCCCACGCTTCAGCGCCGGACCAGCCGAAGGCCAGCGGCCCCAACGTCAGCACTCCCGCATCGACCTCGACCGGAGAATCCTCGGCGACTCGCCCCCGAAAATCGAACGGCTGCGCCAGGACCAGGCTGAACGGCCCCGGACCAATCTCCGGGTCCACGATCGAGAGCACGCTTCCTCGGCTGTCGACCAGGTTGACCGAGCGGTCGAACGCGTGCAAAACCCGGCCGCGCGCAAAGCCTCCCAGCCAGCGCAGGGCGCGGGGAGCCAGCCAACGCGCCGCGGCGAGATCCAAATTCAATCTCCGCCGGAGACGAGCCTGCCGTTAAAAACGACCGCCGCGGGTGCACCGTGGTGCCGCAGCGCTTCCAGTGAGTCAGGGACATCCAGGACGACGAGGTTCGCAGGGCGGCCGGGTTCAAGCCGGTGCCCGTCGATCCCCATGGCCCTCGCCGCTTCGACGGTGACCATATCGTACAGGATCTCCATGTCCTGCCTGCTCGTCATCCAGAGCAAATGCGACGCCAGGAAGGCGATCTCGAGCATATTGTTCCGGCCGTAGGGGTAGTACGCATCCGAGACGTCGTCCTGCCCCAGGGCGACCAGGCAGCCCTCCTCGAGCAGCTCGCGGACACGGGCGTGGAGCGGGCCGGTGTGCGGGTCGGTGATGATCCCCATCCGGGCCTGCTTCAAAAGCGCCGCCAGCCGCTGAAAATACGGTTTCGGGTAAAGCGCCATTGCCCGGGCGTGGTGCCCGAGGACGCGGCCCTGCCAGCCGATCTCGATCGCCTTGACCGCCATCATCTCCGTCGTGCGCAGCCCCGGGTCGCCGGCGTCGTCGACGAGCATCGAAACACCGGCGTCGAATTCACGGGCGATGTCGAACATCTCGTCGACGTGGGTCTGTGCATCGCGGTCGGTGAACTCGATCCAGGGGATCCCGCCGACCAGGTCAGCGCCGAGGGCCATCGCCTCGCGCACCAGGCCCGCCGTCCCCGGTTCGCGCACCACCCCGTCCTGAGGAAACGCGACAATCTGCAGCGCCAACCGGCCGGCGAACTCCTGTTTCGCTTGCAGCAGCGCCCGAACGCCCTCGAGCCGGGCCTTGCTGTCGACATCGGCAAAGGCGCGGATGTGCGTGTTCCCGTGACGGACGGCCATCTCCAGCGCTTGCCGGATGTTCTCGATGGCCCACTCAGCCCGGTAATCCTCCTTGACCCGGGCAGCCGTCTCGATCGCCGCCATCGCTTTCCCCATCCCCTCGCCGTGATAGGCCTGCATCGCGGCGTCGTCCAGTCTCGCCAGGGTGAAGACCTTGTCGAGGTGCAGGTGCGGGTTGCAGAAGGACTCGGTCACCAGCATCCCGCCGGCTTCGATCGTCCGTCCGGCCGGGTGCGGCAGAATGGTTTCGATGAGGTGGATCCGGCCGGCCAGGATGCCGATGTCGCGGATCGATCCGTCCCGGAGGCGGGCGCTGCGGATGAGGAGGTCTAAGGTTTCCATGGTTTTTTCTTGCGTTCTTTAAACGCCCGTTCTTCCAATCAAGCTTCCGGTGGGTAGATTTTGCTGAGCGTGAATGCACCCGGGTTCGGTCCGCTGCGCGCCAGTGCGGCCATCCGGTCCTTCGATTCTTCGATCGTCGGGATATGCCCCGCCGGGACCCACCACAGGACGAGGTAAGGCTTGAGCGGCTCGAACCACTCGTGCCGGCGGCGGACGTAGTCGACGTGTTCGGTGCGGTAAGCGAAATCCCGCAGGCTCTCGACCGATTCCCAAACGGTCAGGTTGATCAGGATGTCGGGGTCGTCAAAGGCGTGGATGGCGGTGGCATTGCCGGTATCGTCTTCGAGGATCCAGACGAAGCCCGGTGCAGCTTTGCCCAGCTCATTGATCCGGTTCAGGTTTTCCATGAACTCCGCCATGCGCGGGTCGTCGAGCGGGAAGCGCGGCTTGGCGAGGTTGAGCTGGGCGAGGTGATGGTTCATGGCACCGGCGGCGGGTCGGCGTGGTAGGCGGCCAGGTTGGTGACCAGCAGGTTGTCGAAATATGCGCCGACGCCGAACTCGTCGAAGTTGTAGACGATCAGGCCAAGCCAGCCGCCGCGCACGTCATCGTCCGAGACCGAGACCACTTCGACGCCGTTGATCAGGAAGGTCATCTCCTGTCCTTCCGCCAGGACAGTGAGCTGGTTGACGGCGCCCGGTTCGGTCCGGATAGCGTCCGATTGGGTATAGTTGACCAATGCGATAAATTCGCCCTGGTATTTATAGACCGAAAACTGGCCGCCCGGGGTGATCGTAAATTCGTAATCGGCACTGTAATCGGGCGTCAACCGGATGAGGATCCCGGCCTCCCCTTCTTCGGACGATCCCGTCGTGAATTCGATCTCAACGGTCACGGCGAAGTCCTGGGGGAAATCGCGATAGGTGATCTGGGCGATGCCGAGGAAATCCTCGGTGTAATAGCGGCTCTCGAGCAGGACGCGCCCGTCCACGACGGTGACGCGCTCCAGGGCCGGATCCACCGGTTCCTCCGCCTCCCAGACCGCCTCGTCCGGGTTCGAGAAATCGTCGAACAGGATGACCCCCAGGTCCGGTGGGGACGTAGGCTCCGCCGTATCGGTGGACTCCGGGGCGGGCGTATCGGTCGGGATCGGGGTGGCCGTCGGTTCGGCGGTATCGGTCGGCGCCTGCGTCGGCGTGGCAGTGAAGCTTGCCGCGATGGCCGTGTTCGTCATCTGTAGGTCGGCGACGGCCTGGGTCGTTGTGGCGTCCACGTCAACCGCCGGCCTGAGGTTGCAAGCCAGGGTCGTGATCATCGCCAGGCACAGGATTTTCAGAATCTTCGTGTTCATGGGTTGTCTCCCTGCTCCCGAACGAGCGACCAGAGGATCGATGGGCTCAACGGGATCTCGGTGATCTCGACAGAATTGCCGAAGGCGTCATCGATCGCCTGGGCGTAAAGCGCTCCGACCGGGATCGCGCCGGCTTCCCCGGCGCCTTTCGTCCCGAGTGGGTTGAGCGGGGACGGCGTCTCTTCGTGGCCGATCTCCATCGGTGGGACGTCGAGCGAAGTCGGGACCAGGTAGTCCATAAAGGTGCCGTTCAGGAGCTGGCCGTTCTCGTCCCAGACCAGCGCCTCGTAGAAGGCGTTGCCGATCCCCTGGGCGACGCCGCCGTGGATCTGGCCGTCCAGGATGAGCGGGTTGATCACCCGCCCGCAGTCGTGGACGACGACGAGTTTTTTGATCTCGACGTGGTAGGTGCCGGGGTCGACCTCGATGATCATGGCGTGGATCCCGCTGGCGGTCGCACCGCGCTCCGGACCGAAGTAGTTGGTCGCCTCCAACCCCGGCTCGGTTCCGGGCTTGACGGCCCCGCGCGTCGGGTTGGCGTAGCGGGCCAGCTCGCCCAGCTCGATCCCCTTGTTCGGGCGGTCCTTGAGACAGACCATCCCGTTCATGACCTCCAGGTTGTCCGGGGTCGTGTCGAAATATTCGCTGGCCCACGTTTCGATCTTCCGGCGGACGTCTTTGGCAGCCTCGTTGATGGCATTCCCGGCGACGACGGCGCCGCGGCTGGCAAAGGTCCCGGTGCCCCAGTGGAACTGGTCGGTGTCGCCGGTGACGATCTCGACGTCCCGGACGCTGACCCCCAGGTGCTCGGCGACGATCTGGGCGTAGGAGGTGTAGTGCCCCTGCCCCTGCGTTCCGATCCCTGTCGCGACGGAGACCTTTCCGCTGCCCTGGACCTGGACCCGCGCCCCTTCGTACGGCCCGATCCCGGTCCCTTCGACATACGAGACGATGCCGATCCCGAGCAGCCGGCCTTCGGCCCGGGCGGCCGGTTGGACGTTTTCAATGAAGTCCCGGTAGCCGATCATCTCGAGCGCCTTGTCGAGCGCCGGCTCGTAGTTCCCGCTGTCGTAGACCAGCGGGCGGAAGTCCTGGTAAATGATCTCGTTGTCGAATGGGAACTGGTCCGGTTGGATGAAGTTCCGGCGGCGGATCTCGTTGCGGTCGATCCCCAGCTCGCGGGCCGCGATATCGAGCAGCCGCTCCATGACGAAAACCCCGTGCTGCCGCCCGGCGCCGCGGTAGGGCGTGACGATCGGCTTGTTGGTGAAGACGGCGGTGAACTCGGTGTAGTAGTTGGCGACGTCGTAGCAGCCGAGCAGGGTGCAGGAGCTGTTGATCGGGATGGTCAGGCCGTAGGGATCGTAGGCGCCGGTGTCGTGCAGGAAGATATCTTTGACGCCCAATATGCGCCCGTCATTCGTAAACGCCGCCTCGGCCTGGTGGACCTGGCCGCGCTCCTGGGTGGTGGCGTAGAAATTCTCCGTCCGGTCCTCGATCCACTTGACCGGTCGCCGGAGCTGCATGGCGATCCAGGGGATCAGCATTTCCTCCTGGTAGAACATCATGATCTTGGGACCAAACCCGCCGCCGATAAACGGCGCGATGACCCGCACCTGGTGCTCGGACAGCCCGAGCATCCCGGCCAGGCCGTTGCGGATGACGACCGGGGCCTGGGTCGTATCCCAGATCGTCAGGCGGCTGGCCCGGTCGTCCCAGTCGGCGACGATCCCGCGGTTCTCCATCGCGGCCGCCGTGCCGCGGTCATAGACAAAGCGCCTGCGGACGACCAGGTCGGCGCCGGCTGCTGCGGTCTCGTAATCGCCCTTCTCCTGGATCACGTGAGCCGCGATGTTGAGCGGGACATCCTCATGGACGGCGCCGGCGTCCGGCAGGATCCCGGCCTCGATATCGACGACGGCGGGGAGCACGGCGTAGTCCACGAGGACGGCCGCAGCGGCATCCTCGGCCAGGTAGCGGCTCTCGGCGATCACGATCGCGACCGGCTCGCCCACGTGCCGGACCTTGTCCCGCGCCAGGATCGGCTGGGTGCGCTCATTGAAAAGCAGCCGTTCGATCGGCGGCGGGGGTACCAGCAGCGGCCCGTTTCGGAAGTAGCCCCCCAGGTCACCGGCGGCATAGACGGCGGCAACCCCGGGCATCTCTCGCGCGGCCGACGTGTCGACATTTAAGATCCGCGCATGCGCATACGGGCTCCGCACGAACGCGGCGTGCAGCATCCGGGGGAGCTGGACGTCGTCCGTGAACAGGGCGCGCCCGGTCAGGAGACGGGGATCTTCGTTGCGCTTGATGCGTTGGCCGAACACTCGAGTAGACATGAGTACTCCAAAAATCCGGGAAATTGAAGGTCGATGCGGGGCGAAGCCCCGCATCGACCTTCAATTTCCCGCTAACTTAAATCCGTGAACGCAACGGCCCTGCAAAACGCCGCCTCCCCCCCTTTGAACTTCCACGGGAACGCGCCGAGGATCAGCCGCCGGTTGTGGAGCGCCGGGTTCCCGATCTCGCCGCCCAGGTTCTCGACGTGGACGCAGTCGTGGGGGAAGAGGGCGTTGTGGGTCAGCTGGTAGGCCTCCGCCGGGAACAACTCGTCGACTCGGTCCGAGCCGCCGAACTTGGCCTCCACCTGCGCCCGGACCTTCGCCCAGTGCTCCAGGCCGCCCTTGCCGAGGAAACGCCCGATGGGGAGGTTCATGGGGTGGTCGGTCGAGATCATGTCGACTCCCCACAGGTGGATCTTCTTATCGAGCAGCCAATCGCAGATGCTGTGGTGCGGGCCCGGATGCCGCTGGATGTATTTCTCTTCATCACCTTCGGGTGAAAGGAACGAGTAGCGGTGCCAGCCGGTGTGGATAAACAGGATATCGCCCTCCCGGATTTCGGCCCTGGCCTCGAGCATCTCGGGTGTGAAGACGTCCAGCTCGTCCAGCTGGTCCGACAGATCGACGATGACGCCGGGGCCGTAGAGCCACTCGAGCGGGAGCTGGTCGATCGTCTTGCCGTTGGTGACGAAATGGCGCGGCGCGTCGAGATGGGTGCCCATGTGGTTGGAGGTCTGGATGTACTGCGCATTGACACCGTGCTCCGATTTCCTTTTGAAATATTTCACTTCAAATGGAGGGTAAAAGGGCCAGAAGGAGCAGTCGGCGTTGAGGTCCTGGGAAAGGTCGTGGATTTTCATCATAGTCTCCTCATCTGAAAATTTGAAGGGTGCAGCCGGCCGAGCCGGCTGCACCCTTCAAATTTTCACAAGTATTTCTCTGCAAACGCGAATAGCGCTTCCTCAAAAATCGCCATCGGCGGCCGGACCAGCCCGGCGCCGACCTGGCCGACGCCGGCTTCTTTGTGTGCGATACCGGTGTTGACCCTGGGGACGACGCCCAGCTCGACCACCTTGCGGATGTCGATCCCGACCGGGGTCCCGCGGAAATCCAGCGACGGGATCGTGAAGCTCGGGTGCTCGCCCAGGGTGATCTCGTACATCTCGAGCGTGGCGTTGATGGCGTCCTGCGGGTTGCCGCCGATAAAGGTGACGATCGCCGGGGCGGCGGCCATGGCGAAGGCCCCGATCCCGGCGGTCTCGGTGATGGTGCTGTCGCCGATATCGCCGCTGGCGTCGGCGCTGGTGAAGCCGGAGAAGTACAGACCGTCCGGCTGCGAGACGGGGGCGGTGAACCAGCGGTCGCCGAGACCGCTGACCCGGATCCCGAAATCGGTCCCGTTGCGGGCCATCGTGCTCACCAGCGTGCTGCCCTCCACGCCATGGGCGGCGTCGGCCATGGCCTTGCAGGCGGCCATGACCGGGTTGAGGACGCTCAGGGCGTTTGCACCCAGGAACTCGAGCACCTCCGATTTCACCGCCGGCTCGCCGGCGACCTCTGCGATCAGCGGCGCCAGCAGGCGGGTGAAGATCAGGGAGCCGGCCTTGTTGCGGTTGTGGCCTTCATCGCCCATGTGCAGGGCCTCGGCCAGCAGGGCGCGGATATCGAGCCCTTCGGTACCGGCGAGCGCCTCGGCCAGCATCGGGCCCATCGTCTCGTTGATCCAGCGCAGCTTTTCGAGCACTTCCGGGGCGTAAGCGCCGTAGCGCAGCACCTTGCCGTAGCCCTCGTTCAGGTTGGAGCAAGCCGGGTTACCGTGCGTGACGTTCTCGACTTCGTAGACCATCATCGAGTAGGAGGTCACCCCGGCCATCGGTCCGACGGACCGGTGGTGGTGGCAGGGGGCGAAATCGACCTCCCCGGCCGTGACGCGCTCGACCGCTTCGGCCTCGTTTCGAGCCAGCCCCTCGTAGATCAGCGCCCCGATCACGGCGCCGCGCATCGGCCCGGACATCCGCTCCCACTCGACCGGCGGGCCGGCGTGGAGCAGCAGATCCGGCCGCATCCCTGGGATCGCCTCAGCAGCGGGGCGGACGGCTTTGAGGATCGGCCGGGCGGAAGTCATTCGTTCAAGCGCAGTGCGATTTGCGTTTTCGATGTCCATGGGTCACAATTAATTATGCAGTTTATTTAAATTTGCAAGAATTCCTGCCAACTTCTCGTTCCCGCCCGCGGGCGGCTTCCAATCGAGCTGGACGGCCTGTGCGCCCTGGCCGAGCAGGCTGTCGTAGAACGATTCCAGACCGGCGTTGAGCGCAGCGAATGGGGCGCCGAGATCGCCCCCGGCCGGGGGATGAACAGGCGATCCGGCCGCTCCGCCAAAGCGAACGAGCAGATCCTCGACAGCGTCCTGCAGAACGGTGAAGACCTCCGCACCGGCCTCCCGAAAGGCTTCCGCCTGCCGGTCGATCCCCTGCGGGTCATCCTCCGTGCCGATGATGAGGACGGCGAACTCGATCCCGGTGGCCTCCCGGATCTCGGCGATCACCGGTGCCAACTCGGCGGCAGGGTCGGGATGCGCGCCTTCGCCGAGGACGACGTCCAGCCAGATCAGCCCGGTCTCCGGATCCTCCGCCTCCTGGCGCATGCGGCGCAGGCGCAGGTCGTTGTCCATCATCGGGTGGAGACGGCCCTGGGTGAAGACGTCCTCGCCCAGGTCGACGATCGTGTGGGCCCGGCTCTGCAGGGGGTTTTCGAGGCGCTGGTGGTCCGAGACCGGCACGTTGGTGTAAAGCGGGTAAAGAAAATTCTGCAGCGCCAGCACGGCTTCCACCGCGAGCGTGCCGCCGGAGAACAACCCGCGCAGGAAACGGTCCGATCCGCTTGCGGCGGACGCCATCACCGGCTGTCCCCCCGTCTGCTCGACGGCGAGCCGGGCCGCGTCCTGCAGGTTGAGGGCGAAATGCAGGTTTCCCAGCCGGTAGGCGGGCGCCGGATAGCCGGTGAAATGGACGATCACGGGTTTCCCGCAGGTCTGCGCCACGCCGAGCAGGGCAGCGGCGACCTGCGGGTCGGGCGGTTTGGAGATCAGGACGATGACGTCGGTCTCCGGGTCGGCCGCCAGGGCGTGCAGACCCTGGAGCGCCGTGATCCCGCCGATCTCGGCTTTGAGGTCCCGCCCCCCGGTGCCGATCGCATGCGACACACCCGAGCCGAGCTTGTGCACGGCGCTGGTCACCGCCTGCAGCCCGGTGCCGGATGCCCCGACCAAACCGACCGGCCCTTTCCGGACCCGGTTGGCGAACCCCAGCCCGACCCCGTTCACGATCGCCGTCCCGCAGTCGGGACCCATGACGAACAGCCCTTTACCCCTGGCCGTCTCCTTCAAGGACAGCTCGTCTTCGATCGGGACATTGTCGCTGTACAGGAAGACGTTCAGACCTTGTTCCAGCCCCTGCCGGGAGACCCCGGCAGCGAACCTGCCCGGGACCGAGACCAGCAGCCAGCGAGCCTCCGGGAGGGCGTCCAGGCCACCGGCGATCGTGTGGGGCCGGTACCCGGATGTGGGCGACGCGCTCCGCCGGGCGGCCAGGAGTTCGTCGACCCGGCCGATCGCATCCCCGGCGGCCTGGTCGGTTTCCGCCCGGACGACGATCAGGAGGTCGTCAGATTTGGCCGCCTCCGCCTCTTCCGGATACAACCCACCCTCACCCAACAGGGAGCAGTTCGCCGGCGTCGCCATCACAACTCCCGCATCGACCACCCCCGGCAGCCCCGCCAGGGCGCGCTGGAGCTGCATCAGGACGATGGAGTCGTAGTAGGCGCCGGGGCGGATTTCGGTTCGAGTTACGGGCATACGATATTGATTCGGCGAGTCAGCGAGTCAGCGAGTCAGCGAATGGACGAATGGACGAATGGGCGAATCTGCTGGTGACGACGCTGCGCCTATTCGCCTATTCGCTCACTCGCCCATTCGCCCATTCGCTAACTCGCCCATTCGCCCATTCGCTCACTCGCTCTTTCGCCCATTCGAAAATTCGACCGCCTTCTGCACCGCCTCCACAATATGCTGGTACCCGGTGCAGCGGCAGAGGTTGCCGGAGATCGCTGTGCGGATCTCTTGATCGGTGGGGTTCGGGTTGTCTTCAAGGAAAGGGATCAGCGTCATCAGGAAGCCGGGGGTGCAGAAACCGCACTGCAGGCCGTGGGCTTCCCAGAAGCCGCGCTGGAGCGGGTGCAGGTCGTTTTCGCCGGTCCCCAGGTCTTCGACGGTGCGAATCGTGTGATCGGCGGCCTGGACGGCGAGCATGATGCACGAGCGGACCGCTTCCCCGTCGAGCAGGACGGTGCAGGCGCCGCAAACGCCGTGCTCGCAGCCGACGTGCGTGCCGGTCAGACCCAGGTCCACGCGCAGGAAGTCGGCCAGCAGGGTGCGCGGGTCGATCTCGCGTGTGTGGCTCTCTCCATTGACGGTCAGGGTGATGCG
This sequence comes from Anaerolineales bacterium, assembly GCA_035512695.1. Taxonomy (GTDB): domain Bacteria; phylum Chloroflexota; class Anaerolineae; order Anaerolineales; family JABWBV01; genus DATDOR01. The sequence goes on along the minus strand of DATKDL010000143.1, from coordinate 1,983 downwards.
ATGCAAATGGGTCATGCCGGGTTCCCGTTGAGGCGGGCGGCGGCGCGGGCCAGGGCCCGTTCGGTCAGCACCGCGGCCAGGTGGCGCTGGTACTCCGGCGTGGCGTGGACGTTGCCGAGCGGTTCGACTTCGGCGGCTGCAGAAACGCCGGCGTTGCGGAAAACGTCGGGTGACGGGGTCTGCCCGGCCAGCGCGGTCTCGGCCTCGACCGCACGCACCGGTCCCACGCCCAGGTTGAGATAGACCAGCCGGGCGCTGTGGATGACGTTTCCGTCATCCAGCCGGATCCAGGCAGCCACGCCCGCCAGGGCGTAATCGCCTTTCCGCCGGGCGAACTCCTCGAAAGCCCAGCCGGTCCGCTCGGGCAGCGCCGGGAACTCGATCTCCTCCAGGATCTCGCCCGGACCCAGGTCGGTGCTGAACATGAACTGGAAGAAATCGGCGGCGGCGACCGTGCGCCGGCCCGTGCGGCTTCGAATGTGTAACCGCGCATCGAGCGCCAGGGCGATCACGGGCAGCTCGGCAGCCGGGTCGGCGTGGGCCAGGCTGCCGCCGATCGTGCCGCGGTTGCGGATCTGGACGTGGGCGATGTGCGGCATCGCTTCGTGCAGCAGCGGCAGGCGTTCGGCGACCCGGGCGGAGCGCTCGACGGCTCGCTGCCGGGTCATCGCGCCAATCTGCAGACCGTCGGGGTCTTCGGTGATATACGACAGAGAGGCGATGCGGTTGAGGTCGATCAGGACAGCCGGCTGGGTCAGCCGGAAGTTCATGGCCGGGATCAGGCTTTGGCCGCCGGCCAGGAGCTTGGCGTCCGATCCGTATGTTTCCAGCGCTTCCAATGCTTCTTCGAGGGTGTCGGGGGCGATGAACTGGAACGGGGCCGGTTTCATAGGCGTGCGGTCAGACGACTTCGATGCGGGTCCCGAACCCGTTGATATGCCATTTCCCGGGCTCGGCCTTGTCGACCGGCGTCGTCCAGCGATAGAGCCAGAGGGCTTCGTTGGTGCGCATGTTGACGCAGCCGTGGCTCATCCGGCCGCCGTAGTTGTCGTGCCAGTAGGTGCCGTGGAAGGCGACGCCGGTTTCGGTGAAAAAAGTGGTCCAGGGGACGCCGGGGAGCTCGTAGGCGAAGATATCGCCGGTCAGCTGGCCGTCGCCCATGTGCCGGACGGGGGTTTTGAGGGAGACGTTGAAAACGCCGCGCGGCGTCTCGGTCGGGATGCCGTTGTGGGACGGGACGAGCTGTGGGATGCCGGTCGAGACGCTGGTGTGGAGGATGATCTCGCCGTCCTCGTAGCAGGTCAGGTCCTGTTTTGCCAGGGACACGACGATCTTCTTGTTGTGGTTGTCCGGCCGGATGGGGGCGTATTCCTCCGGGAGGATCGGCTGGAAATGCGCCGCCGGGGCCATGTATTCGACGTGCAGCAGGTCGTCTTCGAGGACGTACCAGGGCGATCCGTTCGGACCTTCGGTGACGTCGATGGCCCAGTGGTTGGATTCGTAGTACAGCCGGTAGAGCGGGTTCCAGCCGGTGGATTCGAGGAAGCGGAAGGTGCGGGTATACGGGATTGTGACGCGGACGAGCTGTCCGGCGGGGTCGATCTCGCGGAGCGGTTCGTTGAAGCGGGTTTCGACGGGGGCGACGTGGGCGGTGTGCATGTACCCGCCGATGACGCGGTACCAGCGCGGGTTCCAGGGCGGTCCGTGTTCGGAGACGAGTTCTTCGAGCACGCTGACCAGTTCATCGCGCTGGCGGTGGGCGATGATCGGGGCTTCGAGCGAGGGGAATTCGTAGATATCGTCCTGCCGGATGGCGACCCGGACGATTTTGAGGGTGGTCTGTTTGATCTCTTCGCCATCCGGCAGCCGCCGCCGGCGGTTGAGGAGCGGCGGCAGTACGGCTGCGCCGCCGAAGAGGGAGGAGAGCCGCAGGAATTCGCGGCGTGTGAGACGGGTGGACATGGCGGGGTTAAGTATACAACA
>DATKDL010000142.1:0-21676 GCA_035512695.1 Anaerolineales bacterium | reverse complement strand
CCGCGATCTCCCCGGCCCCGTCCGCACCGGGGACATGCGGGAGGGTCAGGCGGATCCCGGGCCAGCCCTCCCGGACCCATAGGTCCAGCCGGTTGAGGGCGGCGGCGCGGATCCGGATGAGGGCCTCGCCCGGGCCGGGTTTGGGGGTGGGGAGGTCGCCGTATTGGAGCACGCCGGCGGGGCCGTGCTGATTGAAATAAGCGGCTTTCATACGCTGCCGGCTCCCGACGCAAAGGCGCAGAGTCGCAAAGGGTAAATTTCTGCCGTGCAGCTGCGGGGCGGGTTGATCGCGGACCGCCGTTGGAGCAGAGACGCCGCATGCGGGGTCTCTGCTTCGTACAGCCAGTACACCAACAGACCATCGCCGGTCCGCTCGTCCAGGAGGATCCCGCCGGGATAGGCCGCCAGGACGGCGTGGAGGTCGGCCTCGTTCTCCGGCAGAAAGACGAAGACCGGGTTCGGCGATGTGATGGGCGGGTTGCCGGCCGAACCCCAGGGCTCGTTTATGTCCACACCGGCCACCTCCGGGACGAGGAAATGAATGCTCCGGATCGAGTAGTAGCTCATCCGGGGAGCGCCGAAGAAATACACTTCCGCGATATCCGGCCGGGTCTGCAGGTAGTCCGCCAACCGCTGGGCGACCAGGTCGTTTCCGGAGTAGTGGTCGATGCGTGGGCCGTAATCCCTGAAATAAAAACGCAGGTCATCCGCCCCGAGATAAGCGATTCCAAGGACCGCCAGCGCCGTGAACGCGCGGTCCCTGTCCGGCAGGAGCGACCGGAACGCCCGGGCGGTTTCAGCGGCGCCGTATCCGAGCGCGAGCGCCATAAAGGGCGCGGCGGCGACGTAGCGCTGGGCGGCCGGAGTATTGGTGCTGAGGCCGGCAGAGACCCCGAAGGCGAGCAGCAGCAGGACGATCATCCAGCTGCGCAGGTCCCGCGACCGGACCAGCAGCAGCGCCAGTCCCAGCAGGAAGAAGGCGGCGGAGGCCGGGCGGAGCAGCGGGGTATCGGGTTGGTAGAAGACCCGCACCGGTGTATGGGTGTAAGCCTTCAGACCGGTCCAGACTCGGTCTGTAACCACGCGCCACTTCGCCATCTCGTTCTCCGCCGCCCGCGCCGAGACCCATTCCGCCGTCAACCGCACCCGGTTCAGCGGCGCCAGGTATTCGTGCGGGTTCTGGATGAAATACCGGGTCAGCGGGGCCGCGACCACCAGGGCGATCAACCCGGTCACGATCAGATCGGCGAGATGCCGTTTAAGTTTCCCCCGCTCGATCACAGCAGCCGCCAGCGCCCAGGCCGGGATTAGAATCAGCATGGTCCGGCTGCTGACGTAGAAGTACTGCGCCAGCCCGAGCCCCAACCCCGCCAGGATGAAGTACGCCCGCGCCCCGCGGCTCCAACCGTACCACAGCGCCCCCAGGACGGCGGCGAAGGACAGACCGTCCCAGATGTTGTTGAGGCCCATCCGGCTGAAATGGACGTGGAAGTGGGATCCGGCCAGGTAGACGGCGGCCAGAAGCCCTACCAGCCGGCCGAACAGAGCACGCCCCAGGAGATAGACTATCCCGACGGTCAGTGCCCCAACCACGGCGGACGGGATCCGCAGGGCCAGGACCGTGTTCCCGAACAGGCGGATAGAAAGGGATTCGACGAAATAGAAGAGAGATGGAAAAGAGAACCAGCCGATCGTAAAGATATTGTTGGCCGTCCCGTCGATGAAACCGATCGCGGATTGACCCATCGAGGCCTCATCCCCGGAGAGGACGTAGGGAATGGTCGAGACCGAAATGATCCGGACAATGAAAGCGATCCCGCTCAGACCGGCCGCGATCAGCAGGGTGCGCCCGGAAGGCAGCCGCGCCCCCTCCGAGCGCCAGGCGCCGGCGGCGGTGAGGACCATACTCCCGATCCAGAGGGCAACAGCCAGTGCGGCCGATTCCTGGTAGGGTCCCTGGCCGCTCGCCGATGCCGCCAGCAGGCCGAACAGGAGGCCGAACAGGACCAGGATGACCCGGGTTCGGGAAACGTTCAAGAAAGCGCCCAACCGGTCCAGCAGGTTCATGAAGCGGGCGATAAGCGCGCTGCGGCGTGTGGAGAGCAGACCCGCCAAAAAGAGCAGGATTCCGGCCCCGGCCGCCGCGTTCGTGAGCCCGGGGACCTGGTCCGGCTGGGCTCCGTGCACGGTTTGTGCCGCGATGACGAGCGCTACGGCCAGGACAATCGTCACGGCGGTCGGACGGCCCGCCGTCTCGGGCGTGCCGGGATCAACTTCGGCTGCGTTCATAAGGGGCTAATTCTACCCCCCTACCGCAGCCCCGTCTCCATCCTTCCGATCACCATCCTTTGGATCTCGCTGGTCCCCTCGTAGATCTCGGTGATCTTGGCATCCCGGAAATAGCGCTCGATCGGGAGTTCCTTGGAGTACCCCATCCCGCCGTGGATCTGAACGGCGGCGTGGGCCACGAACATGGCCGTTTCGGAGGCGTGCAGTTTGGCCATCGAGGCCGGCAGGGTGAAACGCTCGCCGGTTCGCTTCCAGGTCTCCTTGGCGGCGCAGGCGTCGTAGATCAGGCCGCGGCTGGCCTCGATCCGGGTCTTCATGTCCGCCAGCTTGAACTGCAGTCCCTGGAACGACCCGATCGGGCGGCCGAAGGCCTCCCGTTCCCGGACGTATACGAGCGAGGCCTCGTAAGCCGCCTCGGCGATCCCCAGCGCCTGGGCGGCGATCCCGATCCGGCCGGCGTCCAGGACGGTCATGGCGATCTTAAAGCCCTCGCCCTCCGCCCCGATCCGGTTCGAGGCCGGGAGACGGTAGTCCTCGAAAAGGATCTCGCTGGTGGCCGAAGCCCGGATCCCAAGCTTGGGCTCCTTCTTGCCTCTGCTGAACCCAGGCAGGTCGGTCTCGACCATGAAGGCCGAGATGCCCTGGTGCCGCTTCTCGGGATCGGTCATCAAAAAGGTCAGGATGTACTCGGCCACCGGTGCGCTGGAGACCCAGGACTTGCGGCCGTTGAGGAGGTAATGGTCGCCGTCGCGGACAGCGCGGCTCTTCATGTTCCCGGCGTCCGACCCGGACATCGGCTCGGTCAGCGAATAAGCCCCGACCGCCTCCCCGGTGGCGACGGGGACAAGGTACTTCCGTTTCTGTTCCTCCGTCCCGAACATCGTCAGGGCGTTGCAGAACAGCGAGTTGTTGACCGACATGACCGTCCCGTGGGCGGCGTCAGCCTTGCAGATCTCCTCCAGCGCAAGGACATAGGCCAGTGCGTCCATCCCCGGCCCGCCGTAGGCCTCGTCCACCTCGATCCCCATAAAGCCCATGGCGCCCATCTTGCGGATCGTATCGAGCGGGAACTCGCCGCTTTCGTCGAACTCGGCCGCGATCGGGGCGATCTCGTTCTGCGCGAAATCCCGGGCCGCGTCGCGGATCATGCGGTGCTCTTCGGTGAGGAGGTGTTCAAAGGAGGGCGTCGTCATGGAGGCTCCTGAGGGGGAATTGAAAAATTGAATGTGCAGGCGGGAGCATAACCCCCGCCTGCACATTCAATTTTTCAGGATCTTCGAGGCGATTATAGCACGGGGCCTCCGGGCGTATAATCACGGCATGAGAAAAACAATCGCAGCAACCCTGGCCCTCCTCCTGATCGGCTGCACCCCGCTGGCGCCATCGTCTCCCCTGGTGATCGAAGGTTTCTTCGACGATTGGGCTGCCGCGGCCCCGCTGGGGAGCGACCCGGCCGGGGACGGTGGGGCGTCCGGGGTGGACTTCACCGACGTCGCCGCGGCGCACACGGACGACCTGCTGGTCATCTCGATCGACCTGGGGAAGGTCGTCAACCTGCAGAGCGAGCCCGCCCTGGTGCTGACGCTTTCCGCCGGCGGCCCCGAGCTGAACTACGACTTCGCCGCCCGCACCGGCTCGCTCGGCGATGCGCGCGCCCACCATTACGAGATCGGGCTGGCCTCCAACCCGACCGTGACCTCCGACCGCTTCGAGATCGCCCTCAGCCGGGCCGCCGCCGCCGGGGATACGCCGCTGTTCGTCGATGGGGCGCCCGTCATCCTGTCCTTCGCCGATCCAAACCCCGGCGGCGACGTCGCCGGGCCTTTCACCTACGCCTGGGACAACCCGGCCCCGGCGCCGGCCCCGCTCTCACATTTACAGATCATGGGGACCATCCGGGTGCTCTCCTACAACGTCCTCAACGATGGTGTGATGAGCGCGCTCCGGGCCGACCACTTCCAGCGCATCCTGACCGCCCTCGACCCGGACATCATCGCCTTCCAGGAGCTCGAGAACCGGACGGCCGCCGCGGTCGAGGCTCGGATGGAGGAGTGGCTCGGCGGAGACTGGCACGCCCGTAAACAGGCCGACCTGGTGACGGTCAGCCGGTACCCCTTCGTCGAAGGCTGGCCGGAGACGCAGCGGCCGCTGCACCCGCGCATTTTCCCGGCCATGCTCGACGTGGACGGGCGGCAGTTGATCGTCTTCAATGCCCACCTGTTCTGCTGCGCCGAGGATGCCGGCCGCCAGGACCAGGCCGACGGCTTCGCCGCCTTCGTCCGGGATTATGCCCCTGAAGGCGTTCCCTTCATCCTGGCCGGCGATCTCAACCTGGTGGGCGATGCCCGCCAGCTCGTCACCCTGCTGACCGGCGACATCGCCGACGAGGCCGTCTACGGCCCCGACGCCTTCCCGGACACGGACGGCACTCCCCTCGCAGACGCCGTCCCGCGCCACCTGCTCTCGCCCCACACCTACACCTGGTTCGACACCGCCAGCGCCTTCTCCGCCGGGCGGCTGGACTACGTCATCTACACCGACAGCCTGCTCGAGGCGACCGGCTTTGTCCTGGACTCGACCATCCTCCCGGCGGACCTCCTGGAAATCCTCGCCCTCCGCGCCCACGACACCCTGGAAGCGAGCGACCACCTGCCGGTCGTCGTCGATCTGGTGTTTATTGAGTAGAAAACTTGAGAACCGCTGCCGGGCCTGACCCCGCAGCGGTTCTCGAATTTTCACACCCCTGACCGTGGTAAGATGCTGCTGGCATGAACGAAGAAATCACCCCCGAGGTATTTGAAAAACTCGTCGAACTCGCCGCCCTTGAGCTGGACCCGGCCGAGGCCGAATACCTGCGCCGAGAGCTGAACAACCAGCTCTCGGCGATCCATATTCTCGAGGGCATCCCGCTGCCTGAGGGCGTCGAGCCGGCCGCCCGCGGCGTGCCGTACCCCCCAGAGCGACGGCCGGCGATCCGGGAGGATGTGATCGAAGACTGTGAGGAGCGGGAGGCGATCCTGGGGGAGGCGCCGGAGGTGGAGGATCGGTATATCGTCACGCCGGAGATACCCCAGGAAGATTTGGAGTAGGGTGAAAAACAGACCTGCACGGGCGGCGAAGCCGCCCGTGCAGGTCTGTTTTTCACCCTAAAAAATGGAAATTCCTTTTCTGTCAGCTACTGAAATCGCAAGGCTTATAAAGGCCGGAAAACTTTCCGCGCTGGAGGTGACCGACGCCCTGCTCGCGCATATCGAAAGGGTCGACGGTCTCCCCGGCCGGATCGGGGGGCCGGGGGAGGCCCCCGGCGTGCACGCTTTTATTACCGTCACCGCCGAGCGGGCGAGGGGACAGGCGGCGGCGGTGGATGCGAAGATCGCCGCCGGGGAGGACCCCGGGCCGCTGGCGGGGGTGCCGTTTACCGTCAAGGATATCTTCTGCGTTGCCGGGACGCCTTCGACCGCGGCCTCGAAGATCCTGGCGAACTTCACCGCCCCGTACACCGCCACCCCGGTCGCCCGGATGGAGGCCGCCGGCGCGATCCTGCTTGGCAAGGTCAACCTGGATGAGTTCACCTACGGCTCGTCGAACGAATCGTCGGCCTTCCAACCGGCCCCGCGCAACCCGTGGGACACGACCCGGGTGACCGGCGGGTCGTCCGGGGGCAGCGCGGCGGCGGTGGCCGCTTTCGAAGGCCCGCTCTCGTTGGGGACGGACACCGCGGGGTCGATCCGCCAGCCGGCCGCCTTCTGCGGAGTCGTCGGGCTCAAACCGACCTACGGACGGGTCTCGCGCTACGGGCTGATCGCCTTCGGCTCGTCGCTGGACTGCCCCGGGCCGCTGGCGCGGACGGTGACCGATGCGGCCCTGATGCTCAACGCCATCGCCGGGCCGGACCCGCGCGATGCGACCGCCGCGGCCGTCCCGGTCCCGGGTTACACCGCCGGTCTGGAGGAGGGGGTCAGGGGGCTGCGGATCGGTCTATCCGACGAGTATGACCGGGTGACCTTTTTCGACGCCGGGACCGGAGAGCTTCACGAGCGGTCCCTTCCGGAGGAGATCCGCACGGCGGCGCGGCGGGCGGCCGAGCTGCTGGCTTCGGCGGGGGCGGAGATCGTCGAGGGCGTCCCGCTGCCGCACACGAGCTACGGGATCCCGGCCTATTTCGTCATCTCGCGGGTCGAGGCCGCCTCGAACCTGCACCGCTACGACGGAGTCAAATACGGCCACCGGGCGGCTGGGGTGATGACGGACCTGCGCGGCATGTACCGGCGCACCCGGGCGGAGGGGTTCGGGCCGCAGCCCAAGCTGCGCATCCTGATGGGGATGTACGTCAGCGCGGCGCAGTACAGCGAGCGCTACTACGAGCGGGCGCTCAAGGTCCGCTCGCTGATCCGGGGGGATTTCGAGGCCGTCTTCGATCCAAACGGCGACCACCGACTGGACGCCCTGCTGACCCCGACGACCCCCTCGACGGCCTTCCCGGTCGGGGACGTATTCGGCGATTCGGTCCTGATGCAGTATTCCGACCAGCTCAACGTCCCGGCCAACCACGCCGGGATCCCGGGTCTGTCGATCCCGGCGGGCTTCGACGCCGGCGGTCTGCCGATCGGGGTCCAGCTGATGGGGCCGGATTTCTCGGAGGGGACGCTGCTGCGGTTCGGGCGGGCGTACGAGATGGCGACGGAGGGAGAGGACTGGAGGAAAGCCCGGCCGTTCTGATTGGTTTATGAAAAAAGGGACCGCACGGCGGGGCCTTTTTTCATTTAATCATCCGTGGGTATGAGAAATTTCCGAATCGAGGGGGAAGATTTCCGGTTCCCGAAAGCCTAAACTAAACCAATCCGAACAGGCCTTTGAACGCCTCATGAGGGGCGGGATCACCGCCCGGCGCGCCGCTTTCAAGGCCCTCCAACCCCAAAGGAGGTGCCTCTCATGCGTGCAAAGGTGCTGCAAATCCTCGCCGCCCTCATCGTGGCGCTGGGCCTCATCGCTTCGCCCGCACTCGGCCGCAACAGCTATACGCTCGACGACTGCGGCAGCGGCCAGAGCAGCGGCTGCGGCGGTGGTTAGCCGAACGCATCCCGGCGCTGGGCCAGGATCGCCGCCAGGCGTTTCCTGGCCCAGTCGTTTTCCGGGTAATTCTCCAACGCTTCGATCGCCTCATCCAGGGCGCTCCGGGCCGCGTCTCGCTTGCCAAGATTCAGCAATGCCTCGGCCAGGTCGCCGAGCGAGTTGCCCAGACTTATCCCATTCCCCAGCGTGCGCGCCAACCGGATGCTGTAAGACAGGTAATCCCACGCCAATTTCCACTCTAGTTCTTTGAGGGCAACGTTCCCGAGGTTGTTCGTGGTCCACATCAACTGCTCCAGCAAGCCGTGTTTCTCCAAGAACTGCAGGTCGATCGCTTGGAAGGTCTTCTTCGCCCGTGGATAATCCCGGAGATGGAAATAGCTCGTCCCCATGGCAAGGTAGACGTTCGCCCAGGCGATCCTATCGATTCCCGGCTTCAGCAGCTTCAAGGCTGCCTCCAGGGTCTCGATCGCTTCCCGGTATTTTCCGGCGAGGTCCTGCGTGAACCCCAGGTTGTAAAAGGCGTTAGCGGCCTTACGGTGATGGCCAGCCTCCAGGTACCCCTTTGCGGACTGGCTGAGAAGGCGCTCGGCCTCGGGGTAATCGCCTCGATTGGAAGCGATCAGCCCGAGCAATTCGACCCCGCTTGCGTGGTGCAATCTCCCCTCATCCAATTCGTCCAGGATCTCCAGGGCTTCCCGGATGTCCGTTTCCGCCTGGTCGTAGAGACGAAGGGCCACCCGGGCGTTGCCATTTCCGAGGATTGCCAGGGCCCGTTCGAAACGGTTTCCGGCCTCCCCGGCGGATTTCAGGGCCGCCGCGTGCATCTCGAGCGAACGGGAGGGATCGTTCACCTTCTGAAAGAAAAACCCGGCCTCGTTGGCCACCCGGCAGGCCAGCTCCGGCGGCAGCAAAGGGATCTTTGCGGCCACTTTCCAGGTGACCGCCTGCCAGGTCCCAAAATAGCCGCGCGATTCGATAAAGCCGATCAGCGCTTGCCAAAGCTCGGCGGTCTCGGCGAGCGCCTCCTCATGGTCGAGCCCGAATTCGATCGCCTGCAGGATGTTGTGCCATTCCGCGTCGAGCGGCCGGTACTCGCGATCCTCCACCCCGCGGACCAGGGCGAGCAGGTGGGCGGCATTGGCCCGGATGCGCCGGACGAAGGAAGGTCGGGTCATTCCGAGTGGAGGACGTGGGTCTGCAGGAAGGAGCGGGTGAGCGGGTGGATCCCATAGCGCCGCTCGGAGGGGGTCCCGCGCGCTTCGAGCAGCGAGCGGCCCAGCAGTTCGCGGAGGGCGATCCAGAAGCGGTCTTCGGGCAGTTCGCTGAAGGCCAGGAGCTGTTCCGAGGCCCCGCCGGTCTCGGAGACGAGCGGCATCCCCTCCAGCAGCTCACGGGCATCGCCGCTCAAAGTGTCCCAGGCCCGGCGGTAGATCCGGTCGTACATCTCATCCGTCTCGGCGAACTTTCTCCGGCCCAGATCCGCCAGGACGACCCCCAATGGCATACCTCCGGCCGCCATCCCGACGACCAGCCTGAGCGCCAGCGGGTTGCCGCCGGCGGTGGCGTAGATCGCCTGCAGGTCCGATTCGGACGTGATCGCATCGCGTCCCATCCCGATCTCCCGGGAGTAGTCCCGGATCAGCTCGGCGGCGTGCTCGAAGGACAGCTCCTGTACGGCGTGGCGGTGCACCCCGGCGGTCCCGGCGATCCCGGCCCGGGTGGTCAGCAGGAACTTGGACGGTTCGGCCAGGCCGAACAGCCGCTCGAACAGGATCGCCGTGTCGCTCTTGCTCTCCAGGTTGTCGATCACGACCAGGTGCGGCCGGGTCTTCAGGACCAGCCGGGCCTGGTCGCGGCGCGCCTGCGGGGAGCCTTCCGGGGCGGTCAATCGGGAGGCCAACTCGTTCAGGACGGCCAGGTAGACGGCCTCCGGGTCGGGCGAAGATCCGGGCTGCGACGGGACGTGGACCCAATGGACGGCCGGCTCTCCGTAATCGGCGACGGCCGCCAGCGCCAGGTAGTGCGCCAGGGCCGTCTTCCCGATCCCGCCCATCCCGGACAGGGCGACCAGCCAGGGCGGGTTGCCGGGGGCGAGCAGGGCGGCCAGGTCGGCGAGCGCTTCGGCCGCACCGAACAGGCTGCTGTACTGGCGGGAGGGGAGCCGGGATTCGAGCGCCGCCTCCCGCAGCTTGCGCAGGGCCAGCTCGCGCCCCAGCAGGACTTCGGCGAGCGCCAGGACCGCGCCGCGCTGGCGACGGTTGACGGTGTCCTCGGACATGTCCAGGCTGAAGGCGACCTGCAGGGTCGCCTGCTTGTCGATGAAGCGCATCCGCAGGATCCGCGTGTCCTCCGGGCGGCGTGTTTCAAGTTCTTCCAACCCGTCCAGCAGAACGGCGTTGGTGTACCGGCGCCGGGCGGCCGGATCCCCGGTTTGGGGGCCATCCGCCGCCGCGCGCTCACGGACCAACAGCAGGAAGTCCAGCAGGTGGTCCGAGGTGCTGCTGTGCCAATGGTTGAGGGCGGCGAGCAGGTGGGGGTAGAGGTCGGCGGCGGTCGTTTCGAGAGAGATTCGCATGGTCCGTTTTACCACCACCCCCGGGCGGCGCGGGATGTTCCCGCATGCGCCGGAAGATGGCCGCAGGAAACCGCAGACACGTGACAGGTTTGGGATCCGGTTTGTTTGTACACTATAAAACGGATGGAGCGCATGGCGATGCTTGACCGGAATTTTACCGTCATTTTGATCGCACCGGGGTTTGACCTGGAGCAGGTCGCGGTCTGGACGGTCTGCCTGCGCCGGGCGGGCTGCCCGGTCGCGCTGGTCGGGCTGACCTCCGGCCCGCAGCGCAGCAGCGCCGGCGTGCGGCTCGTCCCGGACGCCGATCTGGACCGGCCGCCCGGGCGGAAGCCCGGCCTGGTCCTGCTCCCGGGCGGCCGGGAATACGCCGCCGCCCTGGCCCGCGACCCCCGTGCCCTGCGTTATCTGCGCGCCGTGCTCGGCGCGAACGGCCGGATCGGGGGGGAACGCGAGCTGGAGGCGGCTCTGCCGGAACTGCGGTTCGCCCTCGTCCCGCCGCTCCCGACCGATTGGCGGATCGTTTTGGATGGCCTGGAAGAAATCCGGGGGAGGCCAGGGGAGGGGATTGGCTTCCCAAGCAGGGGATAAGGGGCAGATGAGCCGGGTTGGCCGCTGTGAACCTCCCGGCTCATCTGCTCCGATGTATTCACAATAGGAAGCAAGATGAAGGAGATTGGACATCAAAGCGGGGCAATGCTCCGCTTTGATATCCAATCTCCTTCTTGCTAAAAAAAACTATGGCGAACGGACAGACCACCCTGATCGCCGCTCTCGGCGACCAACCGCAGATCGTGACGTACACGCTGGACCTGCTCCTGGCCCAGGGGGAGCGGATCGACCGGGTGCTGGCGGTTTACCCGGCCGGGAACCCCCACTGCCGGGCGGCTTTCCGCCGGCTGGCGGGCGAGTTCCCCGTGGGGCGTTACGCCGGACGGGTGATGGCTTTGCGGGCCGCCCACATCCGGATGGGGGACCGGGACCTGGCCGCCATCCGCAGCCCGCAGGAGACCGAAGCCGCCCGCAGGACCTTCCAGGACCTGTTCGCCCGGCTCAAAGCCGAGGGGGAGCGGATCCTGCTGAGCGTCGAGGGCGGTCAGCGGATCCTGGCCCTGCTGGCGCTCTGCGCTGCGATGCGGCACTTCACCACCGAGGACCGCATCTGGATGCTGGACGCCACGGAGGGCCTGGCCGGGGCGGCGATGCACACCTCGGCCGTGGCGGACGTGCAGCTGGTCGAGGCCCCGATCGTCCCCTGGGCGGCCTATCTGCCCGGCCTGGCGCCGCTGTTGGGCAACACGGTCGACGCCGTGCGGGCGAACGGCTGGCAGGACGAAGGCGAGCGGGGCCGCTGCCGCCAGGTCTGGGAGACGCTGACCCCGCGGCAGAAAGACACCCTGCGCGAGCTGGCGGTTGGGCGGGGGACGCAGCAGGCCGCCGGCCGCCTGGGGATCGCCGCCTCGACGCTGGTGACCCACAAGACGGCGATCTTCAACGCCTGCCGCCGGGCGTGGATGGAGGAAGAGGTGCGGATCGATACGGTGTTTTTGAGGGAACGGTTTCGGGGGTTTGTGGGAGGGGTATAGGGGCAGGCATAAGCAATCAGGTGCTCAGGTGCTCAGGTGCACAGGTTCAAGGTGCGTTGCACCTGATAAAATACCCTCCCATGCCCCCCTACGAACCCGTCATCGGCCTCGAAACCCATATCCAGCTCAACACCGCCTCCAAGATCTTCTGCCCCTGCAAGGCCGATTCCTGGGACGACGAGCCGAACACCAACATCTGCCCGGTCTGCTCCGGTCTGCCGGGGTCCCTACCTGCCCTCAACAAGGCCGCCGTCGAAAAGGCCGTTCTGCTGGCCGCGGCGATGGGCGCCGAGATCCGGCCCGAATCCTTTTTCGACCGCAAGAACTATTTCTACCCCGACCTGCCCAAGGGCTACCAGATCTCGCAGTACGACGCCTCGCTCGCCCGCGGCGGGTACATGGACGTGCCGGTCCCATCAGAAAACGGCGGCTCGGAGACCTTTCGGGTCACGATCCACAAGCTGCACCTCGAAGAAGACGCCGGCAAGACAAAAAACGAGCGCGGCCGCCGGCTGATCGATTTCAACCGCTGCGGCGTCCCGCTGGTCGAAATGGTCACCGGGCCGGACCTGCACAGCGCCGACGAAGCCGCCCAATACCTGATCCGCCTGCGCCAACTGCTGCGCTGGCTGGGCGTCTCCGAAGCCGACATGGAAAAGGGCCACCTGCGCGCCGACGCCAACGTCTCGATCCGCCCGGCCGGCTCCACCGAGCTCAACACGAAAACCGAGATCAAAAACGTCAACTCGATCGAAGCCGTCCGCGCCGCCATCAATAAAGAAATCGAACGCCAGGTCCGGGAGGTCGAGGCCGGGGGGCAGATCGAAGCCTGGACGCTCAACTGGGACGATGACACCCAGACGCTCAGCAAGATGCGTTCGAAAGAGACCGAGGCCGACTACCGCTACTTCCGCGAACCCGACCTGCTCCCGCTCCACGTGGACGAGGCCTGGCTCCAGGAGATCCTGGCCGGGCTCCCCGAACTCCCGCTGGAGAGGCTGCAGCGCTTCACCGCGGATTACGGTCTGCCCGAGTACGACGCCAACATCCTGACCTCCGAACGCTCGCTCTCCGACTTCTACGAGGCCGCCGTGGCAGCGTATGCCGGCGATCCCAAGACAGTCTCCAACTGGATGATGAACGATGTCCTGCGGATGACGAACGACCTGGGCCTGACCGCCGGCGACCTCAGGGTGTCCCCCGCACACCTGGCCGAGGCGATCCGGCTGGTCGACGAGAAGGTCGTCAACACCTCCACCGGGAAAAGCCTGATCCCCAAGATCCAGGCGACCGGCAAGTCCCCGCGGGGGATCGTGGATGATGAAGGCCTGGCCGCCGTCAGCGACGCGGACGCGATCCGGGCGATCGTCGAACAGGTCGTCGCCGAGCACCCGGACGAGGCCGCCGCCTACCGCGGCGGGAAGATGTCGATCATCGGCTGGTTCGTCGGGCAGGTAATGCGCGCGTCGCGCGGGAAAGCCGATCCGCAGACGGCCCAGGTGCTCCTGAAAGAAATCCTCGAAAAATGATGGGCGGCCGGGCTCCGCCCGGCCGCCCTTCATTTTTCGAGATTGACCATGATCCTCCGCCCCGCCATCGCCTCCGACGAGCTCGCCATCCAACGCCTCATCCGTGAAGGACGCATCAACCCCATGGGCGTACGCTGGGAGCGGTTCGTCGTGATCGAGGCGCCGGACGGGGAGCTCGCCGCCATCGGGCAGGTTAAGCCGCACCGGGACGGGTCGCTGGAGCTGGCCTCGATCGTCACGGCGCCGGAATACCGCGGTCGGGGGCTAGCGCGGCGGGTGATCGAGCACCTGGTCGCTTCCAATCCGGGGGTCCTGTACCTGATGTGTCGGGCGGATTTCGGCCCGATGTACGAGAAATTCGGTTTCCGGGACGTATCCGAGGCGGATATGCCGAAATATTTCCGGCGGGTCAGCAAGCTGGCCGGGTTTGCCGACAAGCTGGTTGACGTCCCGCTGCGGATCATGCGGAGGGACGAGCGGGCAAATGGGCGGATAACGAATGGGCGAATGGGCGGATAGGCGAATGAGCGAATGGGTGAATGGGCGAATGGGCGAAAATCGTCTGGAGGCGAGGAGGCGAACGGGGGGATCGGGTTGAGGGGCCGCCTGCTTCGGCTGTGGGGCCGGCTGCCGATCCCGCACCGCCATGCGCTGGTTCGCCCCGGACGAGCTGCCGGAGATGATGCCGTCGCAGTATGATATGATTTTGGGAATCGTTCGGGCGCTCGGGCACAGCGAAAACGTTTCAGCGAAGGCCGAAAAATGATGTCTGCGATGGGCTTCACCCATCGCAGACATCATTTTTCGGAAGAGAGGTTTTATTTTCTATGCTCAATTTTGAAGTCATCACCAAAGACCCCGAAATCGGCAAGAAACTCCTGATCGGCAGCCTGCTGGCGCTGTCCGGGGTCGGGCTGATCGCCCTGGTCGGCTGGATGCTGGAGATCATCCGCCGGGTCCAGCGCGATGAGCCGCCGGAGCTGCCGGCCTTCGACGAAATCGGGACCCTGTTTGTCGACGGTCTCAAGGCGATGGCGATCGGGTTGGCCTGGTCGCTGCCGATCGCGCTGCCGGTCATCGCCATGGCCCTGGTCATCGTGTTTCTGACGGGTTCGTCCAACAACCCGGATGACCTGGTCGGTCCGATCGTCTTGCTGAACTTCTGCATCGTCGGGCTGGTCTTCGTTTTCACGATCCTGGTCCTGATCCTCGTCGTCCCGGCGTTCGGGCTGCTGGCCGAGACGGGCGATCTGAAGCAGGCGATCGACCCCCGCAAGGCGATCGCCATCTTCCGGATCAACCCCGGCGGTTTCCTGCTCGCTGCTCTCCTCGGCCTGATGATCAACTCCCTGCTGGGCTCGCTCGGCTCGATCCTGTGCCTGGTCGGGATCTACCCGGCGATGACCCTGTCGTATGCGCTGCAGGGGCAGTTGTTCGGGAAGGCGTACCGGGATTCGAAAAAGAATAAAATAGATACGGAAATTTAAACATCCGGGTGGGGTTTCGCCCCACCCGGATGTTTAAATTTCCAATTGTTTCCTTCAATGACCGAGAAAGGAGAAAAAAAATGAAAGCCATTGACCCCGTTTGCCAAATGGAAGTCGACGTCGAGTCGGCCGAGTGGACCTCCGAGTACGAAGGTAAGACCTACTACTTCTGCGCCCCCGGGTGCAAGCGCTCCTTCGACGCCGATCCGGAGCGCTACCTGGCCGGCGACTCCGAGCACGACCACGGAGACGACAGCCCCGACGGACAGTGATGCGCACCGCCCGCACCTTCCTCGGCGCGCTGCTGGTCCTGACCGGGGCGATCTTTTTCTTCCAGGGCATCGGCGTCCTGCCGGGCAGCTTTATGACCGGGCAGATCCAATGGGCCGTGTACGGAGCCCTGGCCGTGGGCGCAGGTGGGGTGCTGCTGTATTTCAATCGGAAAAAGGAAAAGTAAGGACTCCTCATAACCCGTCCAAACGGCGATCCGATGATCGTCACCGAAGCCCTCACGAAAGATTTCGACGCCACCCGGGCCGTGGAGAACCTTTCGATCACCGTCCACGCCGGGGAAGTGTTCGGGCTGCTCGGGCCGAACGGGGCCGGGAAGACGACGACGATCCGGATGCTGGCCGCCCTGATCGGGCCGACCTCCGGCACCGCCGTCGTCGCCGGGTGCCGGGTCGGTAAGGACGACCAGCAGATCCGCCGCTCGGTCGGGATCCTAACCGAGACGCCCGGGATGTATGAAGGCCTGAGCGCCGCCCGCAACCTGGTCTTCTACGCCCGCATGTACGAGGTCGCCGACGTCGAGGGGCAGGTCGAGAAATACCTGCGGATGCTCGGGCTGTGGGAGCGGCGATACGAACTGGTCGGAACCTTCTCGAAGGGCATGCGCCAGAAGCTGGCGATCGCCCGGGCGCTGCTGCACGAGCCCAAGGTCCTGTTCCTGGACGAACCCACCAGCGGGCTCGACCCGCAGATGGCCCGCACGGTGCGGGAATTCATCCAGGAGCTGCGCGGGGAAGGCCGCACGATCGTCCTGACGACCCATAACCTGGACGTGGCCGACCGGCTGTGCGACCGGATCGGGGTGATCCGCTCCCGGCTGCTGATCCTCGATTCGCCGGCCGCGCTGCGGCAGCGGCTGTTCGGGCGGACCGTCGTCTTCCACCTGGGGGGACCTGCGGAAGACCATCGTGCGGCCGTGGCCGGTTTCGATTTCATCCAGAGCCTGGACGTGGTGGACAACAAGCTGGTCCTCCAACTCCCGGACCCGGAGGCGCAGAACCCGGTCGTGATCCGGTCCCTGGTCGAGGCGGGCGCTGATATCCAGTTCGTGGGGGAGGTGCGGCGGTCGCTGGAAGATATTTATCTGCAGATTATGGAGATGAAAGCGTAACGGCTAAATTGACCCCACGCCAGGGCGAACGAAGCCCTGGCGTGGGGTCAATTTCGCCAAAAATCGAAGAAAAGTCATGGACAAAGTAATCGCCCTCGTCGGCAAAGAATGGTCCGAGGTCTTTCGGAACAAGTTCGTCCTCTTCACCGTCATCTTCATCCCGCTGCTGATGACGGCCATCCCTCTGGTCATGCTGCGGGCGATCACGGCGGGGGACGGGGGGGATGCTTTCGGGCTGACGGAAGCGGTCGGTCAGGTGGCGGTGTTGTGCGAGGGGCTGGCGGCGGGGGAGTGCGGGCAGTTCATCGTCATCTCCCAGTTCATGCCGCTGTTCCTGATGATGCCGACCATCATCCCGATCACGATCGCCTCCTACAGCATCGTCGGCGAGAAGACGACCCGCACGCTCGAGCCGCTCCTGGCGACCCCGATCACGACGGCCGAGCTGCTGGCCGGTAAAGGGCTGGCCGCAGCGATCCCGGCCGTGGCGGCGACCTGGATCGGGTTCGGCATCTTCGTGGCCGGCGGGCTGGCGATGGGACTGAGCCGCGACCTGGCGGCCCGCTTCTTCGACCCGCTCTGGCTGACCGCCATCTTCGTCGTCGGGCCGCTGCTGGCGCTGGCGGGGGTCAGCATCGCGGTCATGATCTCATCGCGGACGTCGGACCCGCGCGTGGCGGAGCAGATCTCGGGGCTGTTCGTGCTCCCGATCGTCGGCCTGATCGTGGCGCAGACGACCGGGTTGATCTACCTCAACCGGAGCCTGATCCTGTGGATCGCCCTCGTCATGGTGGTGCTGGACCTGGCGCTGCTGTATTTTGCGACGCGGCTGTTCCAGCGGGAGCATATCCTGACGCGCTGGAAGTAGGCGGAAAACCCGGATGGGCGGGTGCGCAGCACCCGCCCATCCGGGTTTTCTGGAAATCCTGAAATGAAGCGCAACCTTATCGCAGCTTTGCTGGTCACCCTTGCCCTCCAGACCGCCCCCCTCGAGCTGCGGTTGTCGCGGGATTGGGGATACGGCGGCCTGGAAGGCGGGATCCAGGGCCGCTTCTCGCTGCACGCCTCCGGGCCGGGAGACCTGGCGGAGGTTCGCTTCCTGTTTGACGGGGCGGTCGTTAACGTGGACAGGGAGGCGCCGTTCCGGTTCCAGTTTGAGACGGACGACTACCCGCCCGGGACACACACCCTGGGCGCGACCGGGGTCCTGTCAAACGGCGAGACGGTCGATTCGCCCGAGTTCGTCCGGAACTTCCTGTCGCCGGAGGAGGCGCAGGCTGAGATGCAGCGGATCATCTTCCCGATCCTGGCCGTCGTCGGGGTGCTGGTGGTCGTGGGCGGCATCGTGCCCTTGCTGTTTATGCGGCGACGCGAGCACAAGCCGGGCGTTTATGGGATGGCCGGCGGGGCGGTCTGTAAACGCTGCGGGATGCCGTTCTCCCGGAGCATCCTGGCGCCGAACCTGCTGCTCGGGAAATTGGCGCGCTGCCCGCATTGCGGGAAATGGGGGATCGTCCCCCGGGCGAGCGCAGCCGAGCTGGAAGCGGCAGAAGCGCGGCTGGCCGTGGAGGGGAAGATGGAAGGTGCGCCGGCGGAGACGGAGGAGGAGAAGCGGAGGCGGCTGTTGGAGGAATCCAGATTTGACAATTAATATAGAATATTTTACAAAATCACAAAATATATTACATATCCACCCCTTGTGCTCTCCCCCAGTTGTCCAGCAGCCCCTCGACCCGATCCAAATAAGCATCCAGTCCCTCTAGCCGCGGCTCCCGCCCCGGGCCGGTCAGGCCGATCTGGTTTGCGGCCGCGTCCCAGGCGGCCCGGGCATCGTGGGCCGGCGGCAGGGTGGCGGCGGCGCGGGTCCAGGTCAGGAGAAGGGGCCAGAGGGCGTCTGTCGGGCGGGCGGAGGCGGTCTGCTCGCGAAAGGCGCCGCGGTAGTAGCGCAGCCGGTCCGGGTGCAGGCCCCATCCCACGGGGACTGTCTCGATCCGGGCGGCGGCCTCGAAGGCCTCGCCCCAGGAGGCGATCCAGGCCTGCAGGTCGTCGGCATCCAGCTCGTCCGCGCCGAGCAGGGCGACGAGGTCCAGGTACAGCTCCGCTTCCCCCAGGTTCTCCGACCGGTCGAAGAAGCGGGTCAACAGACGGCGTTCGGGGAGCGGGCCGCCGGCCAGGACGGCGGCGGCGTTGGCGGCTTCGGAGACGGCGGCCAGGTACTCGAGCGCCGTCTCCGGCCCTTCGTCGACGGCGGTCAGCAGACCGGCCCAGCGCCGGCGGGACTCCCTCGAGAAGGCCTGCGCTCGGGCCAGGACGTTGGAAGGGCGGTGGAACTGGTCCCGCAGACCGGCCTGGACGAAATCGAGGAAATGGCGCGGGTCGTACAGGATCCTGAACCCGTACACGGCCGCACCCAGCCAGGGGTCGGTCCGCAGCTCGCGCGGGAGGCGGTAGTGGACCCGGGTGTGGTTGGCGATGTCGATCGTGAGGTCGTCCGTCAGCCGGATGATCTCGCGCGACGCGGCGGCTTCGTATTCGTGGATGATAACCAGGTCCAGGTCCCCACTGTCGCCGAGCAGGTGGTCGACCGGTTCGTTGACCGAGCCGTGCAGATAGACGGCCAGGATCGTGCTGGTCTCCTTGAGCCGCCGGTTGACCAGGTCTTCGGCGACCTTGATGAGGGTGGGAGCGTCGATTCTCATAGAATTTATTAAACCAGGTGGGCAGCGGTGGTGACACCGCTGCCCACCTGGTTTTCGAATTATTCCAGCGGCAGTTTGGATTGGAACGGCGCCAGTTTCAGCGCCTGGCGGATGCGGTCTTCGACGGTGTTCAGGTCCTCCCGGCTGCGGACAAAGTCGATGTCGTCGGTATCGAGCGTGAGCACGTCGCCGGAGTAGCCGGCGAAATAGTCGGTGTAGGTGTGGTTGAGGGCGTCGATGTAGCTCCACTCCATGTCCCGTTCGTAAGGCCGGTCGCGGCGGGCGATGCGCTCCATCAGGACGGGCGTGTCGGCCTTGAGATAGACCACCAGGTCCGGCTGCGGGATCTTCTCCGCCAGGGCGGCGTGGATATTGAAATACATCTCCAGCTCGTCTCCCGCCAGGTTCAGCCGGGCGAAGATGGCGTCCTTGTCGAAAGTGTAATCGGAGAGCAGGCTGCCGTTATCCCGGTGGATCCGGTCCTGGATCTCGCGGCGCTGCTGGTGGTAGCGGCTGAGCAGGAAGAACATCTGGGTCTGGAAAGCGTAGCGCTCCCGGTCCTCATAAAAAAGGGCCAGGAACGGGTTCTCCTCGAAGACCTCCAGGCAGATCTCGGCGGCAAACGCTTCTTTGAGGGACCGGACGAGGGTCGTCTTGCCAACCCCGATGACACCTTCGACGGCTATATACATTATCAACCAATCGGAATCTCTTCCAACTTCGCCAACATCTCTTCAAGCAAATCAAACCCCCCCTGCCAGAACTCGGCCTTGGTGACGTCGATCCCGGCGCGGGTGAGGATTTCGTTGGGGGGCAGGGAGCCGCCGGCGGAGAGGATCTCGAGGTAGCGCGGTTTGAAGGACTCGCCCTCGGCCTGGTACTGGCGGTAGAGGGCGATGACGAGCAGCTGGCCGAAGGCGTAGGCGTAGACGTAGAAGGGGGTGCCGTAGATGTGGGGGATCGAGATCCACTCCCACTTGAACTCCTCCCCGATCTCGACCCCATCGCCGAACTGGGTCCTCAGATTTTCCATGTAGGCTTCGGCGAGCTGGTCCACGTCGGCGCCGTCTTTGATCATTTCGTGCGCCTTGCGCTCGAACAGGGCGAAGAAGATCTGGCGGATGATGACGGCCCAGGCGTCGTCCATCTGGCGGAACAGGACGTCCCGCCGGACCCCCTCGTCGGTTTCGTTTGCGAGCAGGTGATCGATCAGCAGCATCTCGCCGAAGGTGGAGGCCGTTTCGGCCAGCGGGAGCGAGGTCTGCGAGACCAACATCGGCAGGTGCGAGGCCAGCATGGCGTGGACGGCGTGGCCCATCTCGTGCGCCAGGGTGCTGACGTCGCGGGCCCGCCCTGCGAAGTTGAGCTGGACCCAGGGCGTCAGCTCGGGGACGACGCCCCAGCAGAAGGCCCCGCCGGACTTGCCGGTCCGCAGCTCGCTGTCGACGTGATCGGCCGCGATGATCTCTGCGACCATCTCGGCCAGCCGCGGCTCGAACTTGGAGAAGGCGGTCAGGGTCAGGTCGACGGCTTCGCCGTACGTGAACTTGCGGTCCGACTTGGCGACCGGGGCATAGACGTCGTAGCGGCGCAGCTTTTCCATCCCGAGCCATTTGGCCTTGAGCTTGAAATAGCGCTGGAAGACGCCGGCGTTCTTCTCGGTGACTTCCAGCAGGGTGTTGACGACGACGTCGGGGATGTCGTTGGACAGGTTGCGGACCGAGATCGGGCTCGCAAAGCGGCGCAGGTCGACGTTTTCGTTCTTCCAGTCGGTGACGATATTCTGATAGATCTGGCCCAGGATGGGGGCTTCGTCGCCGTAACGGGCGTAGAGGGTCTGGTAAGCGCGGGCGCGCAGGTCTGCGTCCGGGCTGCTCGTGTACTGCATCAGGGCGTCGCGGGTGAGCCCGGTCTGCACTTCGCCGTCGATTTCCAGGTCGTAGGTGTAGCGGGAGGTGATCGTATCGTAGAGCACGTCCAGGGCGTTGCGGCCGGTGACGTTCTTGATGTTGATGACCTTCTCTTCCGGTTCGGAGAGCGTGTAGGGTTTCAGGTTGCGCATCTCCTGCAGGAAGTAGGCATACTCGCCGGCGCCGGCCATCAGGCGGGCAGCGGTCTCGTCGTCGAGGGCCTTCCACCACAGGGTGAAATAAAGGGTCTTGTTCTGGACCTGGGCGTATAGCTGCATGACCCGCTGCTGGGTGGCGGCAGCCTGCTGGTTCTGAGTGTCCTCGGTGAATCGCAGGACGGCGAAGGCGTACAGGCGGAAAATCCGGTTCATGATCACCTCGACGTCGTGGACGAACGACATGAGGGCATCCTGCGAGACGTCCGGACCGAGCTCACCGCGCCGGCTTTCGAAGGCGGTGAGGGCCGTTTCGAGCTGTTCGATCCCGGCTTTGAATTCCGGGGTATCCGAGCCGGGGAAGAGGTCGTCCAGGCTCCAGCGGCCGAGTTCGTGGGTGGCGGTGGTGATGTCGGTCATGAGGGTGAATCTCCTGGTGTGAGGTTGTGAAAAATTGTACCACTATGGAAGAACGAAGAAGGGGCCGCCTGTCTTCGCCGGGCGGCGGCCTTCTCCGTTCTTCCGGTAAAGGTTATAGATTAAACCTCACGTGCACGATTTCCCCATCCTTCACCCGGTACTCTTTCCCCTCCACCCGCAGCTTCCCCTTTGCCTTCGCCTCGTTCATCCCTCCCAGCTCGATCAAATCATCGCATCCGATCACTTCGGCCCGGATGAAGCCTTTCTGGAGGTCGGAGTGGACGGCGCCGGCGGCTTCGGGGGCGGTGGCGCCGTGCCGGACGGTCCATGCGCGGACTTCGTCGTCGCCGACGGTGAAGAAGGAGATGACGCCGAGCAGATCGTAGGACTCGCGGATCATCCGCTCCAGCCCGGCCTCCTCGATCCCGAAATCGGCCATAAACTCGGACGCCTCATCGGGGTCGAGCTGGGCCAGGTCCATCTCAAGACTGCCCATCAGGGCGACCAGGCGGGCGCCATCGGGGGTTTCGAGCGGGGACGGATCTTCTCCC
>DATKDL010000141.1:0-20869 GCA_035512695.1 Anaerolineales bacterium | reverse complement strand
GTGCGGCAGCTTCGCTGCCGCACCCCCAAACTTCGCCGTCTCGACTATCGGACAGGTTCTAATCGTCGGCGATCACGGGCAGTTGAATCTCGAACGGCGCCGGCGTCCAGGTCGGGGTGGGCGGCGGGGGAGGGGATGGCGCGGAAAGATGGAGCCGATGGGATATAATTTGGCCCCGGCAAAGTATAACAAACCCTTGCAGACGTTATTCCGGGCCCGCTTTGTCGAAGCAGATTACCGCTAATGAAATCCCTTATCGAAGTCGAAGCCTGCGAGCCATCGACCCTGATGCCGCCCCCAAAGAATTCCTGATCGCGCAGCATGCATGTGCAATATCATTGTCCGCACGGCAATCGCCGCGGTTGGTTTGGCGCGGCTACCTTGAACGACAAGACAAGGCAATACGGAGTAGAAACGATGAAACCGACGATATTTAAAACAGCCCCGGCACACATCGCCCGATGGGTGCTGGCCGCCGCGGCAGCCGCGATCGCATTGGCGGGCAGCACCGGGATTGCTCACGCCCACACGCGGGTGGAAATCGGTCCGTACACCCTCGTACTCGGCTGGCTGAACGAGCCGGTGATCGTGGGGGAGCGGAATGCCCTCGTCCTTGAAATCATCGAAGACGGGTCGCCCGTACCGGGGGTGGAGGGCAGCCTGGAGCTGACCGTACTCTATGGTGGCCAGACATTCCACGGGCAGTTGGCGCCGACCCAGGCGCCGGGTGTCTACGCGGCCGAGATCTTCCCGACCGTCCGTGGCCAATACGAAGTACGGCTGGTTGGGATGATCGTCGATGAGCCGGTCGATGTCGTCATTGAACCGGAAGCCGTGCTGCCTGCCGCCGTCCTGCAGTTCCCCGAGACCCAGCCTGAACCTGCCGTCCTGACGGCTGAGATCGATCAGCTGGCGGAGGCCGTCGCGCAAATCCGAACGCTGGCCATGCTCGGGCTTGCGGCTGGGTCGGCAGGAATCCTTCTGAGCGCAGCCGGGTTGTTTCTCGGTCTCCGCCGGCGATCCTCCCCCGGCCGCCGCAGAGGGGCTGCAAACCAACAGGAGCAAAAATGAAATCCGGAGGGAAGCTTTATCAACCGGCAGCGCTGCTGCTGGCAATCCTGGTCCTTGTAATTTCTGGCGCCTGCACCGCACCGGCAGACCCGCCTGAAGCGGATGGGACCGACGAATCCATCACCGAGAACGATCACGGCCACGAGGAAGAAGCCTCCCGCATCCGCAACAATGGGGCCGTGATCCGGATCGTCTCGCCGGCGGACGGCGCGTCTTTTGCGGCCGGCGATGATATCGTGGTCGAGATCTCGATCGAGAACTTCACCCTCAACGAGGAGGGTTCGCACTGGCACGTCTACGTCGACGGCGTCTCCTACGGGATGGTGGTCGGTAAAACGACGACCCAGGTGCTGCGCGCTCTCGAGCCGGGCGAACACACGATCGGCGCTTACCTTGCGAACGGCGATCACGAAGAATTCGAGGACGGCAGCGAGGTGACCGTCACCGTCTCTGAGTAGCCCGGAAAGATACGCCCCGTATCCCTGCCGGAAGGTGCACCCCGGGCGGCAGGAATACGGGGCAGGTTATCACGATGCTTCGTAACTTTCTCAAGATCTTGTCTGGCCTGATCGCCTTAGCCGCACTGGCCGTCTCCGTGCGCCCTGCCCGGGCGCACGCCGACCTCCTCTCCGCCTCCCCGGCCCCCAACGCGTCGCTCGAGCGCTCGCCGGTGCGGATCGAACTGTTCTTCAGCGAACCGGTCGACCCGTCTTTCACCGTCATCCGGGTGCTTGATTCGACCGGTAAGCTTGTGGACAACGCCGATACGACCGTCGATCCGGCCAACCCGGCCCGAGCAACCGTGACGGTTCGGTCTCTCTCGGACGGGATCTACACCGTCTCATGGAAGGTCCTATCAGCGGTCGACAGCCACATCACCAGTGGCGCGTACCCGTTTGCCGTTGGCGATGTGGATACAGCTGCGCTGGAGGGGGCTGCCGCGGCGCAGCAGGTGAACCTGTCGGCCGGGGAGGTCATCTTTCGCTGGCTGACCTACCTGCCGGTCGCAGCGCTGGCGGGGGGCGTCCTTTTCCGACGACTGGCCTGGGACCGGGTGATCGGGCCGGCGCGGGCGGAAGCTGCGGATGCGGGTGAGGTCGTTTTCCGGGCGATCGAACGCTGGGCGCTGGTCCTGCTCGTTGCAGCCGGCATCTTTGGGCTGCTCTCCCAGATCGGCCAGGTGGCGGACCAGGATTTTGCAATGCCGTGGCACCCGGCTGCGGCCAGACTGCTGGTGGATACCCGCTTTGGTGTATTGTGGTTGGTCCGCACGCTGCTGTCGTTTGTCCTGGTCGTTTATGCAGCCCGCCCAGGCCGGCCATTCGCCGATGCCTTGAAGCTGTCCGCCCTGCTCGGCATCATGGCGACCTTCAGCCTCAACAGCCACGCGGCCGCCGAACCCCGACCTCTCCTGCCGGTGACCGGCGATCTGGTCCACCTGGCCTCCGCGTCGGCCTGGGTCGGAGGGTTGGTCGCTTTTGCCGGCGCGATGTACGCCCTGCGAAATATTGAAGCGCACGAGCGCACCGCACTCACCGCGGCCCTGATCCCTCGTTTCTCAAACCTGGCGATCGCATCCGTCGCTTTGCTCGCATTGAGCGGTGTTTATTCGGCGGTTTTACGAGTCGGCTCGATCGAGGCGCTCGCGGGAACGCTTTACGGGCGCACCCTGCTGGTCAAATCGCTCCTGGCGATGCCGGCCCTGGTCGTAGGTGGGTTAAACCTGACCACGACTACTCCGATGATGCGCAGTGCGGCCGCCGCCGGCGGCTCCCCGGCCCTGGTCGGGCGGTTCCGGATGCTCCTGTCGACCGAGATCCTGTTCCTGTCTCTTGTGCTGCTCGTCGTCGGGTTTTTCGCCGCCATCCCCCCTGCCCAGGCAGTTTCGACGGAATCGGCAATCGTCGAGCAGGCCCAGGCGGGCGGCCTCGATCTCCGGCTGGAGATCTCCCCGGGCCGGGTGGGGTTGAACACCTTCCGAGTCACGGTTTCATCCGGCGGCGATCCGCAGGCGGGATTGCGTGAAGTCGCGCTCCAGTTCGTACCCGCCGCGGCTGACCTGCCGCCTTCCGAAGCCGTGCTGGATGACCGCGGCGGCGGGCTGTATGAGACCTCGGGCGCCTATCTCAGCCTGCCGGATCTCTGGCAGATCCAGGTCAGCGTCCGCCGAGTGGGGGAGTTCGATGCTTTTGCGAATTTCGAGCTTCCCGTTGGAACGGACGGCTCCTCCGCGCTGGACTGGAACCGGTACGCAGCGTTCGTCCTGCTGCTTTCGGCCGCCGCCGTCGCGCCGGCACTCAAAGGCTTCCGCCCGGAGATCCGGGTTGGCCGGCCCTGGATCTGGCTTTCGGGCCTGGCGCTGATCGGCTCCGCGGTGTTCGCCTTCCGGCTGCCTTCCGGGACCGAACCACGCTTCATTAACCCGATCCCGCCGAACCGGGAATCGGTCATGGAGGGGCAGGCGATCTACCGGGTCCAATGCCTGAGCTGTCATGGCCCGGCCGGCCGCGGCGATGGGCCGGTCGGATTGACGCTGCAGCCACCACCGGCCGACCTGTATACGCACACCGAGCCCGGGGTCCACCCGGACGGGACCCTGTACGAATGGATCTCGTTCGGTTTTGGCGAGGCGTCGGTGATGCCGCAGTTCGAAAATATTCTCACAGACGAGGAGCGCTGGCACGTGGTGAACTACATCCGCACATTCAGCCGGCCGCTCGAAGAGGAAACGCCTTGATCATTCGCAAACCCATTCGCCCGCTCCTCGCCCTGGCCGCGGCTGCCCTGCTCGCCGGAGCCTGCACGGTCCAGCTCGATGGGACCAGCCTGGTCCCGACGCCCGTCCCGCCGGCCCGGACCGGCACCGAAACAACCGTACCGACCGATCCGCCGCCGGTCACACCAACGGCCACAATCGAAGGCGCAACCACCGCGCCGATCGATTGGTTCGGATTTCCATATCTCGACGACTCCGCGCTCGATTACGAGGTCCTTCCGGGCTGGGAGAGCCTCGGCCTGGATGGCAGCGTCGTCTTCCTGTCGTTCTCGGAAATCGGCCAGTCGGTGGTCGTATTCGACTTCGAGACCGGACACTTTGCGCCGGTTTTCGTGGCGCCTGAAAATACCTGGGTACTCTCGGCTTCGCTTAACCCGGAGCATTCAGACCTCTTGTTGTCCTATGCCCCCGTCCCACCGGAGGGGCAAACCCAATACGGCTACACCGACCTCTACCGCCTGGACCCGGACGGCTCCCTAACCCCGCTGCTCGAGCGGGTGGAGGAGATCGAAGCATTTTTCTCGGCTTTCTACTCCAACAGCGGCCGGGAAGTCTACTACTCCTGGTTCGTGGGAGACGACACCGTCGATTTCGGATTCCGTTATCACATCGGCCGGTTGGACGCGGCGAGCGGGGAGGCGGCGATCGTCGTCGAGGATGGGTTCTGGCAGGCGGTCTCGGCCGACGATGAGCGCCTGGCCTATGTGACCCTCAACCCCAGCGCCGGTTTCGACGATCCGGCGGAGCTGCGAGTCGTTCCGTCGACGGGTGGCGACCACCTGACCGTCCTGGACCCGGAAAGTTTCCCCACGATCGATGCGCCGATCTTCTCGCCCGACGGACGCTACCTGTATTTCAGCGCGGTCAGCGAAGCCCCGCCGCCGTTGTCGTGGTTGGACCGCTTGTTCGGGGTTATCCCGGCCAGCGCGCACAACGTCCCCTCCGATTGGTGGCGAGCGGACCTGGAAACCGGTGAGGCTTCCCAGGTCTCGCAGCTTTTCGATCAGGGGATGTACGGCGACTTTTCACCGGACGGAGACAGGCTCGCCTTTATCAGCGCGACCGGGCTGTGGATTATGAATCTGGACGGGAGCGGGCTGGTGCAGGTGCTCGCGAGCCAGGCGTTTTATGGAAACCTGGAGTGGGTACGGTGATTAATCCGCAATACCGGACCGCGGCATCGCTTTGAACTGCGTTTCATATAAATCGGAATACAGACCGCCACGCTCGATCAGCTCTGCGTGCGTCCCCGCTTCGGCGACCCGGCCATCATCGATCACCAGGATCTTATCCGCTGCAAGGATGGTCGACAGCCTGTGGGCGATGACGATGCTCGTTCGGCCTTCGAACAGCGGCTCCAGCGCAGCCTGGATCAGGCTCTCACTCTGGCTATCGAGGTGCGAGGTGGCTTCATCCAGGATCAGGATACGCGGGTCTTTCAGGATAACCCGCGCGATGGCGATGCGCTGCTTCTCCCCGCCGCTGAACCGGTAGCCGCGCTCTCCGACAATCGTGTCATAGCCGTCCGGGAGCCTGGCGATGAAATCGTGGATGTTGGCCGCCCGGCAGGCGGTCTCCAATTCATCGTCGCTTGCATCCGGATGCGCATAGAGCAGGTTCTTCCGGACCGTGTCGTGGAATAGATAGGATTCCTGGGTCACCATCCCGATCTGGTTTGCGAGCGATTCCTGGGTCACCGCGCGCAGATCATGGCCGTCCAGCAGGATCCGCCCTTCGGTCGGATCGTACAGCCTCGGGAGCAGATAGGTGATCGTCGTCTTGCCCGCCCCGGATGGGCCTACCAGGGCGACCAGTTCGCCCGGATCGATCTCGAATGAGACGTCCTTCAACGCCCAGCGGCGGGTCGAGATCATCGGGATCGGGCCGGGTTCGAACCCTTCCCTCCCGTCTGTCCGGACCGACGGACCTGTTTTCGGCGTGCGGCCGTTTTCGGCAGTCGAGGGTGGGCCGTCCGGCACGTCCGGCCCGCCTTCCGAATCATCTTCTCCGATGTAAGAGAACGAGACATCTTCGAACCAGATCCGGCCTGTGACGTCTTTCAGTTCGACCGCATCCGCCGGATCGTCGATCTCCACCGGCAGATCCAGGTAGGCAAAAACCCTTTCAAAGCTGACCATCGCCTGCGCAAACTCCACCTGTACGTTGGTCAATGCCGAGATGGGACCGTACAACCGGAAGATGTAGCTTGAAAAAGCCACGATCGTCCCGACCGTCAGGGCGCCGTCCATGACGAAGCGGCCCCCGACCCAGTAAACCAGGGCAGTCCCAAGGGCGGCCGAGAGGCCAAGCCCCATAAAAAACCAGCGCCCCACGATCGCCCGCCGGACCCCGAGGTCGCGCACACCGGCGCTGCTGGAGTTATACCGTTCGAGCTCATTTCGCTGGCGTCCGAAGATTTTGACCAGCATGGCGCCGTTGATGCTGAGCGTCTCGCCGATGTGGCTGCTCATCTCGGAGTTCAGATCCATCGACTCCCGCCGGATCTCTCGCAAAATGCGGGCGACCCGCTTCGCCGGAAGCAGGAATAACGGCAGGACGACGACCGAAAGCACGGTCAGCCGCCACTCAAAGGCCAGCATGACGACCAGCGTGGTGACCAGGGTGAAGACATTGGTCACCACGCTCGGGATGGTTCCTGTGATCGCATTCTGCGCCCCCACGACGTCATTGTTCAGCCGCGAGATGATCTCCCCGCTCTTGGTGTGCGTAAAGAACCGGATCGACATGCGCTGGATATGCCCGTAAAGCTGCTGGCGCATGTCGAAGATTATCCCCTCACCGGCTTTGGCGCTCGCCCAGCGCTGCAGGACCCCGATCAGGTTGCTCAGAATCGGGATCCCGATCATCCCTGCGGCCAGCCAATTGAGCCGGACGTAATCGGTATTCGGTATGACGTTGTCGATCAAATCCCGGAACAGCAACGGCGGGACCAGGTCGACGAGCGATCCCAGGATGATCGTCGCCAGGACGACGCCGATTAACCGGAGATAAGGGCGCCCGTATTGCAGCGCCCTTACCAGGAGATCCCGATCGATTTTGGGCCGGCCCCTGGAGTCATCCTGGGAGATATAGCTCCACCAGCCGCCGCGGTGCATCATCATATGAAAAAAACCGGTGAAAGAAGGGCGGCGCAGGACTGCGCCAAATGCAGCCCTGCGCCGCCCGATTATTTGATTATTTGTTCAGCTCGATATTGATCGTGATTGCGTCCGGATCGTCGTCGGTCAGCAGGAAGAAGCCGGTCGTGGTCAGGTAGCCTTGCGACGACGCGCCGGCCAGGGCCGGGTATTCCACGCCGCGCTGCAGCGCATCCGGGAGAATGAAGAATCCGTTCGCATCGGTCGAAGTCCAGGTGAAGACGTCGTCATCCGTGCCGTTCACAAGCCATGCATCGGCGTCCAGCCCGGGTTTCAGGATGACGATCACGGCCTCGGCGATCGGGTTGCCGGTGTCGGCGTCCCAGATAAAGCCGTCGACGGAAACGGCGCCGCCGGGGGGCGGGGCGACTCCACCTCCACCTCCGCCGCCGACCGTGGTGGTGGCTTCTGCGATCTGCGGCAGCTCATCCCCTGCGAAAAGCAACAGGGTGTACTGGCCGTCCGGGAGCGCATCACCCCCGTTGTGAACATAGAAGACGTAGCACTCGCCGCTCGGACCGCCGTCCCAGGCAAACAGATTGTCCACTGCGACGTCGCCGTCGATCAGCCAGTACAGACCGAAGTCCTGGCCATCGGTCAACCCGGCGTAGGAGAAGGACGCCGTCAGCTGATCGACTCCCGACGGGAACGATGTGGCCGGGTTGACCCCGCAGACCGTATTTTCGTCGAAGTAAGTGGAAAAGTGCAGGAAGGTCATCCGTTCGTTCCCGGTACCGGCGATTCCGCCCCCGCCGGCGTCGTACGGGCTGACGTAGGCGGTGCCGGTCTGAGCGGACCGGATCAGCGGCACGGCGAGGTTGATCGGGCGGAGGGCGTTGATAAACCCGCCGATCGGGATGCAGGTGTCGTTCTGGTCCAGCCGGCCGTCGCCGTTGGTATCCTGGACGACGCGGCAGTCGGTGATGCTGGTATCGGTGCCCGCTCCGCCGCGGGTCGGGACGCCGATGATCTGAGCGAAGTCGTTCGCGCCCAGGCCGCCTGAGTTTCCGCCGGCGATCGTGGCATCGGTCTTGATCCAGGCCCGGTCGCCGATCGGGTCCTGGCTCGAAAAGCCGGCAACGCTGCCCTTTGTGAACGTGATCGTATCGCCGCCGATCCCGGGGAACCCGAAGATGTTGACGGAATCGCCGAGGTGCATGTCATCCGAGTTGCCGATATCGACGTAGGGAAGACCGAGCGATCCGGCGTTGACGAACGAACCGTCCAGGTTGGAGGTGATCTTGATCACCGCCAGGTCCAGAAATCCGTCGACCGCGAGGACTTCTGCGAGATAGGTGGGCGCCGGTGGGCTGCTCTCGTTCTTGTTCAGCGCGATGATGAGCGCGTCGGGGTCCTCCCCGAAGCCGCCGGCGGAGGGGCGGGCGACGTGCGCGTTGGTCAGGATCAGGCCGTCAGCGGACAGCACGGTCCCCGAACCGATCCCAAACGGATAGAAATCGCCGCCCTCGACTTCGGCCATGATGATCAGGACCGTGGCGGCCGCGAGGTGCTGGCGCTGGCCGGTCGAAAGCCCGACGCCGGTCGGTTGAACCGGCTGTAAGCCCGGCGTGGCGGTAGGGAGGTCGGGCGCGGCAGTATCCGTCGGCAGCTGCGGGACCTGGGTCGGCGGAACAGGAGACTGAATGACATCCGTGTTGTCGCCCAGGCTGCAGGCCAGACTTACCAGCACCAGCGTTGCGATCGCCTGGACCACCCTTGCGGTGGGGGATTTCGTTCTGTTCATTTCCATCATTCTCCCAACCCGACACCGGCGGCGAAGTCACGGAAGGCCGTGAGCGCCGTTTCGAGCGGTCGGGTTGTTTCAAGCGTAACGACGATCGTCTGATCGCCTTCCGCAAAATAGTAGTCCACACCCTGGTACACGACAGGCGCTCGATCGACTCGGGCAGCGTCCACGAATGCAAAGTTGACCCGGTATCCGTCCCGGCCTTTCAGGGACACGAGGGATTGCTCGAACATGCGATATGCCAAATTGTCCTGGGCGCGCTGAAGGTTGCGGAAAGCGGCTGTTGCGGCCAGATCCGAGTCCGGCGCGGCAGGTAGCGCGGAAACGAGATAGCGTGTTTCCGGATCGAGCGGGTCACGGGCGGTGAATACCAGGCCTGTGTTCTCCGTTCCGCCGGTCAGCAGGCTGTTGCTGGACTGTTCGACGAGCCAGCCTGCAGGGACGGCTGCCCGGATGCCCTCCACCGTTACGTCGCGGGTTTGTCCCTCGACAAAGCCTTTCAAGCCCCAGCCGATCAGCAGCGCGATCGCCGTGGCAGCCACCACGACGAGGGCCTGGGTGTTCGAGCGCTGCACCATGATCTGAGCGGTCATCTTAGCCCTCCTCCATTCCGCCGGCGGTTTGCGCCGGCAGTTTCATCTGTTTGCGGATCGTTCCGGAAAGCACCCAGGTCACGGCCGCAGCCAGGAACGCCGCAAGGACGAAACCCAGCCAGCGCTGGACCTCGCCGCCCGAGGCGGTCAGCGATCCCTGGGTGAGGGTCGAACGCAGGAAAAAGAACAGGCCGTTGAGGACGGCCGCCAGCGAGACCCCTGCCGCAGACCACCAGGCGGGGCGTTTGGTGAACTTTTCCTGTCCGAGGAAATAGCCGACCACCCCGGCGAAACTGGCGTGAGCCAGGGAGGTCACCGTGATGCGGATGACCCCGGCACCCAGGTCGACCCCGCCGGATTCGATCACGAAGTTGATGTTCAGCAGGGCAGCGTAACCGAGCCCGGCTGCGGTGGCGTACACGATTCCGTCCACCGGTTCGTCGAATTCTGACGAGCCGAAAACGGAGAACCGCACGGCGGCGTATTTCAGGAATTCCTGGGTGAAACCGATCACAAAAATCGCACCGAGGATATGCGTCATGGTGGAACGGGTCAACCAGTTGTCGACTGCAAACAGATTATCAACGACCGGGATGCCGATCGCGGCCGCCACCAGGGCGCCCAGCAAGAAAACCTGCATGACCATGCCTTTTGGCTCCGGCTCCAGCCGGTCCCGGCGGTAGAAGAACGCCAGCCAGACAATCGCCGGGACGATCGCCAGGATCACGCCGGCCAGTATTAAAGTGAATCCGCTCAACAGGGGCTGCAGCAGTTCGTCGAGCATGTACACGATGACGACAAAGGCGACCAGCGCCAGGATCGAGATCAGATCCGCTTGCAAGATGCTGGTCAAGTGTTGGGAACGTTTCTTTTCCATTCGGTCTCCTCCAGATCAGACCTGAATAAACGAGCACTGCCGGCAATCACCGGCACTATGAATCCACCTGCGGCTGTTCGTCCGTCGCGCCGTTTTCCCGGCCGACGACGTCGCCCTTCCATTTTAGCCACTCCTCATCGCTTTCGAGTGTGACGACTTTAAATGCTTCTGCAAATTCCATTTCTTTCCCCCTGGCGCGCTCGGCGGCCCACTCCCGAACCATCGGTTCCGGATCCCAGCCCGTCATCTGGCTCTCGTGGGCGCGCAGGGCAGCGATCTTTTTCGATATCGTTTCGGTGATATTGATGAATACATCCGGGTCCTGCGCCCAGGTGCTGACCATGACCTTCCTGGGTTTGTGCGCCAGGAAACCGT
Source organism: Anaerolineales bacterium (assembly GCA_035512695.1). GTDB lineage: Bacteria > Chloroflexota > Anaerolineae > Anaerolineales > JABWBV01 > DATDOR01. The sequence goes on along the minus strand of DATKDL010000141.1, from coordinate 10,272 downwards.
CTTCCATCTCGATCTCCTCGAAAAGGTTGGGCTGCCCGGCGGCCGGGAAGATGGCGTCGACCGCGGCAGTCGCCGCGGCGCGATGGTCGGGGTGGTTGATGTAATTTGCGCCTGCCCATACGACGGTCGGGTCGCCGCAGATGACGACTTCCGGCCGAAATCGCCGGATTTCTCGAACGAGCTTTTTACGCAATTCCAGGGTGGGAACGACCATGCCGTCCGGTTCGCGCAGGAAGACGACTTCCTCGACGCCGCAAACCTTTGCGGCGGCCATCTGTTCGCGCTCGCGGATCTCGATGGCCCGCTCCCGGGTCATCCCCCGTGCAGCGATCCCGACGTCGCCGCTGGTGACGAGGACGTAGCATACCTTTGCACCGTGGGATGTCCATCGGGCGATGGTTCCGGAACAGGAGAATTCGGGGTCGTCAGGATGGGCCATGATCACCATGGCGCGTTCGGGGACATAAAAGGGGCTGCTGTTTTGATGCATTGGTGCATTTTACCAAAAATGAGGGTTGTATAATAGCGAATGATTGAATGAGCGAATGAGCGAATGGGCGACTTGTGATAACACGCCCATTCGCCCATTCGCTCATTCAATCCTGGAGGTCTAAATGCCCGATGTTTTGATCGTACTGAATAAAGATGAAGACACCGTCACCTTTATCGATGAACCAGGTGGGGCGGTCGTTAAGACAGTGGCCGTCGACCGCAACCCGCACGAGGTGGCCGTGACGCCGGATGGCGCGAAGGCGTTCGTCTCGAATGCGGGTGGGGACACGATCTCGGTCTTCGATATGAAGTCGATGGAGGTTATCGACACGATCCGGCACCCAGCGTTCCGGTTTCCGCACGAGGGGAAGGTGACGGCGGACGGGCGGCTGGTCCTGGCGAGCACATATGCGAACAAGGTTTTTATCCTCGACGCGGCAACGCATGCCGTGCGGAAGGTGATCCCGGCGCAGCGGATGAGCCACATGGTGGCCCTGGCGCCGGATGGCAACCGGGCGTACATCTCCAACATCGGCGCCAACTCGTTCTCAATCCTGGACCTGGAGACGGAGGAATGGATCGCCCACCACCCGGTCGGGCGCTCCCCGGAGGGGATCGGGGTCAGCCCGGACGGGAAGTGGGTCTATATTGCCAATCAGGACGACAACCTGGTCTACATCATCGACACCGCCACGCACAGCCTGCAGGGCCGGGTGAGTACGGCGGCAGTCCCGATCCGGGTGGCGTTTTCGCCGGACGGGCGGCTGGCTTTCGTGCCGAACCGGGAGGGGGATTGCGTGACCGTGATCGATACAGAACGGATGTTCGAAATAAAACGGATCGAGGTCGGAATCTGGCCGGGCGGGACGGTCTTCAATGGGGCAGGGGACCGGGCGTATGTGGCGAACAACAAGACGAATGATGTGTCGGTGATCGATGTTGGGAGGTTGAAGGAGATCGGCCGGATCGAGGTGGGGATCCATCCGGACGGGATGGCTTTTTGCAGGACCCCGTAGCGGCGCCATTTTGGGGCGTTTGCGAGGGGAAATGTTAATCGATGAACCCGGGTGGGGGGTGATTATTTCCCGGAACCCGGCCGGCGATCACATCACCGGCATGCAGCACCGTTTCCCGGAGGAGGTTTGGATGTCCCGATTTGTGCGCAATCTCATGGTGGTGGTCAGCGTGGTGCAGCTCTTCTTTGCAGCGGCGTTTTTCTTCCAGTGGCCGATTGCGACCGGCATGTGGCCGTTCGAAGGGACGACGCCGCTGACCTACATCTTTGTCGCTTCGATTTTTGCGGCTGCGGCGGCCTCGACGCTCTGGGCGGTGCTTTCCGGCCGTCTGGGTGCGCTGGCCGGCATCGGCCTCGATTATCTCGTTATCCTGACTGCGATGGCGGTCGTCTGTTTCTCGGAGGGGTTTATCGCCCTGGGAGCGGCGAGTGTATTCGGGAGCCTGTTCGGACTGGCGCTGCTGATATGGGGTGCCCGGCAGCCGCTTGATGAAACGATCCGGATGCCGGGGCCGGTCCGCTGGGCGTTCGTCTTCTTTGTGATTGCGCTGTGGATCGTCGGCGGGCGGCTGGCGTTGAAAGTCCCGAACTCGATCCCGTGGGGCATCACACCCGAGCTATCGGTCGTGATCGGCTGGATGTTCCTGGGCGCCTCGGCGTATTTCGTCTATGGGCTGCTGCGGCCGAGTTGGGCGAATGCGGGTGGGCAGCTGATGGGGTTCCTTGCGTACGACGTGGTCCTGATCGTGCCGTTCCTGACCCGGCTTCCGACGACGACGCCGGAGCACCGGTTGGGGCTGACCATCTATACTGGGGTCGTCGCGCTGAGCGGATTGGTGGCAATTTACTACCTGTTCGTTCACGCGCCTACGCGACTGCTGGGCAAGCAGGCGGTTCCGGCGACTGCGTAGAGACGCCACATGTGGCGTTACTACCGGTTCTCAAAGATCTCGTGATACCCGCGGTCCAGCTCATCGTCGTAGAGGTGTGCGTACCGCTGGGTGTTGTCGATGTTCTCGTGCCGGGCGAGCTCCTGGGCCAGCTTGAGGTTGCCGCCTGAACCGATCAGGACGGTGGTGACGAAGAAATGCCGGAAGGAGTGGGGGGTGATCCGGCCGGCGGCCTCATCCCCAAGGACCTCGCCGACGCGCTTGTTTACGATGTTGCGGCCGGTCGTGGTCGTGATCGGTTTCGTTTTCCCCCCGGCGCCCTTGTCGTGGCGGGAGAAGACCGGCAGGGAGGGCAGCGGGCGGCCGGAGGCGCCGTCTTGAGCCGCGCGGGCGTTGAGGTAGTCTTTCAAGGCTTGAAGTGAGCGGGTGGAGAAGCGGATGACGGCTTCCTTGTCACCCTTGCCGATCAGGATCGCCCGGCCTTCGTTCCAGCTGACGTCGCCGCGCCGCAGCCCGCAGGCTTCGTGGACACGCAGACCGGTGTCGGCCAGGGTGATGAGGAAGGCCCGGTCGCGCAGCAGGATCAGGCGGTCCTGCTCGCCTTCGGTCTGGATCGCATTCAGTTCTTGCGCATAGTTTAGCACCTGTTCGATCTCGTCGCGGGGGAACTGCGGCAGGCGGGTGCCTTGCTTGCGGCCGCGCTGGTCCAGGATCATCTTGAGCCGGGGGAGATTGACGGGCATGAGGTCTTCGGCGACCAGGTGCCGGTAAAAACGGAAGGCGGCTTTGAGATACAGCGCTTCGGTGGCCGGTGCGTAGTTTTTCAGGTCCTGGATGAACCAGGCGATCGCGTCTTCTTTTAGATCTGTGATCGGGGTTTTATCCGGCGGCATACGACGGTCCTGGAGCGTGTCGGTAAATTTCGCCAGCGCTTTTTTGTACGTGATGAACGTGTTTTCCGCACGGGCGAGCCGGACAGTGTCCAGGTAATTCTCTACTGCACCCTGTACCGTCATGTCAGCGGGCATGGCAATAATTCCTGTATTTTGGCCCTGTTTTCAGGTTATCTGGCGAGGTCATTATGTTTATTGTAATAGTTGTTATCGAAACCATAAATTATATTATACGCAATCCGCCTCCCCTGTCAAGGGTTTACGGATGTCTCAAAAAACAAACACGCCGGTGCGGGTGAAACCCGCACCGGCGTGTTTGTTTTTTGAGAATTAATCAGACCACCCGCTCCACCTGCGCCCCCAACCCCCGCAGCTTCTCCTCGATCCGTTCATACCCCCGGTCGATATGCCCCACGTTCCGGATCACCGATTTCCCCTCCGCCCCCAGCGCCGCCAGGACCAGCGCCAGGCCGGCCCGGATGTCGGGGCTCTCCACCTCCGCTCCATACAGCTTCGCCGGCCCATTGACGATGCAGCGGTGCGGATCGCACAGGACGATCTGCGCCCCCATCCGCTTCAATTTGTCCGTGAAATACATCCGACCCTCGTACATCCAGTCGTGGAACAGGGCGCTCCCACGGCTCCTGGTGGCCGCCACGATCGCCAGGCTCATCAGGTCGCTCGGGAAACCCGGCCAGGGCTGCGCCCGGATCTCCGGGATCGATCCGTCCAGGTCCGACCGGATCTCGAGGACCTGCTCGCGCGGCACGACGACGTCCTCCCCCTCCACGGCCCACTCGATCCCGAGCCGTCGGAACGCCAGCCGCGCCATCTCGAGATACTCCGGACCGGCCTCGCGCACCCGCACCGTACCGCCCGTCATCACCCCGGCCAGGATAAAGCTGGCCACTTCCAGATAATCCGGCCCCACGGTGAACTCCCCTCCCCCGAGCCGGACCACCCCTTCGATCTCCAGTGTGTTCGATCCGATCCCCCCGATCCTCGCCCCCAACCGGTTCAGGAACCGGCAGACCTCCTGGACGTGCGGCTCGGAGGCGGCGTTGCGGATGACCGTATCCCCAAGCGCCGTCACCGCCGCCATGACGGCGTTTTCGGTCCCGGTCACGCTGGCTTCCTGCAGCAGGATGTCTGCCCCGCGCATCCCATCCGACCGGATGTGCAGCAGGTCGGCGGCGCGGTCGTATTCGACCGTCGCCCCGAGCGCCCGCAGCGCCAGGACGTGCGTATCGACCGGCCGGCGGCCGATCAGGTCGCCCCCGGGCGGCGGCAGATTCAGTTCTCCGGTGCGGGCGACCATCGGTCCGGCCAGGACGATCGAGGCCCGCAGCCGCCGGCACAAAGCAGCGTCGAGCGTGGCGTCGTGGACGTTGGCCGCCCGCACCCGCCAGGTGTGCGCATCCAGCACGTCCACCTCCGCCCCCACGCTGCGCAGCAGGTCCCCCATCACGTGAACGTCACGGATGTCCGGGACGTTGTGCAGCGTGACCGGCTCATCGGTCAGCAAGCAGGCTGCCAAAAGCGGCAGGACGGCGTTCTTGTTTCCGGAAGCCCGCACCTCCCCCACCAGCGGGACGCCTCCTTGAATGACGAATCGTTCCATAGTGCCCACAAGTATAATACGGCCATGCCCGCTCCGCCGCTGGCCGCCTTGCTCGGGTTCCTGGCCGGATTGCTCGTCAACTACCTGTCCGACGTCCTCCCTTACTACCGGAGACCTGGCCCACCAATCTGCCTGCACTGCGGCGAACGCCAGCCGCCGATAAACTATTTCCTCTGGCCGCGCCGCTGCCCGAGCTGCGGCCGCCGGCGCAGCATCCGGAGCTGGATTGTAGAACTTTTGTTCATCCTTCTATTCACCTGGCTGGCCGGCGCTGCCGAGCCGCTGCCGGCCCTTTCGTTCTGGACCGGCGCGGCGATCTGGATCTTTTTCGGGGTCGTCGCCGTGATCGATATCGAGCTGCGGCTGATCCTGCACCCGGTCAGCCTGGCCGGCGCCGTCCTGGCGCTCCCGCTCGGCGCGTATCTCCACGGCTGGCGAGACGCCCTGCTGGGCGGCGCGGCCGGCTACGCCGTCCTGCTGGCGCTGTACGGAATGGGGATCGTCTTCATCCGCCTGACGCGCAAGCTGCAGAAAGACGACGAAGTCGCCCTGGGTTATGGGGACGTCAACCTGGCCGGGATCCTGGGCCTCGCCCTGGGCTGGCCGAACATCCTGGTGGGCTTGATGTTCTCGGTCCTGATCGCCGGCGTCTTCAGCCTGGTCCTGATCCTGGTCACGCTCCTGCTCCGCCGCTACCGGGCCTTCATGGCGATACCCTACGGGCCTTTCCTGATCGCCGGCGCGGCGATCCTCCTGTTCCTGCCGGCGTTTGCGCAGGATTTGCTTGTGCGGGTGGGGCCGTTGTTTTGGATCGGAGGGTAACAGACATCAGTGTTTTGGTTCTTGTGAAGTTTTTAAATACAAGGTGATCCGATCCACGACTCGATCCGGGCTGAGCGCATCCGTATCGATCACCAGGTTAGCATGTTCGCGGGCGTGCGCTAATCTGCGCTGCTGCTCGTCGTAATCCGCCCGGGTCCAGTTCCAGTTTCGCCGGCGGAGGGTTTCGGGGTAAGAGACGTCCAGAAAGACCAGGAAATCCGGTTTCCCGATCACCCGCCACATGGCCGGGACATGCGAATGCTCCTGGGCGATGTGGCGGACGACGAAGCCCTGCGCCTCAAGCAGCGGGCGGATCGTCGACTTGCCGGACGTGCACGGCCCGACCAGCCCGATCGTGACCGTTTTCATATCAGCGGCCCAAGCGGCAGGCTGACGGACACCCTACGGATCTCATCCCCTTCGTACAGATTGATCTTGAGCACTGCCACGGAGATGTCGTCAACCGGCCGGCCGTGGTCGAGCGCCATCGCGCGCCCGAGAATGGCGTCGGCGATCTCCTGGGCGCTGTGATCCCCGGCCAGCAGCCGGGCGAACTCCGCCAGGACGTCCAGACTCTCCCCGGTCCGGCTCCCTGCATGGGTGACCCCGTCGGTATAGGCCAGCAGCGTCACACCGGGCTCGAACGGCAGCTCGTAGATCACCGGGCGGGTGTGCAGACGCACCCCGATCGCCGGCGAGGGATCATCCAGGGTTTTGAATTCCCCTCCATGGGCCACATAGACCGGCGCCGGGTTATTGCGGGTGACGACGATCGTTTTCGTGACCAGGTCGGCCGAGAGGATATTGAGCGTCGCCGTGACCTTTCCGCCGCGCTCGTGATACAGATAATCCGACACCGCCCGGGCCGCCGCGCCGTCCCGAATCCCCTCCGATAGCAGGCTGACGACCTTCCCGGCGACCTTGTTCGAGATCCGCTTGGCCCCCCGACCGGAGCGCTGCCCGTCCACCAGCACGACCGAAAGCCCGCCCCCCGGGCGCTCAATGAATTCGAGGGTATCCCCACTTTCGGAGACGGCGTACTTTTTGATTTTTGCGATGCCGAGGGAAAGTTCCATGAAAAAAATTATATGGCAAAACGGGACGGCTCGGCGGAGCCACGCTCCGCCGAGCCGTCCCGTTTTGCCAACAACAAAAAGACGGTGCTGCGGTCGACTTCGGCCTGCCTGAACTCGACCTCCAACCCGGTTTCCCGGAGGGCCGCTTCGAAGCGGACCCGGATCAGGTCCTCCGGAACCTTGATTTCCTGCCGGGTCAGCCGGAAAAGCAGCCGGCTTGCGGACCGGAGCAGGCCCCGGCCGAGCGGGTTCGCACCCAGCAGGACGACGACCCGGCCGCCGGGCGCCAGCACCCGGGCGAACGAGACCCAGGCGGCGCGCTCGGCGATGTATTCGGCCGGAAAGGTCGCGACGACGGCGTCGAATGCCCCAGGCGGGAACGGGAGCGCCAGGGCATTGGCTCGTGCAAGGGGCGCCTCCAAACCGGCCGCCCGCAGCATCCGGCGCGCGCGTCGGCCCATCTGCGGGCTCAGGTCGACCGCAGCGATCCGCCGGCCCTTCCGCAGCAGATGTTCGAGCAGGTGGCCGGGACCGTGGCCGACCTCCAGGATCCGCCCGGTCTCCGGCAGCAGTGGGACCGTCGAGAGCACCCAGTTCTTCCACTGGCCCGCCGAGACCGCCGCGGCCACGATATCGTAGATCCACGCCAGCCGGTGGTAAAGCAACCTGAAGGCAAACCGCAGGAAGCGGGCCAGGATCATGCCGACAGGATCTTTAGCCGGCCGGGGTAGACCCGGAACTCGAAGCGGGTTTCGTTCGCCGCGATCACCTCGCCGTCCGCATGCGCCGGGGAGCCGGCCGGGATCCGGACGCTCAGCCGGGTCGCGTGCACCTCTGAAACCCGGGGATGCTCGCTGATATTACCCTTTCCGGATTTCATGATCATCGGGAAGGCCTGCAGGATGCGCAGGCGGGAGGCGATGTGGCCGTGAATGAAGGTCAGCTTCCCGTCGTGCGGGTCGGCGTGCGGGACGGTGTAGAAAATCCCTCCGGTGCGGGCGCAGTTGCCGATCGAGACCAGGGTGGTCGGTCCCGCATAGGAGCCGCCGTCCCATTCCAGCTCCATGTCCCACTGCGGGTTGTCCAGGATCCCTTTGAGGGCGGCGGCCAGGTAGCGCAGGATCCCCCGGAGATTTTTCATCCGGACCTGGATGGTGGAGATGTGCGGCTCCAGCCCGAGACCTGCGTTGTTGATGAAATACCGGCCGTTGATCGAGCATACGTCCAGGGAGCGGGTCTTCCCGGCGGCGATCTTCTCGGCGGCCAGGTTCAGATCCTTTGGCCAGCCGAGGTTGTCGGCCAGGTCGTTGGCGGTTCCCAATGGCACGATCCCAAAGACGACGTTTTCCCCGGCCTCTGCGGTCAGGAGACCGTTGACGACCTCGCTGATCGTCCCATCCCCGCCGGCGGCCAGGATCGGGTTGAAACCCTCCCGGACGGCCTCGAGGGCCAGGAGGATGGCGTGGCCCGGGGAATCCGATGCGGAGATCGAATACGCCACCCCGGCGGCCGCCAGCGCCGCTTCGATCTCGGCCTGCCGTTCGCCTGCCTTCCAGCGGGCGGAGTAAGGGTTGAGGATCACTTTTGCTTTCAAGACTCGCCTCGGTCACATGAAATGGAAGATGGGCGAATTTGGGTGCGGGTGCGACTGCGACGGAGCCGCAGCCAAATTCGCTGAACCAATTTTTCCTACGCGGTCAGAAAACCAAGATAATAAGATGCCAATCCAAGGAAGAGCAAAAACCCCATGCTGTCCGTCACGGTCGTGACCAGGACGGCCGATGCCAGCGCCGGGTCCTGGCCAAGCGCCTTCAGGACCAATGGTATCATCGTTCCCGCAACGCCTGCCACCGCCAGGTTTCCGATCAGGGCCAGCCCAAGGATCAGCCCCAGGTGGATATTCCCTCGCCACAGAAAAGCCCCGAGTCCGACCACTACTCCGATCGCGATCCCCATCAACAACCCGATCAGGCTCTGGCGCAGGATGATCGGCCAGGCGCGCTTTGGGGCGATCCGCCCGAGCGCCAACGCCCGGACGGTTATGGCCATGTTCTGGGTCACGGCGTTCCCGCCCAGGCCGGCGACGACCGATTGGAACACGGCCAGGACGGCCACCTGTGCGATGATGTACTCGAAGCGGCTGATCACCCAGGCGGCAAACAGCGAGGTCAGCATGCTCAGATACAGCCACGGCAGCCGGCCCTTGATCTGGTTCCAGATCCCGCTCTCGGGTTCGATGCCCGTGTCGGTCACGTTTGACAGCCGGTAGATGTCCTCGGTGGCCTCCTCATCCAGGACGTCGACCAGGTCGTCGCCGGTGATCACGCCGACCAGCCGGCGCTGGTCGTCGACGACCGGCAAAGCCGCCAGGTTGTAGCGGGCCATCGTGCGGGCAGCCTCCTCCTGGTCGGTCTCGGTTGTGACGAAGATGACCTCCGCCTCCATGACGTTCTCCATCCGGACGTCCGGATCGGCGATGACCAGTTCACGAAGGCCGATCACTCCTGCAAGGCGCTTCTCTCGGTCGACGACGAAAAGGTAATACGGCACATCCGAGACGGGCCCGACGGATCGCAGGAAATCGATCGCCTGTTTGGCGGTGGTCTGTCTTCGCAAAGCGATGAATGCCGTCGTCATCCGGCCGCCGGCGGTCTCGTCGGGGAAACCCAGCAGCGGAAGGACGTCTTCGGGATCCTCCATCTCCGCCAGCGCCTGCGTGGCGACCGCCGGTGGAAGGTCGCCGAGCAGGTCGGCCGCCTCGTCCGGTTCCATCTCATCCAGGACGTCGGCCAGGCGCCCGATCGCGAGGCCGTCGGCCGCCTCGAGAGTCTCCTCATCGGTCATTTCGTCGAAGAGATCGGCCGTGGCGGGGATATCCAGGTTGTTGAGCAGCGCGGACTGGGTCTTCTCGTCGAGCAAGTTGAAGACGGCGGCCTGGTCGGCGAGATGCAGTTCGAGGAAGGCCTCCACGGCTTCGTCGACCCGCTCCGAGGCGATCGCACGCTCGACCAGCTCGAGGACCGGCAGCAGGTTCTCGGTGTCCATCAGTCGGTCTGCCTCACGGCCAGCTGGCCGCAGCCGGCGTCGATGTCGATCCCGCGCCGGACGCGGATCGTACAGGTGATCCCGGCCTGCTCAAGGATGCTGCGGAACGATTCCGCCCGTTCGGCCGTCGTCGCCTGGCCTTCATAGCCGCGGGTCGGGTTGAGTGGGATGACGTTGACATGACAGATCATGCCGACGAGCAGGCGGGCCAGCCGGGCGGCCTCTTCCGGGGAGTCGTTGACGTCCCGGATCAGGGCCCACTCGAACGTGATCCGCCGGCCGGTTTTTTGGACGTAATCCCGGCAGGCCGGGATCAGTTCGCCGAGCGGGTAGCGGGCGTTGACCGGCAGCATGGCCGTGCGGGCCTCGTCCGTGGCAGCGTGCAGCGAAACGGCCAGGTTGACCTGCCGGTCTTCGG
>DATKDL010000140.1:0-11075 GCA_035512695.1 Anaerolineales bacterium | reverse complement strand
CGGGCCGCGCTCTCACACCAGCCCGTGCTCCAAAATGGGATCGGGGAAATCCCTGGGGGCGAGCCGCCGCCGCTCCACCTGCGCTCCGTCCTGATCCTGCCGCTCGTCCAGGCCGGCGAGGTGATGGGAACGATCTATCTGGACGTCCGCGAGGTCTTCGGCCCGTTCACCCGCGCCGACGCCGACCTGCTGGGGGTGCTGGCCAACCAGGCCGCCGCGGCGCTCGAGAACGCCAAATGGTCCGAGGGGCTTGAAAAACAGGTCGCCGAGCGGACAGAAGACCTCACACGGCGCAGTGCCGAGATGGCGATCATCAACCGCGTCCAGCAGGGCCTGGCCGCAAAGCTCGAGATCGACGCCGTTTACGAGCTGGTCGGGGAAGAGCTGCGGAAGATCTTCGACTCCGATGTGTTCGTGTCCTTTTACGATCCGGAAACGGACGTGAACTACACGCCTTACGTGGTCGAACACGGCAAGCGGCTGGAAGTGCGCCCCTATAAAGTCGCCGGGAAAGGCGCTCTCGGACTGCTGATCCGGAACCCACAGACGACCCTGATCAACGAAGATTACGAAGCGGTGATGAAAAAAGCGGGAAGCCGAACCATCGAAGGGACCTACACGCCGAAATCCGCATTGGTCGTCCCCCTTGTTCGGGACGGGCTCTACCGCGGAGCCATAGCGCTTGAGAACATGGAAAAGGAGCATGCGTTCGGCGAATCAGACGTTCGACTGATGGAGACGATCGCCGATTCGATGAGCGTCGCCCTGGAGAACGCCCGCCTCCTCAACGAGACCCAGCAGCTGCTCAAAGAGACCGAAGAGCGCAACGCCGAGCTGGCCGTGATCAACAGCGTCCAGGAGGGGCTGGTTGCCGAGCTGGACATCCAGGGGATATATGACCTGGTCGGTGACAAGCTGGTCGAGATATTCGATGCGCAAACCATCACCATCAGCAACCTGGACCATGATCGCAAAGAAATCATCACGAATTACATAATCGAGAAAGGGGAGCGCCACTATCTGGATCCGATCCCTTTCACCGACTTTACGAATTATCTTTTAGCGCACCCGGAGGTTATTCATATCCCGAAGGATTTATCTCTCGAAGAAGCTGAGCAGCGGTTCAACTTGATCGTCTCACCGGGCACCGAGCGCCCGAAAGCGTCTGTTTTCGCACCTTTGATGATCGGCAGCCATGTCAAAGGGGTCATCAGTCTGCAGAACATCGATCGCGGCGACGCCTTCAGCGATGCGGACGTTCGCCTGCTCGCCACACTGGCAAACTCCATGAGCGTCGCCCTCGAGAACGCCCGGCTGTTCGACGAGACCGAGCAGCGCAACGCCGAGCTGGCGATCATCAACAGCGTGCAAAACGCGCTGGCCGCCGAGCTGGATATCCAGGGGATCTACGAGGCCGTCGGCGACAAGATCGTGGAGATCTTCGAATCGGATGCTGTCGTGATTGAGACTTTCGATCGGAAAGCCGGTCTCAACCACTTGCGCTACTGCTATGAGTTAGGCCAGCACTACGAACCGGACAAAAAACCGCTGACGAAATTCGATCACAGCCTGATCGCCCTGACGGATCCGCTGGTCGTGAACGAGAACGCAGAAGAAATTCTGGCCGAGATGGGCGCGGTCACCGTAGAGGGCTCGGAAACATCCAAATCGGCCGTGTACGTGCCCATGTTCTCCGGAGGGCGCGTTTTTGCCGCCATAAGTATCCAGAATGTCGAAGCAGGGAAGCCGTTCGGTGATGACGATGTGCGACTGCTCCAGACCCTGGCCAACAGCATGAGCGTCGCCCTCGAGAACGCCCGCCTGTTCGATGAGACCCAAAGGCTGCTCGAGGAGACCGAAGCCCGCAACGCCGAGCTGGCGGTGATCAACAGCGTCCAGGAAGGGCTTGCCGCAGAGCTCGACATCCAGGGGATCTACGAGACCGTAGGGGACAAGGTCCGTGAAATTTTCGACCAGGCGGATTTGATGATCCGGATCTACGACCCGGAGACCGATCGCGTGCATTTCCCTTATGTCTATGAGGACGGGAAACGGATCGCGGTCGATCCAACCCATCTCGGCGGTATCGCCGGTCATGTCATCGGGGATCGCCAGACGCTCGTCATCAATGAAGACATGGAAGAGGCCGTCGAGAGGTTTGACACCTTTATCCTGCCTGGCACGCAGGTGGAAAAATCCGTCGTGTATGTGCCGCTGATCGCCGGCGACCAGGCGCTTGGCTTGATCCAGCTTATAGACATGCACCACGAGCATGCCTTCAGCCCGCAGGACGTCCGCCTGCTGCAGACGGTTGCGAGCAGCATGAGCATCGCCCTTGAAAACGCCCGCCTATTCGATGAGACTACCCGCCGGGCAAACGAGATGGCCGCCCTGACCGAGATCGGGCGGGAGATCTCCTCCACGCTCGAACAGGACATCGTCCTCGAGCGGATCGCCGCGCAGGCCAGGGACTTGCTGAAGGCCCGCGACGTCGTCATCCGGCTGCTACAGGTTGACGGCGAGACTCTCGATTCCGTCGTGGCCCTCGGACCGTACGCCGACAAATACCGGGCCAGCTCTGCCCGCCTCGGCGAAGGGATTACCGGGGATATCGCCCTCACCGGCGCAGGCGAGATCATCAACTACCCGTCCAAGGACCGCCGCGCCCGGCACGTCCCCGGGACCCCGCAGGCGGAGGAGGACCCGGACGCGATCATGATCGTCCCGCTCCAGTCCGGCGACAAGGTCATCGGGACAATGGGTCTCTGGCGGATGAGGGAGACCGGTCTTTTTACCGACGCCGATCTCAAGCTGCTCGAATCGCTGGCCCGCCAGGCCGCGATCGCCATCCTGAACGCCCAGCTCTACGAGGAGGTCCAGCGGCAGAAGCTGTATTCCGACGCGCTGGTATCGAACAGCCCGGTGGCGATTGTGACGACCGACCTGGAAGCCAACGTCGTCTCCTGGAATCCTGCGGCGGTGAGACTTTTCGGCTACACACTCGAGGAAGCGATCGGCTCAAACCTGGACAGCCTGATCGCCGCGAACGGCGAACGCATGGATGAGGCCGCCGAGTTCACTCGTCAAACCGCCGGCGAGATGCGGATCAATACGGTCACGCAGCGTGCCCGTAAGAACGGGACGCAAGTGGACGTGGAGCTGCTGGCCCTCCCCGTCGTCCTCAACGGCGAGCGGGTCGGGATGATCGCCATCTACCACGACATCTCCGAGCTGCTGGCGGCCCGCAAGCTGGCCGAGTCGGCCAACGAGGCCAAAAGCGCCTTCCTCGCCACGATGTCGCACGAGATCCGCACCCCGATGAACGCCATCATCGGGATGAGCGGACTGCTGATGGACACCGACCTCTCCACCGAGCAGCACGAGTTCGCCGACGTCATCCGCACCAGCGGCGACGCCCTGCTCGACATCATCAACGACATCCTCGACTTCTCCAAGATCGAAGCCGGCCGTATGGACCTGGAACAGGAACCGGTCGACCTGCGCGACCTGCTCGAATCCTCGATCGACATGATCCGCATCCCGGCCTCCCAGAAAGGCCTCGATCTGGCCTACGAGATGGATGAGGACGTCCCACCCGCGATCCTGAGTGACGCCACCCGGCTGCGGCAGATCCTGATCAACCTGTTGAATAATGCGGTGAAGTTTACGGAAAACGGGGAAATTGTATTGACGGTACAAAGTGCAAAGTTCAAAGTGCAACGTGCCAGGGATGCGGGCACGTTGGACGTTGCACCTGGATCGTTGCACTTTGCACCGGGTACGTTGCACTTTTCTGTTCGCGACACCGGCATCGGCATCCCAGCAGACCGCGCCGACCGCCTTTTCCAGGCCTTCTCCCAGGTAGACGCCTCCACATCCCGGCGGTATGGCGGTACGGGACTGGGGCTGGCGATCTCGAAGAGCCTGGCGGAGCTGATGGGTGGGGAGATGTGGGTCGAGTCGGTCGAGGGGGCAGGGTCGACCTTCCACTTCACGATCCGGGCCGAGCCGGCGCCGGAACTGGACGTGCGCGAACACCTGACCGGCGAGCAGCCCGAACTGGCCGGCAAGCGGCTGCTGGTCGTCGATGACAACGACACCAACCGGCGGATCCTCTCGCTGCAGACCAGGAACTGGGGCATGCAAGCACGGGACACCGATTCCCCCGCCCAGGCCCTCAAATGGCTCGAGCGCGGCGACCCGTTCGACCTGGCGATCATCGACATGCACATGCCGGAGATGGAGGGCATCGAACTGGCGGAGCGAATCCGGGAACTGCCCGGGCGAGCGGACCTCCCGCTGATCCTTTTCTCGTCCCTGTCCGGGCGTGAACTCAAGCTGGAGGACTCGCCCTTCGTCGACCACCTCCAGAAGCCGCTGAAGCAGTCGCTGCTCTACGACACCCTGATGAACGTCTTTTCGACCGCCCCCATCCCCGGTCGCCGGTCCCCCGTCCGCCCCGAGATCGACACCGGCCTGGCCGAGAAGCTGCCCCTCCGCATCCTGCTGACCGAGGATAACGCCGTCAACCAGAAAGTTGCGCTCAGGATCCTCGAACGGATGGGCTTCCGGGCGGATGTGGCGGCGAACGGGCTGGAGGCGCTCGAGGCCGTCCAGCGGCAGCCGTACGACGTGGTGCTGATGGATGTCCAGATGCCGGAGATGGACGGGTTGGAGGCGACAAGGCGGATCCGGGGACTAGACCCTAAAGGTCTTAAAGACCAACAACCCCGCATCATCGCCATGACCGCCAACGCCACGGAGGATGACCGCCGGGCCTGCTTCGAGGCCGGGATGGACGACTACATCGCCAAGCCGATCCGGGTCGAGGAGCTGGCCTCGGCGTTGGAGCGGAGCAGGGCAATGTAGGGGCGACCCACCGGGCGGGCGGCCCACCGGGTCGCCCCTACAGGACAATTTGGGACAACGTATGCCAAGATCATCCATAAAACCAAACGATCCCCTGACCGCCGCAAGCGCAGCCGCCTGGAAAGGCGATCACGAGACGGCGATCGAGCTGTGCACCCAGGCGCTTGCAGAGCCGGACCTGAAAGCCGATCTCCAGGTCGACCTGCTGGATGCGCGCGCCGAATCGTACACGGCCACAGGGAAACTCGACCTGGCTGCCGGGGATGCGGCCGGGATGCGAAAGCTGGCCGGGGCGGAGAAGGTCCTTGCATTGAACGCTAAGGCTTCAATCCGCCAGGCAAAGGTCCAGATGGTAACAGGCAGGTTGAAGCAAGCCGCCCGGACAGCGGGCCGCGCGGTCAGGCAAGCGGGGCGCCTCTACGAAACTGCAGAAACGCAGCAGGCATTGTCCATACTGGCGAACAGCCTGCTCGCCCTCGGTGAAGCCAAGGCGCGATTCGGCCGGATAAGCACCGCGATCGAAACAGCTCGGAAAGCGATCGGCCACTATCGCGAGCTCAATGATCTCTCCGGGGAAGGCCGCGCGCATTGGGTGCTGGCCGTCGCCATGCACAATGTGCACCAGATGGAGGGAGCGCATCGAGCTGCCGATTCCGCCCTGAAGCTGTGCCGCGCTGCAGGCGACCAGTTTGGGGTCGGCAACGCATATAACATGCTCAGAAACTCCCTCCCGGAGATCGCCGAACAGATCCGGCTCTCCCGTCTCGCAGACGAGGCCTTTCGCGCGGCCGGGTATGTCGAACGGCGGCGATCCATCCGGGTCAACCTGGCGTTCACGTTTATCGAAATCGGGATGTACCTGCAGGGGCAGCGTTTATCAGCCGAAGCCGTCGAAAACTCCAGGCGGATGGGTGCGAAGGTCGGGCTGGCCTACGGCCTGGGAGTCAGAGCGTTCGCCGAGCTGGGGCTCGGCAGGCTCGAAGCGGCCCGCAGCACCCTTTCCGAACTGTCAGAGCTCGCACAGGGCCTCGGGGATTTCCGGATTCGGGCGGCCCTGTTACACCATCAGGGGAGGCTGCTGATCGCGGAAGACCGGCCCGGTGAGGCCGTGCGGCTGCTGGCACACGCGGAAGAAGTACACCGGGACGCCTGGCAGGAGTTCGGCACCGACCTTCTGACCATCCTGGCGCACGCACACCTGAACGCTCGAGACCCGGAAGCGCTCGCCGTAACGACGGCCGCGACCGATCTCCACCGGTCCCAGGGCTATATCCCTCCCTCGTCCGGCCGCTCCCAGTCGATCTGGTGGCGCCATGCCCAGGCGCTGGTCGCCGCGGGGAAACCGGAAGCGTCCGACCGGGCTCTGGAACGCGCCTACGGGTTCCTTCTGGAAAGAATCGGGAATATCCGCGACATCGGCCTGCAGCGCAACGCGTTGAACAAGGTGGCCGTCAACCGTGAAATCCTGGCGGCCTGGCTCGCATACGACACCCGGGCCCGCCTCCCCCGCGATCGGCGCATGGCCCATCTCGGCATCGAGACCCATCTGCGTGAGCCTTTCGAACGCCTGGCCGAGACCGGTCTGCGGCTGAACGCCGTCCGCTCCGTGGAGGAGATCAAGACCTTCCTGGTCGAAGAGACCATCGAGCTTTCGGGCGCCGAAAGAGTCCTTCTCGTTCTGGAACGGCATGCCGAGCGCAGCCTCGCCGGCGGGTTGGTACCCCCCGGTGAGGAGGCGAAGCTCACCCCCACGATCGCCCGCTATCTCAACCGGGCCCGGGATGCCCGCACACCGATCCTGGAGTACACCCCCAAATCCAAATCGCGCCTCCGGCAGCGCTCCCGCATCGTCGCCCCCCTGATCGCCCAGACCCGGCTGCTCGGCTACCTCTACGTCGACATCGACGGGCTCTACGGCCGCTTCGACGAAACAGACCGCGACATGCTCGGGATGCTGGCCAACCAGGCTGCCGTAGCGCTGGAGAACGCGGCCCTGGTGGAAGACCTCGAGGCCCGCGTCGAAGCACGCACCGCCGACCTCGATGCCCGGGTCAGCGAGCTGTCCATCATCAACAGCATCCAATCCGCCCTGGCCGCGGAGCTGGATCTCCAGGGGATTTACGATGTGGTCGGCGACAAGATCCGAAACCTGTTTGATGCGCAGATGACTTTCATCGCCATCCATTATCCGGCCGAGAACTTGGTCTACTATCCATACGTTGGAGATGCGGACGCACGTCACCAGGTAGGCTCACAGGCGCCGAGCGGCTTTACCAAAAAAGTGCTCGATACCGGCAATACGATCGTCATCAATGAGAATATGGCGGCCAGGGCGCGAGAAGTGGGTTCCTACAGCCTGGTGGACGAGGCCACCCGTATCAAATCCGCACTCTATGTTCCGATCAATACGAAGGACAGAACGATCGGGCTGGTCTCCCTGCAGACCGACCAGCGCGAACACGCATTTCTTCCGAACAAGGTGCGCCTGCTGGAGACGGTCGTTTCGGCGATGAGCGTCGCCCTCGAGAACGCCCGCCTGTTCGACGAGGTCCAGAACAAGAACAGGGCGATCACCGAAACTCTCGAACAGCAGACCGCGACCAGCGAAGTCCTGCGCGTGATGGCCGACTCCCCGGCCGACCTGCAGCCCGTGCTCCAGGCGGTGGTGGAGAGCGCGGCCCGGCTGTGCGAAGCGGACGACGTCCAGATCTACCGCGTCGACGGGGACCAGCTCCGCCAGGTGGCCCACTCCGGCCCGCTCCCGGCGCTCCAGGAAGGCGAAGGTCTCCCGCTCGAACCGGGGCTCGTCACCGGTCGAGCGGTCCTCGAGAAAAGATCGATCCACATCGAGGACACGCAGAAGATCTCCCGGGAGGAATACCCGGTCAGCCTGGAACTGCAAAAGCGTCTGAAACACCGCACCGCCATTTCGACCCCGCTGATCCGCAAGGGCGAGGCCATCGGAGCGATCGTCGTCCGGAGAAACGAGGCGCGGCCGTTTACGGAGAAGCAGATCGCCCTGCTTTCGACCTTTGCGGACCAGGCCGCGATCGCGATCGAAAACGTCCGGCTCTTCAATGAGACGAGGCGCCTCCTGAGCGAAACCGAGCAGCGCAACGCCGAATTGGCCATCATCAACAGCGTGCAGGAAGGACTATCCTCAAAGCTCGAGATGGCCGCAATATACGATCTCATCGGGGATAAGCTGCGTGAGATCTTCCGGGCAGACACCACCTTCATCGCCTTCCATGATAAGACCCGCGAAAACGTCACCGCATCGTATTATGCGGACCGTTCCGCAAAACGGCCAATAAGCAGGCCCTACGGACATGGGATATACGAAATCGTTGCAGAATCCGGCAAACCGATGCGCCTCGGTTCTATCGATGAACTTGAAAAATTGGGGGTTACCTATCGATTCCCCTCACCGGGCACAGACAAAGACCTGAACCAGTCGACCATTGCGGTTCCAATCGTGAAAGATGGTGAGACGATCGGCGTGACGACCGTCCGAAGCTATCAGATCGATGCCTTCGACGAGAATGACCTGCGGCTGCTGACGACGATCGCGGGCAGCATGTCAGCCGCCATCGAGAACGCCCGGCTCTTCGATGAAACCCAGCGTCTCCTAAAAGAAACCGAAGAACGCAACGCCGAGCTGGCGATCATCAACAGCGTCCAGGACGGCCTGGTCGCCCGGGTGGATATGCAGGGCATCTTCGACCTGGTGGGCGACAAGATCCGGGATATTTTCAAGACATTCGCGGTCTTGATCAGACTCTACGATATCGAGAACCAGCAGGACGAACCGAAATATATTTACGAAGGCGGAAAACGTTTTCATCCGCCCCCTTTTCCTCTCATGAAGGGCGGTATCGCCGATACGCTGATTACGACCATGAAACCGTTGGTGCTTCTTCGGAAGGCCGATTGGGAACAGGTTGGATTTCGGATCGTCCCGGGAACGGAACAGACCCTGTCCGGTATCTTTGTCCCGATGATTGTCGGCGAAACGGTCAAAGGCGTCGTAAGCATCCAGGCGATTCCCGAGAACGCCTTCGACGAATCCGACCTGCGCCTCCTGACAACCCTGACAAACTCAATGGCGATCGCCCTCGAAAACGCCCGCCTGTTCGACGAGATCACCCACCGGGCCGGGGAGATGGCGGCGCTCAACGAGATCGGCCGCGAGATCTCGGCCACGCTCGATCTGCCGACCCTGCTCGAGCGCATCGCCCGGCGCGCAATGGAAGTGCTCGAAGCCCGCGACGTCATCCTGCGGATGCTCACCGACGACGGGCTGCTGCGGGCTGAGGTCGCCATCGGGCAGTACGCCGAACAGAACAAGGCCTTCGATCTGAAGATGGGCGAAGGGATCACCGGGCACATCGCCCAGTCCGGGGTTGCCGAAGTGGTCAATGAGCCGACGAAAGACCCGCGCATCGCCCACATCCCCGGCACCGAAAAAGAAGAGGATGAGGCCATCATCTTCGCCCCGCTCAAGCTGCGCGACAAAGTCATCGGCGTGCTCTCGCTCTGGCGCGACAAGCCGGAGCCCGGACCCTTCACCGAGACCGACCTGGCTTTCGCAACCGGCCTGGCCGGGCAGGCGGCTATCGCGATCGAGAACGCCCGCCTGTTCAACGAGACCAACCGCCGGGCCGAGGAGATGGCCGCCCTGGCCGAGATCGGCAACGACATCGCCACCACGCTGGAGCTCGAACCGGTGCTCGAGCGGATCGCCCAGCGCGCCAAGGACCTGCTCGGCGTCCGGGACATCGCGGTCTATCTCCGGGAAGGCGACGGCGACACCTTCCGCGCCCCGGTCGCGCTGGGGATGTATACCGAACAGGTCAAGGCCAACCCGATCCGGGTCGGACAGGGCGTCACCGGGGACATCATCCGGACCGGCGTCGCTGAGCTCCTGAATGAATCGGAAAAAGACCCGCGCGTGATACACATCCCCGGCACGCCGGATGAAGAGGAGATCCCCGAGGTGATGATGTCCGCCCCGCTGATCTCCCGCGACCGGGTGATCGGGGTCGTCAACGTCTGGCGAGAGCGGGCCAACGGTCTGTTCCACCAGGCCGATCTCGATTTCCTGGTCAGCATCGCCCGCCAGGCCGCCATCGCGATCGAAAGCGCCCGGCTGTATCTCGAAACACAGCGCCGCGCCAGCGAGATGTCCGCCCTGGCGGAGGTCGGGCGGGAGATCTCGGCGACCCTGGCGCTCGAGCCGGTGCTCGCGCGGATCACCGAATACGCCCAGGATCTCCTGGTCGCAGACAGCAGCGCCGTTTTCCTGCCCGATCCCGAACGGCCGGGGATTTTCAAGGCCATCGCCGCGGTGGGAGACATCGCGGAGGAGCTCCTCGCCGACGAGATCGTCGCCGGGGAAGGGATCATCGGTGATATCGCCCTCAAAGGGGTCCCCGAGGTCGTCAACGATTCCGCCGGGGATCCGCGGGCGATCACGATCGCGGGCACGGAAAACGAGGACCACGAGCACCTGTTGGCTTCCCCGCTGGAAGCCCCCGACGGTGTCCGCGGACTGATGGCCGTCTGGCGCACCGGCCCCGGCCGCGAGTTCGACCGGGACGATCTCAACTTCCTGAACGGTCTCGCCCGCCAGGCCGTGATCGCGATCGAAAACGCCCGGCTGTACGAAGAGGCCCAGGCTGCCAAACAGCTCGCCGACGAAGCGAACGAGGCCAAGAGCGCTTTCCTCGCCACGATGTCGCACGAGATCCGCACCCCGATGAACGCCATCATCGGGATGTCCGGGCTGCTGATGGACACCGAGCTCAGCCCCGAGCAGCACGAGTTCGCCGACGTGATCCGCAACAGCAGCGACGCCCTGCTCACGATCATCAACGACATCCTCGATTTCTCCAAGATCGAGGCCGGCCGCATGGAGGTCGAAGAACAGCCCTTTGACCTGCGCGAGATCCTCGAGACCTCGCTCGACTTCATCAAGCTCCCCGCCATGGACAAGGGCATCGAGCTCGCCTCCGAGATGTCACCGGACGTCCCCCCCGCCATCCTCGGCGACCCGACCAAGCTGCGGCAGATCCTGATCAACCTGCTCAACAATGCGGTGAAGTTTACGGAAAGCGGGGAAATTGTATTGACGGTACAAAGTGCAAAGTTCAAAGTGCAACGTGCCAGGGATGCGGACACGTTGGACGCTGCACCTGGATCGTTGC
>DATKDL010000139.1:0-10021 GCA_035512695.1 Anaerolineales bacterium | reverse complement strand
GGCACCTCGATCATCCCCTTTTCATGCATCTCGAATACGCCCACCTCGGACGTCGCTCCAAACCGGTTCTTGACCGAACGCAGCAGCCGGTAGCTCTGGAAACGGTCGCCTTCGAGATACAAAACCGTGTCCACGATGTGCTCGAGCACCCGCGGCCCGGCGATCGAGCCGTCCTTGGTCACGTGCCCGATGATAAACACGGCGATCCCGCTCGACTTGGCCAGCTCGCGCAGCCTGGAAGCCGTCTCGCGCACCTGTGTCACCGACCCGGCCGACGACTGCAGCTCGGGCATGTAGACGGTCTGGATCGAGTCGACGATCAGCAGCCTCGGTGAGAGCGCCGCGACGTGTTCGAGGATCGTGGTCAGGTTGGTCTCGGTCACCAGGAAAAGGTCCTGGGGGAACTTTCCGGCCCCGTCGCCCTGCGAATCGTCCTCTTTCAACAGCCGGACGGCCCGCATCTTGATCTGCCGTTCGGATTCCTCCCCGGACACGTACAGGACCGTCCCGGAGATGGCCATCTCGATGGCCATCTGCAGCAGCAGGGTCGACTTCCCGATCCCCGGATCCCCGCCGATCAGGACGACCGACCCCGGCACGACGCCGCCGCCCAGGACCCGGCCGAATTCCCGGATCGGGAGGGCCAGCCGGTCTTCCAGGTCGTGGGTGATCTCGTCCAGCCGGCGCGGCTGCGAGGCCGGCCCGAACCCGCCGCGGGGCGCTTTAGCCTTGTCCTCCACCGGCGCTTCGACAATCTCTTCCGCGAAGGAATTCCAGGAGCCGCACTGCGGGCATTTCCCGAGGCTTTTAACGGCCCTGCGGCCGCATTCCTGGCAGACGTATTGGGTGCGGGTTTTTGCCATGATTGAGATTATATGTAAAAAAGAACCGGGTGGGCGGGGCATCGCCCCGCCCACCCGGTTCTTTTTTACAAACAATGGACTCAGGCGACGGGTTCCATCTCCGGTTCATCGGCCGCTTCCAGCTCCTCAGGCTTGAGGACGATATCATCATGCTCCGCTTCGTCCTCGGAGCTCACGCTTCCGACGTCCACCACGACCGGGGAGCCGCGTTCGAACTTGCCGGACAGCAGGCCGTCCGAAAGCGGGTCCTCGACTTTCTGCTGGATGACCCGGCGAAGCGGGCGGGCGCCCATCTCGCTGTCAAAGCCCAGGTCGGCCAGCATGTCGAGGGCCGCGGGCGTGGCGGTGAGTTCGATTTCGTACTCGATCAGCCGCTTGGAGACCTTGTCCAGTTCGATCGAGACGATCTTGTGCAGGTCGTCCCTGTTAAGTGAACGAAAGATGATGGTCGAGTCGACCCGGTTGATGAACTCGGGCCGGAAGGTCCGCTTGAGGGCGGCGGTCAGCTTCTTCTCCATATCCCGGTACGACATGCGTTCGTCCAGCTCGTCGTCGGTCTTGAGCTTGAAGCCCAGGCTGGTCTCCCGCTTGATGATCTCCGCGCCGACGTTGGAGGTCATGATGATGATGGCGTTGCGGAAGTCGACCTTGCGGCCGCGGGCGTCCGAGAGGTGGCCCTCCTCCATGATCTGGAGCAGCATGTTGTGCGCTTCCGGGTGCGCCTTCTCGATCTCGTCGAAGACGACGATGGAGTACGGGCGCCGGCGGATGGCCTCGGTCAGCTGCCCGGCTTCGTCGTAGCCGACGTACCCGGGAGGGGCGCCGACCAGGCGGCTGACGTTGTGCCGCTCCATGAATTCGGACATATCGAGCTGGATCAGGGCGTCCTCGCTCCCGAACAGGAAGCGGGCCAGGGCCTTGGTGAGTTCGGTCTTCCCGACGCCGGTCGGCCCCAGGAAGACGAACGACCCGACCGGGCGCCGCGGGTCCTTCAACCCGGCCCGCGCCCGGCGGACGGCCTTGGAGATGGTCTTGACCGCCTCCTCCTGGCCGATGATCGACTTGCGGAGCTCGTCCTCCATCTGCAGCAGCCGCTCGGATTCTTCCCGCGCCAGCTGCATGACGGGCACGCCGGTCCACATCGCCACGATCTCGGCGATATCGTCCGGGGTCACGGTCGGGCTCTTGGAGCGATCCCACCCGGTGCGCAGCTTCTCGAGCTGGGCTTCCAGGGCGACCTCCCGGTCGCTCAGTTCCTGGATATCGTCGTGCAGCCCGCCTTCGATCGCGGCGGTGTGCTGCTCGCGCACCTCCCGGAGCTGGGAGATCAGGTTTTTGGCCGTCTTGGCGGCCGGGCTCTTGTACATCCGCACCCGGGACGAGGACTCGTCGATCAGGTCGATGGCCTTGTCGGGGAGGAAGCGTTCGGTCACGTAGCGGGACGACAGGTTGACGGCGGCCTCCAGGGCCTCGTCGGAGATCTTCAGGCGGTGGTGTTCTTCATAGGCCTCGCGCACGCCGTAGAGGATCTCGAGCGCTTCGTCAGGCGAGGGTTCGTCGACCATGATCGGCTGGAACCGGCGCTCGAGGGCGGCGTCGCTCTCGATGTGCTTGCGGTATTCGTCGAGCGTGGTCGCGCCGATCACCTGCAGCTCGCCCCGTGAAAGGGCCGGCTTGAGGATGTTGGCAGCGTCGACCGAGGACCCGGCGGCCCCGGCCCCGACGAGCATGTGGACCTCGTCGATGAACAGGATCGCGCCGGAGGATTTGAGTTCGTCGATAACCCGTTTGAGGCGCTCCTCGAACTGGCCGCGGTACATGGTGCCGGCGACCAGGGAGCCGACGTCGAGTTGGAGGAGGCGCTTTTCAAGCAGCGGGGTCGGGACGTCCCCCTCGATGATCCGCTGCGCCAGCCCTTCGACGATCGCCGTCTTGCCGACGCCGGGTTCGCCGATCAGGGCCGGGTTGTTCTTTGTGCGGCGGGCCAGGATCTGGATGACCCGCTCGATCTCCATCACGCGCCCGATGACGGGGTCCAGCTTCTCTTCTTCGGCCATCGTAGTCAGGTCCGTGGCGAGCTGGTCGATCATCGGAGTCTTGCTCTTTTTCTTATCCGTCCGGGTCCGGCCGCGGCGTTCGCCGGTGCGGCGGGGCGAGCTGGACTCCTGCAGGACGCGGCTGGTCTGCCGGCGGATCTGCTCCGGGGTGACGCCCAGCTTCTGCAGGACGTTGAGGGCGATCCCTTCGCCGTAGCGGACCAGGCCGAGCAGGATGTGCTCAGTGCCGATGTAGTGGTGGCCCATCCGCTTGGCTTCCTCGAAGGCGAACTCGAGCACCTGCTGGGTGCCGGGCGACAGGTCGATCTTGCCGCCGCGGTACTGGCCGGTGCCGGTCAGCCGCTGGACGATCTCCTGGACTCGGCTGACCTCGAGGCCCAATTCGCGCAGGACGCGCCCGGCGACGCCGCCTTCCTCCCGGATCAAACCGAGGAGCAGGTGTTCGGTGCCGATGTAGTTGTGGCGCATCTGCTCGGCTTCCTGGTGTGCCAGGCTGAGTACACGCCTCGCTCTTTGTGTAAGTCGATCCATTCCGGACAATTTACTGCCTCCTGATGACCAAACGGCCATGCCAACCACCGAACACCCCGTTTCCCCCTGGTCCATCATTGAAATTTCCTCCCGGAGGGGTCTCCCTCTGGGTACAATTGCTGGGATTCTACCAGATAAAATTTTACGTTCCAACGCGCGGGTCCTTAGAAATGTATAAGAAACGAGTTTGTTATGGTTGGTGGACGCAAACAAAAACCGGCCGGGTCAAGCCCGGCCGGTTTTTGTTTGCGTCCACCTTTCGCAGTTAACGGCTCACTCCTCCGCTACTTTCTCCGGGTCCGGTTCGTCGGATTGGTCTGACTCGTCCGATTCAGTCTCTCCGGCTTCGGTCTCGACTTCGGCAGTTGGCTCTTCGGTCTCAACTTCGGCGGCCGGTTCTTCGGCCTCAGCCTCGGCGACCGGCGCTTCGGTCTCGACTTCGGCAGCCGGCTCTTCGGCCTCAGCCTCGGCGACCGGCGCTTCGGTCTCGACTTCGGCAGTCGGCTCTTCGGCCTCAGCCTCGGCGGCCGGCTCTTCAGTCTCGACTTCGGCAGTCGGCTCTTCCACGGCCTCAGCCTCGGCGGCCGGTTCTTCGGTCTCGACTTCGGCAGTCGGCTCTTCGGTCTCGGTCTCGGGGGCCGGTTCTTCCACGACCTCTTTGACCGCCGGCTCGGCCAGCGCCATCTTGAGATCCAGCTCGGCGTAGGCGGCCGAATGGACCTTGCGCAGGCTCAGCCCGATGCGGTGCTCGTCGGGTTCGATGCGGACGATCCGCAGGGTCAGCTCCTCGCCTTCCGTCAGGACCTCTTTCGGATGCTCGACCCGCTGGTCGCTCAACTCGGAGATGTGGACCAGGCCTTCAATGTCGGTGCCCTCCAACCGGGCGAATGCACCGAACTTGACCAGGCGAACGATCCTGGCCTGGATCAGCTGCCCCTCGAGCAGGTGGGCGATCTTCTGCGGCCACGGATCATCCAAAAGCTGCCGGATCGACAGGCCGATCCGCTTGCGCTGCTCGTCGATGCTGATCACCCGCACCCGCACCGATTCACCTACTTTGAGGACCTCACTGGGGTGCTTGATCCGGTCCCAGGAAATCTCGGTCAGGTGGACCAGCCCGTCCGCGCCGTTGATGTTGACGAAGGCGCCGAAATCGGCCAGGCTGGTGACGCGGCCGTCGATCTCATCCCCGACGGAAATCTCGCTGAGCAGCCGCTCCTTGAAGATCTCGCGCGATTCCTGCAGGACGGCCAGTTCGGAGAAAATGAGGCGCTGGCGCTCCCGGTCCACTTCCAGGACCTTGACGATGATCGCCTGCCCGATCATCTTGCCCCAACGCTGGTCCGGGGTGCTGCCGCCGAAGGCCATCCGCCGCGACAGGCTGACCTGGGAGGCCGGGACGAAACCGCGCAGCTGGCCGAGCTTGACGATCAGCCCGCCCTTGTTGTACCCAGCGATCTCGCTCTCGTAGAGCTCGCCGGTTTTGAGCAGCCGCTCGGCGCGGTCCCAATCGGCTTCTTCCTGGGCACGTGTGTAAGAGAGGACGAGGTTTCCATGCGAATCCTCGAGCGTTACGACAACGACGGTCACTTCCGCGCCGACCGTCATTTTCTCGAGTTCTTCTTCCGAAAGTTGGGATAGCTCCCGCCCAGGAATCACCCCCTCGGACTTGGCTCCGATGCTGACAAGAATTTCGTCTTCGTTCCTGCGAACGATGAAACCGGTTTTGGTCTCGCCCGGTCTCGGCAGCTCCAGGCTCATATCGACCGAGTCCATCAACTCTTCCATCGAAGGCATCTCGGATGGAGAGGTCTCGAATGTCGTGGTCTCCGGTACGGCGGCGGCGTCTTCTTGTTGGGTCGTCGTCTCTACAATTGGTTCCTGATCGATCTGCTCCTCGTGATTGTCCATGAAAAATTGATACTCCGTGTTTTAGGAACCGTTTGGAAAAGCGACCGGCGAGCCTGGGGGGTGCTGCGAGATCGCCACAGAACCTCCCAGGCTCGCCCGAGCCTTTATTTCAAGCCGGTTCCGAGATAGGGATAGAATTATACAGGTGAAGAAGGGAGTTGACAACCTTTATGGTAATATAATGCCTTGCACACCCCGAGACGGGAAAAAATAAAACGCATGCCAGCCACCTACCCATTTACAGCCATTGTCGGTCAGCAGCGCATGAAGCGCGCACTGATCCTGAACGCCGTCGACCAGCGGATCGGCGGCCTGCTGATTCGCGGCGAGCGCGGGACGGCCAAGTCCACCGCGGCCCGAGCCCTGGCGGCCCTGCTCCCGGACATCGCCGTCTTCGTCGACTCGCCATTCAACGACGACCCGGCGGCCGCCGATACCTGGTCGGACTGGATCCGCGCGCGGGCGAACGGCACCGATCAGCTCCCGACCACCAGGCGCCGGGTCCCTTTTATCGACCTGCCGGTCAGCGCGACCGAAGACCGCGTCGTCGGCACGCTCGACATAGAGCAGGCCATCCAGAAAGGCGAACGCCATTTCGAGCCGGGCGTGCTGGCCGCCGCCCACCGCGGCATCCTTTACATCGACGAGGTCAACCTGCTCGACGACCACGTCGTCGACCTGCTGCTCGACTCGGCCGCCATGGGCGTCAATATCGTCGAGCGGGAGGGCATCTCCTTCACCCACCCGGCTCGCTTCATCCTGATCGGAACGATGAACCCCGAGGAGGGCGATCTGCGCCCACAGCTGCTCGACCGCTTCGCCCTGTCCGTCGACATCCGCGGCATCCGCGAAGCCCGCGACCGCGTCGCAATCATGGAGCGGCACATCCAGTTTGAATCCGACCCGGACGGGTTTATGGCCGAATGGGCCCCGCGCGAGCAGGACCTGTCCGGTAAGATCGCCGCCGGCCGCGAACTGGTCGACAAGGTGGAGTACACCCGCCGCGACCTGGTCTCGATCGCCGCGCTGACCTCCTCGCTCCAGGTCGACGGCCACCGGGCCGACCTGGTGATCCTCAAGGCCGCCCGCGCCCAGGCCGCTTTCGAAGGCCGGACCCGCATCACCGACCTGGACATCGCCCTGGCGGCCGAACTGGCCCTGCCGCACCGCATCCGCCGCGGCCCCTTCCAGCAGGCCGAGATCGGGATCGAGGAACTGCAGGACCGCATCGCACAGCTCCAGAGCCAGGAACTGGGCGAGGACGGCCAGGCCGAGCGTGGGGAGAAAGAGAGCGCCGAAGCCGCCGAAGGCGTAAAAAAAAAGCCGTAGAGAGTGAAGCCGGCGAGGAGGGCGATACGCGCGGCCCGGTCGAACCGGGACCGCAGGACGTCTTCCACTCCGGCGACGCCAACTGGTGGGAAGGGGGCGAAAAGACGAAGACCAGCCAGCCCTTCGCCCCTCGCAAGCTCGATACCCCGCTCGACAAAATGACCCGGCGGCAGACCGGCCGCCGCTCCCGCACCCAGACCGACCGCAAGCGCGGCCGTTATATCCAGGCCCGCCCCGCCCAGGGAAAGACGACCGACCTGGCCTTCGACGCCACCCTGCGCGCCGCCGCCCCCTTCCAGAAACGCCGCACCGAACAGCGCAAACGCGTCGCCTTCGCCATTCAGAAGGGCGACCTGCAGCAGAAGGTTCGCGTCCGCAAGGCCGCCAACCTGATCCTGTTCGCCGTCGACGCCTCCTGGTCGATGGCCGTCGCCGAACGCATGGCCGCCACCAAGGGCGCGATCCTGTCGCTGCTGACCGACGCCTACCAGCGCCGGGACCGGGTCGGGTTGGTCGTCTTCCAGAAGGACCGCGCCCGGCTGATCCTGCCCCCGACCAATTCCGTCCAGCTGGCTCAGCGCGCCCTGGCCGACATCCCGGTCGGCGGGAAAACCCCGCTTTCTGCCGGGCTGTTCCTGGCGTACCAGGTCATCCGCCGCGAGCAGTACACGCATCCGGACGTCGAGCCGCTCCTGATCCTGCTGACCGACGGCGCCGGGAACGTCTCGATCACCGACCAGAACCCGCAGCGCGAGGCCCACAACATCGCAGAGCAGATCGCCGGGGCCGAGATCCGGTCGGTCGTCATCAACATGGAGCACGCCGCCTTCGACCAGGGCCTGGCGAAAGCGCTTGCGCATCACCTGGAAGGGCCGTGCTACACGTTGAACGAGCTCAAGGCGGAGAACCTGCTGCAGACGGTGAGAGCGGAAATAGGAGGATAGGCGGAAAAGGGGGGCGCCGGGGCTCTGCCCCGGCGCCCCCCTTTTCCGCCTCCTTAACTGGGAGCGAAACTTTGGCAACACCTGTAATCGCCGTCAGCGACCTCTCCAAGCACTTCAAAGTCCCCGAACGCGAAGCCGGCCTCAAGGCCTCGACGCGCGCCCTGTTCAAGCGCAGCCACCGGCTGGTCAAGGCCGTGGACGCGATCTCCTTCGAGATCCAGCCCGGCGAGGTCGTCGGCTTCCTCGGCCCGAACGGCGCCGGGAAGACGACGACGCTCAAGATGCTCTCCGGGCTGCTGCACCCGACCGGCGGGGAGATCTCGGTCCTGGGATACGTGCCGAAGCGGCGGGACCATGATTACCTGAAGCAGATCACGCTCGTGATGGGCAACCGCAACCAGCTGTCGTGGGATCTCCCGGCCCTCGACTCGTTCGAGCTGTACCGCGCCCTGTACGGCATCGAACGGCCCCGCTTCGAAACGCTGCGGGACGAGTTCATCGAGCTGCTGGACGTCGGCGACCTGGTCAAGAAGCCGGTCCGCAACCTGTCGCTGGGGGAGCGGATGAAGGTCGAGATCATCGGGGCGCTGCTGCACACCCCGCGGGTCCTGTTCCTGGACGAGCCGACCATCGGGCTGGACGTGACCATGCAGCGCCGCATCCGGCGGTTCATCGCCGAGTACAACCAGCGCTACGGCGCCACCGTCCTGCTGACCAGCCACTACATGGCGGACGTGGAGGCGCTGTGCAAGCGGGTGATCGTCATCCACCATGGAAAGATCCTGTACGACGGCGCGCTGGCGGGGCTGGTCGAGCAGTTCTCGGCCTTCAAGAAGGTCAGCGTGACGCTCGCCGGGCCGGACGTCGATGTGTCGGAGTTCGGTGAGGTGCTCGAACGGGACGGCAGCCGGGTGACCCTGCGGATCCCGAAGGCCGAGACCTCCCGCGCCACCGCCCGCCTGCTCTCCGAGCTGGACGCCGACGACCTGACCGTCGAGGACCCGCCGGTCGAGGACGTGATCGAACAGGTCTTTGCAACGGAGGCGGCGTGAGGCGCTACCTGGACTACTACCTGACCAGCATGCGGATGGCGATCCTGGAGCAGTTCCAGTACCGTGTCGCCAACTATTTCTACATGATCGGGATGGTGGCCGAGCCGGTCATCTACCTGGTGGTCTGGTCCACGGTGGCGGAGGCGCAGGGCGGGGAGGTCGGCGGGTACACCCCCGCCGCCTTTGCGGCCTATTACATCGTCTGGACCCTGGTCCGGAACATGAACATCGTCTTCACCCCGTACGGCTGGGAGGGCTATATCCAGCGCGGACAGCTCTCAGCCGAGCTTCTGAAACCGATCCACCCGATCCACAACTTCCTGTCTTTTTTTGCCGGCTGGAAGGTCGTCGTCATCATCTTCTGGCTGCCGCTGGCGGCCATCCTTTCCCTGATCTTCAAGCCGGCGCTGGACTTTACCTGGGTGGAGGTCGTCGTCTTCTTCTTCGCCATCTGGGGCGCCTACCTGATCCGGACGATGCTGCTCACCCTGCTGGGGATGATCACCTTCTGGACCACGCGGGTGAGCGCGATCTACGAGCTGTTCTTCGCCTTTGAGCTGGTGCTGTCGGGCCGGCTGGTCCCGATGTCGCTGATGCCGGTCTGGGTCCAGGACGTTGCAGATTGGCTCCCGTTTCAATGGACCTTCGGCTACCCGATCGAGTCTCTGGTTTCCCAACTGCCGCCGGAGGAGCTGTGGGGCGGGCTGGGGATGCAGGCGCTGTGGATCGGGATCACGACGGTGATGGTGGCGGTGATGTGGCGGTTTGGAATTAAGCGGTTTTCTGCGGTTGGGAATTGAAAAATGGATGGTGGCTGCGGGCGAAGCCCGCTGCCACCATCCATTTTTCATAATTATTATGAAACGGATCCTTCAGCTAACCTTCACATATCTGCGCATCGGCATCCTCAACGAGATGCAGTACCGCGTCAACTTTTTCATCCCGCTGCTGCAGTCATTCGTGGCGCTGGGGACCGGGCTGATTGGGCTGGCGCTGGTCTTCGAGCACACCAACGACCTGGCCGGGTGGACGCGGCCGGAGCTGCTGGCGGTGATGGGGGTGCACATCCTGATGGGCGGGGTGATCCGGGCGGCCATCCAGCCCAACATGCAGACGCTGGCGAACGACATCCAGCAGGGCACGCTCGATTACGCCCTGACCAAGCCGGTCGACTCGCAGGTGATCGTCAGCGTGCGCGAGTTCCGGCTGTGGCAGGTGGTCGATGTGGTGATGGGGTTTGTCGTGATGGGCTGGGCGGTGGCGGAGATGCGGGAAGGGTTGGGGCTGGGCGATGGCCTGATCTTTACCGCCGCGCTGGTGCTGGGCGGGATCAT
>DATKDL010000138.1:0-7715 GCA_035512695.1 Anaerolineales bacterium | reverse complement strand
ACCACGATCGGGAAACGAGCTGCCGAGGAATCCCTTGAATACGTACCAGGTTTTCTGCTACGGAGAGATCGGTATCGACAACATCATCCGCGTCCCGCACCTGCCGGACCCGGAGCTGGCCGCCTTCCCGACGGATGACAGCTATCACATCGGCGGGGCCGCCGCCAACACCGCCGTCTGGCTGGCCGGGTTGGGCGTCCGGGTGGGGCTTTCCGGGAACCATATCGGCCAGGATGAATACGGCCGCGATCTATGGGAGCGGCTTTCCGCCCGCCCGAACCTGGACCTGGAGCACGTCACCCGCGATCCCGGTACCACGACGCCGTTCTGCCGGGTGATGGTGACGCCGGATGCGGAGCGGACCTTCCTGGTCTACTGGTATCCCGGGGCGCCCAAAACGGCGCTGCGCGCGGAGATGCTGCGGGGCGCCGGGTTCCTTGCGCTCGATCTGTACGGCGGTGAGGAGCGGCTGGAAGCGGCGAAGCTCGGGCATTCGGCCGGCGTCACGACGACGGTCGGGGACGTGATCGATCCGGCGCATCCTATCCTGCCGTACACGGGGATCGCCACCAACTCGGCGGCCTATATGCGGGCGGTCCATCCGGGCGCCGACGTCCGGGATTTGGCGCAGCGGCTCCGGGAGGTTAGCGGGGGCGTCGTGATCACGACCGACGGCGGGAACCCGGTGCATACGATCGACCGGGACGGGTCTGAGTTTACGATGCAGCCGCCGGAGGTGACGCCGGTGGACGCGACCGGGGCCGGGGATGCTTTCCGGGCGGGGCTGCTGGCGGGGCTGGTCAGGGGGCTGGATTTGAGAACCAGCGTGCGCTGGGGGGCGGCGGCCGGTGCGCTCAAGGTCCAGCGTGTCGGCGCGGCGAGCGATGTGCCGGGGTTGGAGGAGGTGGTTGGGCTGGCTGAGGCGTTGATTGCGCAAGATATCGCGCCCGGTCCATCGTCTTGATTTCGGATTGCGCAGAAACGCAAATTTTAGGGGCAGGCCTTGTGCCATTTGTTAAAACCTGATCAGCAGGTGATTAATTTGGAACAGATGGCACAAGGCCTGCCCCTACCGACTCCATTGTGCCAGGATATATTCGTAGAAGCCGTCGACGTCCACCGTATCCAGCGCCCGGATCCTTCGTCCGCCGGGAACCACCTTCGTCCGCCCCGCGCTTGGGCCGGCTGCGACGATCTCCGTCTCCCACTCCTGCAGGGTGAACAGGTCGGGGCGGCCCAGGTAGCTCGTGGCCAGCACGTCCCAGAAATAGTATTCACCATAGAGAACGAGGGCGTAGCAGTGCGCCGCCAGGTCGGAGAGCGGGAAGCGCCGCTGCTCGCCGAGCTTCCGGACCAGGTCAACGGTGACCGGGACGTGGTTGGTGATGTCGAGCGGGCAGAGGACGATCGGGATCTCCGTCTGCCAGATCGCGTGGGCGGCCGGTGGATCCCAATAGACGTTCCACTCGGCGGTCCCGTCGTGGCCCGGCTCCATCGCCGGGTTGACGTTCCCGGGGACATTCAGTGCCCCACCCATCCAGACAATCTGCTCGATCTTCGATTCGATCCCGGGGTCGATCTTCAGAGCTTCGGCAACCGTTGTTAGCGGGCCGGTCACGAGCAGGGTCACCGGTCCTGGTGCTTTGGCCAGGGTCCGGGCCATGAACTGCTGGCCCGCCTCCGGCTCGAGCGGTGCCCGGATCTCGCCGGATCCGGTCAGGACCGGGAAATTTTCGACGGCGTAGGCCGTCTTGCGCCACTCGCGGGGGAACGGGTTCAGCCCGCGCACCGTGCTCTGGGCGACCGGGACGCCGGGGACACCCATCAGGTCCAGCAGTCGGCGCGTCACCCGCACGGCCGGATCGATGAAGCAGTCCCCCGGTGTGACGACGACGCCGAGGGTGGTGACGTCGGGCATTGTCAGGAGCAGGGCGGTGGAGAGGAAGTCGTCCTGGCCGCCGTCCTGGTCGATGATGACGGTTGTTTTCTGCATCGCGTTCATTATAATCTTGGGGATTGCGCCAAAAAGGATATCGATGCGGGGCTTCGCCCCGCATCGATATCCTTTTTGGCGAGAAATCTGGAGCCGCCATGTCAACAAAAAAGAACATCCTCATCTTCCTCACCGACGACCACGGCCAATGGGCCCTCGGCTGCTACGGCAACGGCGAGATCCGCACGCCCAACCTGGACCACCTGGCCGCCGGAGGGATCCGGATGGCGAACGCGTTCACGCCCTCCCCGGTCTGCTCCCCGGCGCGCGCCAGCCTGATGACCGGGCGGATCCCGTCCCAACACGGCATCCACGACTACCTGGCCTCCACGGACGAGGAGATCGGCACCCGCCACTGGCTGGCCGACGAGCAGACCCTGGCCCAGATCCTCTCCGACCACGGCTACCGGGTCGGTCTCTCCGGGAAATGGCATCTCGGGAACGGAGAGACGCCCCAGGCCGGGTTCGATTTCTGGTTCAGCCAGGGGCGCGATTATCCCGTCCTACACGGCGGCCCGCACCGGTACAGCTTCAACGGTGAGCAGTTCGTCTGGACCGGTCGGAAGACGCGGATTATCACGGATTATGCGATCCGGTTTTTGAGGGAGCGCGACGACGAGCAGCCGTTCTGCCTGTTCGTCAACCACACCGCCACGCACAGCCCGTGGAAGGACCATCCCGAGCGGCTGGTCTCGACCTATCGAGACTGCGCGTTTGAAGGCATCCTGGGAGATGCGATGTACCCCTTCGGAAAACAAAACCTGGAATCGACGGAACCGACCCGGGAGAACCCCCGCGAAGCCCTGGCCCAATACTTCGCCGCCGTCACGCAGATCGACGAGGACGTCGGGAGGCTGCTGGACGAACTGGAGGCGCAGGAACTCCTGCAAGATACGCTCATCGTTTACGTCTCCGATCACGGCCTCAACTGCGGCCAGCACGACATCTGGGGGAAAGGGAACGGGACGCTGCCGCTCAACATGGTCGAGGAGTCGATCCGGATCCCGATGATTTTCCACCACCCGGCTTTTTTCCATCCCCAGGTGCGGGCGGAGTTCGTCGACCACACGGATCTCTTTCAAACGCTGCTGGACTTCGCCGGGGTCCAGGCGCCGGTATCAAGCGAGCCGTACCCCGGCCGCAGCATGCTGCCGCTGCTGGAGAACCGCCTGACGGGTCCCTGGCGGGCGATCCAGTTCGGCGAGAGCGGGAATTTAAGGATGGCCCGTACGCACCGGCACAAGCTGGTCCGGCGGTACCCGGATGGGCCGAACGAGCTCTTCGACCTCGAGCGCGACCCGCGCGAGACGATGAGCTTTTTCGAGGATCCGGCGTATCAGGAAATCGTGGCCGAGCTGACGGCGCAGATCGAGGATTTCTTTGGGTGGTACCAGAGCAGCGAGAAGACCGGGCTGCGGGTCCGCGAGCTGCCGGCGCATAATTTTACGGAAGCGTGGCGGGCGGAAATGTAGGGGCAACGGCGAACCGCAGGTTCGCCGTTGCCCCTATAATCTGTTTTCTTCGAGCAAGCCCATCACCCGCTCCAAATACGTCCGATTCCTCCCCTCCATCTCCGGATGGATCTGCGCCCCTTCCTCCAGGAAATGCCGGTAGCTCCGACCCATCGCCTGCCCGGCGGCGGTGTGCATGTCCAGGGCGTAATCCGGGATCTCGGGTCTTGCCTCCCCGCTCGCCACGGCGCGCTTCACCCAGATCGCCAGCTCATCGCTCGAGCGGTCTTTCCGGCACTCGCACAGATAGCGGACGGCGTGCAGGGCGAACAGGACCTTCTCGCCGGCGACCCCGCTGAACCCGGACGCCATCCGGTCAAGCGAATCGAGCAGGACCGGCGCCATCGGGTCCCCGAAGCCGATATCCTCCACGGAAATCACCTTTAACCGGTACCAGAGATAGGCCTCCAGCTCGGGACTGGTCGAGACCATTTCGTAGGCCAGCAGGACGGCGTTCTCGGTGTTCCCGCGGCGGATCTCCTTTTGCAGCGCTGAGATCACCTGGTCGGCCGCCAGGCCGTTTTGGGTGGTGATGAGGGTCCAGGGGTCGGGGTTGTTCATATTGTTCCTCTTCTATTGCGTAAATGATATCCGGCGGGGGCGAAGCCCCCGCCGGGAATCATTTACGCAGGTTCAAATAATCTCGAATGACACTCGCATACACCGCCACCGTCACCAGCAGGCTGGCCAGGTCCACCCACTCATCCGGCGCATGGGCGTTCCCGCCCAGCGGGCCGAAACCGGGCAGGGTCGGGATCCCGGCGCCGATCAGCATGTAACCCTCGTTCGCAGGGCCGGCGATCCGGACCGGGTACTCCCGGCCAAACAAAGCTTCCGCGTGCTTCTGGGCGAGCCGGGCCAGGGGATGGTCCGGGTCGATCATGGCGGCGGGGAGGTCGTTCTTGATCGAATACCCAAGCGCCAATCCCGGGCGGTCCGCCCGGACCTTTTCGAGGCGGCTCTCGATCTCGGCCAGGATCTCCCGGCCGTTCGTCCCCGGCGGGAGGCGGATGTCGACCGCCGCCCGGGCGCGGGACGGGACCATGCTCTCGAACTCTCCGCCCTCGACCAGGGTGCCCGGGGTGACGGTCAGGCCGAGGTCGGCGAAGTGGGCGCCTTCGGGTGCCGGCCGTTTCATCCCCTCCAGCGCCAGGAGCGCCTGTGCCAGGCCGGTGACGGCGTTGACCCCCGCCTCCCCCCGGCTCCAGGCATCGCTGCCGCTGTGGACCGACCGCCCGCGGGCCTCGATCCACAACCGGAGCAGACCCCGGTGGCCGATGCAGACGATGTCGCCGGCATAGGTGTAAATCGCCCCCTCGACCGGTAGCAGGCCGGAATCGAGCAGAAAGCGGACCCCGTCCGGGCTGGAAGCCCCCGATTCCTCGTCGGCGACCCCGGCCAGCAGGACGCGGTGTTCCGCCGGGTCGAGGGTGCCGGCGTCCCGCAGCAGGGCGAGCGTGTACAGCCCGCAGGCGATCCCGGCCTTGTTATCTGCCGTACCTCTGCCGTACATTTTACCGTCCGCCAGTACGGCATCGAAAGGGGCGGTCCGCCAGGGCTGGTCGCCCTCGGCCACGGTGTCCAGGTGCCCGATCAGGGCAAAACCGCGGGGACCGTAGCCCCAGGAGACGAGGACGTTGGGGCGGTCGGGGTTGCTGGCGTGAAGCGCGGCGTCGAAGCCCAGTTTCTCCGCCTCGGCGGCGACCCGCTCGGCTGCGGGTCGCTCCGGATCGCGCCCGTTGACCGACGGGATCCGGACCAGGTCCTGCAGGAATGCGACCAGGTCATCCGCGTAGGACCCGGCCTGCACCTCGAGCGGCACGTCGTTGAGCGGCATGCGCTAGGTCAGAGCCATCTTGAGCAGCTCGAACAGCCGCTCGATATCGAGTTCCATCACCACTTCGGCGTTCGGCAGTTTGCCGCTGCGGTCGGACCAATCGACCGTGGTCTGGCCGCGGGTGTAGCGGCCGGTCGTCTCCACGCTGACATGATGGCGCTCGGCGTGCCGGACGATTTCCGGCTCGACGGCGGCCGCCATCGCCACGCCGTCGGCGGCGAACATGGCCTCGCGGTTCATGACCTCTCGGATCAGCTTCATGATCGGTTTCGAGATCGATTGGAAGAACCGGGCGCCGTCCGTGTCCATCTCGAGCCAGGAATTGAACACGGCGACCGGGATTGGATGGTCCATCGTCGTCTCCCACGAGGAGAGGACGAGCCCGGGCCAGCTCTCGAAGACGACGTGGGCGGCTTCGGGGTCGGTGTAGATGTTGAACTCGGCCGAGACGTTTTCGGTATTGCCGCGTGCGTGGATCGCCCCGCCCATGACCACCAGCTTCTTGTATTTTAAAGGCAGATCCGGGTCGAGTCGCAGGGCTAACGCGAGGTTGGTGAGCGGCCCGATCGCGACAAGGGTGTACTCGCTGGGCGCCTCGTTCGCCATCCGGACCAGCGTGTTGGCGGCGTGCTCGTTTTCGACCCGGCGGCCGGAATCGGGCAGCCCCGCATCGCCCAACCCGTCGCTACCGTGGACGTAGGCGGCGTCCCCGGCCGGGTAGACCAGGGGGAGCGCGGCGCCGGCGTAGACGGGGATATCTGCTTTGAGCACGTCCAGGATCCGGCAGGCGTTCCGGAGCGTATTGTGCAGCCCGACGTTGCCGGCCACCACCGTCAGGGCTTCCACCTGGACGTTCGGGTGCCGCACGGCCATCATGATAGCGTGGGCGTCGTCCACGCCGGGGTCGGTGTCGATGATCAATCTTTCCATGTGGGCCTCCACCATAGCGTTGGCGTAATATGGGGGGCGCCGGTTTCGCCGGCGTCCCCCGTATTACGCCAACATTTCTGTTGCCTGGGCGTTGAGGATTGCCTGCAAGCGCTTCCGGGTCTCCTCGAGCTCCGCCCGCGCCTGCGCATAGTCGATCGTCGTCCAGTCGCCATCCCGGTACAGCCAGCGGCCGGCGACCATGACGTCGCGCACGTGCATCCCCGTCACGGAGTAGACCAGGGCCGTGTACACATCCTGCCCGCTCCGCGGCGCCCAACCGATCTCCTCCAGGTCGAGCGAAATGAGGTCGGCCTGCTTCCCGGGCTCGAGCGACCCGATTTCGTCTTCCAGGCCCAGGGCCCGGGCGCCGCCCAGGGTGGCCATTTCCACGATCTTCCGGGTCGGGATCGCGTTGGGTGTCCGCTCGAGCAGGGACCAGAGCTTTCCGGTGATCTGCATTTCCTTGAAGACGTCGTAGCTGTTGTTGTTGGCGACGTTGTCGGTGCCCAGCGCCAGGTTGACCCCCGCCGCCAGCATGGCCTTGAGTGGTGCGGCGCCGCCGGCGTTGCGCATCGCGGATGAAACCGCGACGACGGCGGTGAAAGGCCGCTCGGCAAGCAGGGGCAGGTCCGCCTCGGGCAGCGTCAGGCAGTGCGCCGCCAGGATTCGCTCGGACAGGATCCCCATCCGCTCGAGCTGCTCGATGGCGCTGCAGCCGTACTGCTCCCTGCAGATGCGGTCCTCCTCGCCGCTGGTGCCGAGGTGGATGTGGAACCCGGTGCCATATTCCCGTACGAGCGCAAGCTCGCGCAGCATGGCTTCCGGGCGGTTGTCGACAAAAAATGCGTGCGGACCCAGCCAGGCGGTCAGCAGGGGATCGCCCTGCAGGCTCTCCAGGAAGGACCCGGCGGCGGCCAGCTCGCGCTCGCGGGCTTGCGGGTCGCCCAGCTCGACGATCCCATAGGCCAGCGCCGCCCGCAGCCCGCTCTCCCGGACGGCCGGCACGATCCGGTCCATCCAGAAATACTGGTCGGCGAAGGTCGTCGTCCCCGTGCGGATCATCTCGGCGCAGGACACGGTCACGGCGGGAGGCAGCATGTCGGGCTGCATGACCTCCTCCACGACCCGGATGGTGTTGTACCAGCCGTCGAGCGAGAAAAGGGAATGCCCTTCGACCAGGCCCCGGAAAAGGACCATCGGGCTGTGTGTGTGGGCGTTGACGAAACCCGGCATCAGCAGCCTTGCACCCAGGTCCACATGCCGGTCGTAGGAGGCTTCGGGCGCGGCTGCGAGGGGACCGGTGCTTGCGATGCGGTCGTCTTCGATCAAGACGTATCCGGGGCGGTAGTCGTGGTCCTGTGGATCGAGGGTCAGGACCTGGTCGGCAGTCAACAGGGTGGTCGGCATGTGGTCCGGATGTTTATTCCGGCAATCGAGGGGGCCG
>DATKDL010000137.1:0-12420 GCA_035512695.1 Anaerolineales bacterium | reverse complement strand
GCGCCTGCCGCTGCGGGGCCCGATTTGCCGATTTTTTGGTCAAGATTAGAAATCATCAAAATGTACTCTTGACAACTTCCGTCGTTTGACGGTTTGACCGCGATGCGATAAGATTACTGGTGAATAAAACGCGAACAAGCTGGCGAGATCCTCGTCGGAGGCAACCTGTGTGCGAGGTTTCTCCACTGCGACACCACCGTCCGATGGGGAAAGGGATTTCGGTGTACCACTTAAAGAAAGATGTTTGGGTCCATAACGGTCAAACCGGTCAGAACCTGGTCGAGTTCGCGTTCGGGCTGGTCGTGCTGTTGCTTATCGCCTTCGGGGTGATGGACCTCGCGCGGGTATTCCATTCGATCGTGGTCGTGACCAATGCGTCTCGCGAGGGAGCCCGTTTTGGAACCCGGAACCCGGACGATCTCAACGGCGCCCGCCTGGCCGCGCTCAACGAAGCCCAGAACGCGGGTGTGACCCTGACCCTGGCCGAGATCGCCGCAACCTGCACAGACGCGAACACAAACGGCTGGTGTGACGGCGGCCAGCCCATCGTCGTGACGGTGAACCACACTTTTTCCACCATTTTCGGGAATTTCTTCGCCGCATCACCGCTCATCATTTCGCGCACGACCCAGATGATGGTCCCATGAACGCAAATCGCACGCGCAAACAAAAAGGGCAGAACCTGGCCGAGCTCGCCATCGTCCTGCCGCTGCTGATCCTGCTGCTGCTGGTCATCCTCGACCTGGGCCGGATCACTTACAGCTACAGCGCCCTGCACAACGCCGTCCGCGAGGGCGCCCGCTACGGCGTGATCCATTACACCGACACAAGCGACATCGAGGACTACGCCCGGACTTACGCAGTCGGGCTCAACCAGGATGAGCTGACAATCACGCCGCTGTACAGCTCTGCAAATGAAACCATCACCGTAACCGGTCTCTACGAATTCAAGGCCGCCTCACCGATCTTACGGCTGATCCTCAATACCGGCTCATTCACGTTGCATGCCGAAACCCGCATGATCACGGAGGAATAAAGTGATGAAGAAGATGTCGTGGACGAAAAGAAACAAACGTTACGAACGCGGCCAGACGCTCATCATCATCATGCTCGGCATGACCGCGTTCCTGGCCTTTCTCGCGTTGACGCTCGACGGCGGCTACGCCTGGTCGCAGCGGCGGAAAGCCCAGGCCGCGGCGGATGCCGGGGCGCTGGCCGGGACGCGGCAGCTGTGCAT
Source organism: Anaerolineales bacterium (assembly GCA_035512695.1). Classification (GTDB taxonomy): domain Bacteria; phylum Chloroflexota; class Anaerolineae; order Anaerolineales; family JABWBV01; genus DATDOR01. Next base: position 11,183 of record DATKDL010000137.1, on the reverse strand, counting down.
TTCGGACAGCTCCAGTTCAGCCACCGCAGCAGCCAGCGACTACGCCATCACCCGTAATGGGGCCACGACGGCCGACATCACCGTGGACACGAACGACTATTGGGTCGAAGTGACGGCGCATGTCGTTTTCAAGACTTTCTTCGCCCATCTGCTGGGCCGGCCGGAAATTGACGCACAGGCCACAGCCCGGGCAGCTTGTTTCACCCCCAGTGTCGGGGAAGGCGTTTTGCCGATCGCCTGGTCGTGCCAACCGCCGCTGAGCGGCCAATCAGACAGCGAGGATTGCGAGCTTGATTGGATCACCATCGAACAACTGGATGCGTACAGGCCGGATTTTCCGACCGTTGCACACAATGAACTCTACATGATCATGGACAACGCCTCTTTCGATCAGGATGTGATCTGCGACGATCCGAACACGGTGGCCGTCGAAGGGCTGAATTGCGATCTCGATGGGGATGGAGTGATCGACGTCCTGGGCCAGGGATCCCGAAGCTGGCTTGACCTTGACGGTGGTGGGGGCGGCTCGGATGAACTAAGAGATTGGATCGAGGACGGGTACCCTGGCAAACTGACGATCCACACCTGGGTCCCGGACCAGTCCGGGACAGCCAACAACGTCTTCCAGGCCGCGCACAATCGAATCGGGCATATACTCGCCATTCCTGTATTCGATATGTTCTGCCAGGGCAACATCACCGGGACGGACTGCGCCACCCTTGTACACCACAATCCACCTGAATCGGTCGAAGACACCATCATTCCGAACAGCGCCAACTCCTCGATTTATGTCCACATTTCCAGCTTCGCCGGGTTCGTCATTTCCTGCGTCGAGTCGCCGGGGGCCGGAAACCCCGGAGAACGTTGTCCGGGCTGGGAGAGGCTTAAATTAATAAACGGTGACCCTCCCGGATTCAGCAGCACAAAGACGATCGAGGGCTATTTCATCACGGGTTTCGTCCCAGGTCTTGGGGGAGGAGAACCGGGACCGCCGGATGCCGGGGTTTATGTGCTGCTCCTTACGAAGTAAAATATACGCTGATTAAATTGATTAATGATCGATGCCTGGCGGGGGCGCTTCCCCTTCCAGGCATCCGTATCTCAAAGTTCTTCGAGGAGGATCATCTTTGAACGAACGTATTCGGAACGCCATCATCATCGCCGTCGTCGGCCTGGGGTTGATCGCCGGCGCCGTCTTCTTCCTCACCCAGGTCGTCCGGCAAAGCCTGGCGCCGGTCACCGCCCCGCCGGCGCCGACCCCGGTCACGATCCGCGCCGTCGTCGTGACCCACGATATCGCCATCGGGACCGTCCTGAGGGAGGGAGACGTGGCCGTTATCGATGTGCCGGTCGAGATCGCCCCGCGCAACACCATCGAGACGATCGATGAGGCGCTCGGCCGGATCGTCAAATTCCAGATGGTCGCCGGGGAAATGCTGCTGGCCCACATGCTGGCCGATCCGACCAACATCAACCACGACCTGGCGTTCGTCCTGCCGGACAACCGCGTCCTCATGGCGTTCCAACCCGGCGACCTGCTGACCAGTCTCGGCATCCCGCAGCGCGGAGATATCGTCGATATCCTGATGACGATCACGCGCGCGGTGCCGCCTGCGGATGATGATGAAACCAGCCTGGCGGCCGAAGATGAAGAGCTGATCGAAGAGCAGTTCACCCTGCCGGCGTTCCAGCTGATCGAGATCAGCGCGGTCGTCTTCGACGTCATCACCGCGGAGGTGGAAGAAGGACAGCCGACCCCCATGCCGCGGTCGACCGACTACACCATCCATGCCTATCTGTTGGCCATCGAGCCTCAGAACGCCCTGCTGCTGAAATACCTGGTGGACACCGGCGCCAACTTCGATCTCGTCCTGCGCGCCCCGACCTCCACCCAGCTCTTCGAACTGGTGCCGGTCACGGACCAGTACCTGATCGACCTGTACCAGCTCGAATTACCATGATAGAAGGAAGAATGGGCGAATGAGTGAATGGGCGAATGGGCGAATTAGCAGTTTCCTAGGGAACCACACATTCGCCCATTCGCCCATTCGCCCATTCTCAGACCAGGAGTATGCATGTCAGATAAACAACCCACCCGGGTGATGCTGATCGGGAAGACCGGTCCGATCCAGGAACAGATCGCCACCGCGCTCGCTACGAACCCGGATTTCGTGCTGGCGGAAGTGCTCGCAAATATCGAGCGGATCTCGATCGAGATCACCACCATCGAACCTGACATCATCCTGATCGATTCGGAAGTCACGGAACGAAATATCCATGAGGTCGTCGATGATCTCTCGCTCCAGTTTCCGGCGCTCAGCACGATCGTCCTTCTCTCAGATGACAACGCGGTGACTACCCAGCAGGTGATGCTGGCAGGGGCGCGCGCGTTCATCATCAAGCCGTTCACTCAGGTCAACCTCGTCAACACCCTGAACCGGGTCTCGACGCTGGAGGCGGCCCGGAAGCGGGTCCGGCCGCTTCCCGGACCGCAGGTTGAACAGACCGAGGGGCCGGTTCAGACCGTCGCCGTCTTCAGCCCCAAGGGCGGAGTCGGCTGCTCGACGATCGCCACCAACCTGGCGATCGCCCATTACCAGGACCGGGGCGGGCGCGTCCTGCTCATGGACGGCAAACTTTTCTTCGGTCACCTCGACGTCAGTCTGAATATCCTGACGGGGAATTCGATCGCAGACCTGATCCCGCACGCCACCAATATCGACGAGGGCTTGATCAACGATGTCGTTCACAAGCATTCCTCCGGGATCCACGTCCTGATGGCGCCCCGCAGCCTTCAGGTCGCCGAGGGGATCCGGGCAGACAATCTTTTCTCCATTCTCAAGGCGCTGCAGCGGTCGTTCGATTTCATCGTGATCGATGTGGGCAGCAACCTGAACGAAAATTCGATCACGCTGCTGGATTCGGCGGACCGGATCATCCTGGTCACGGCGCCGGATCTGACCACGCTTCATGACACGAGCCAGTTCATCCAGTTGAGCCCGTCCCTGTCCATTCCGGTCAACAAGCTGTTGATCGTCGTCAATCGGGAAGGGATGACCGGCGGCGTGCGGACCAAGGATATCGAAGCGGCGCTCCGGCACGAAATCTTCGGCAGGATCCCGGACGACGAACCGAATGCCGTCCGCAGCATCAACCGGGGGGTGCCCTTGCTCCTGCGCTACCCCCGAAGCCCGGCCAGCAAGGCGATCAGACAACTGTCCAACAGCATGGCCGGCATGAGCCAGGTCGAGATCCTGGGGCTTAACCCGGCGCGAGAAGGGGCGGACGGATGACGTTTGCGCTATTCCTGACCTTCGGCCTGGCCATCCTGGTCGTGGTCCTGATCGTCCTCACGGGGGTCGGTTTGCTGGTTGTACTGCGCGGCACCGGCCCCGGCAACAGCGTGACCGGCCGGCTGCAGACCTACGCTTATGTCCCCGAAAAGCTCAAGGCGGGTCGCGTTGAATACCGGGCGGACCGGCTCCTGCAGCTGCGTTTGCGAGCCAACCGTTTCCTTTCGATCTTCGTATCCAGGCAGCTGAACGACCAGCTCACGAGCGCCAACTGGCCGATCACGACCTCCGAGTTTGCCGTTATCCGTCTTTTCGGCAGCGGGCTGGTTTTCCTGCTCGGCTGGCTGTTGTCGGGCAGCATCTTGCCGGGGATCGGGTTGTTCTTAATTGCGTACATCTCGCCCGGGATCTGGCTTCGCCGGAGCATCCTGCAGCGCCGCCGGCGGTTCGAGCGCCAGCTCGTGGACGTCCTGGTCCTGATGACCGGTGCAGTGCGCGCCGGCTACAGCCTGCTGCAGGCCCTGAGCGTCGTCAGAGATGAAATCGGCCCCCCGGCCTCGGAAGAGTTCACCCGTGTCACGCGCGAGGTGGAACTGGGCCGGTCGCTGAGCGACGCCCTCAACGCAATGTCCCAGCGCATGGAAAACGACGATCTCCAACTGGTCGTCACCTCAATCAATATCAACCAGCAGGTCGGCGGCAACATGGCCACAATGCTCGAGGCCGTGACGGACACGATTCGCGAACGACAGCGGCTGTTCGGCGAAATCCGTGCCCAGACCTCCCAGCAGCGGTTCACCGGGTTGTTCCTGACGCTCCTGCCGGTCATCGTCGCCGGGGTGCTGCTGGTGATCAACCCCCAGTATATGTCGACCCTGTTCGACATCGCCTGCATCCCGATCGGGGCGCTGGTTGGGGTCATCATCGGCAATATCTTCGTCAACCGAATGGTGGATATAAAGGTCTAGATGGATATTATTCTGACCGGGTTCTTGAGCATCTTGCTGCTGACCATCGGCCTCGGCGTCCTCCTGTTTGGTTTTATTCGCATACGGCGCGACGATGTCTCGAACCGGCTCGAGGATTATGTGATCGATCCGGATTCGCCCGGAGCGACGAACGCTGAATTCGAGGTCCGGAGCCGCCAGCTTTCTGGCTCGTTCGTGAACCGGGTCATGATCCCCAATGTGAGGAAGGTCACCGGCTTTCTTGGTCGCATCACGCCGGCCGGGTCGATTGAACGGCTCGAAAGGCAGCTGATGTTGGCCGGCAATCCGCTTCGGCTCGGCGCCCGCGAATTCTATGGCATGCAGATTGCGCTATCGTTCGCAGGTATTTATCTCAGTATCGTTTTCTTGACGCGCGGCCTGACCCCGCTGAACGTCGCCCTCGGTGTGGCTACACCGATCGTCGCCTTCCTGCTTCCCCAGCTCTGGCTGCTATCGAAGGTCCGCCGCCGGCAGGAGCGCATCCGGCGTGGTCTGCCGGATGCGCTGGATATGTTGAGCGTATGTGCGACCGCCGGTCTGGGGTTCGACCAGGCGCTCCAGCGTGTGAGCGACTATTGGAAATCCGAAATCGGGCAGGAGTTCGGCCGGGCGGTGACGGAAATGAGCATGGGAATTTCCCGGCAGGAAGCGCTGCGCAACCTCGCCGACCGGGTCGATATCGTCGAGCTATCCTCCTTCGTCACCCTCATCGTCCAGTCGGACCAACTCGGGATGAGCATCGCGGACACCCTGCACGCCCAGGCGGACCAGATGCGCCTTTTCCGAAGGCTGAGAGCGGAAGAGGAGATCCGAAAACTGCCGGTCAAGCTGTTGATCCCGATCAGCCTGTTCATTTTCCCGGCAGTCCTGGCGGTGGTCCTCGGACCTTCCGTCCCGGTCATGATCGAATTGTTCCAGGATTTCTAGCAGGTGACACGTAATATGACAAATATGACTGCAGCTCCCTATTTTGATGATCCGGGTCTCCAGGAAACCCTGACGGCCTTCCAGGAAGAGAATTGGTCGGACGGACTCTCGAAACTGGACGCCCTGATGGAGAAATACCCATTCGAGCACGACCTCCGCCAGCTGCGGCAGGAGATGGTCCTGAAATCCCGCATCGATGAATATGAAATCGAGGAATTGGAACAGGCCCGGAGAAAACGAACGCAGCAACTTCTCGTTCGGATCGGCGTCGCCGTGCTGTTCATTCTCGTCATCCTCCTCGGTTCGACCACCTATGCCGGCGTGATCCAGCGCGAGCTTTCCAAAGCTCAGAACCTGGTTCAGCAGGAATACTCCCGGATCGAGTTGAGCATCAAGCTCAGGAACGCCCAGAACCTGATCGAGGCCGGCCGGCCGGAGGAAGCCATCGTCCTGCTCGAAGAGATCAGGTCCGTCGATCCGGATTACGAGAGCCTCGACGAATTCATCGCGCAAGCCCAGGAACGCCTAACGCTCGAGGGGCGGTACGAAGCCGCGACGGCGTTGATCGAGGCCGAGGAATGGGAAGACGCACTTGTCCTGCTCAATGATATCGATGCGGAAGCGCCGCTTTACAAGAACGTCCCCCTGCTGATCGAGGACGCGGAGCGCTATCTCATCCTCGTGGAGGCGCTCGTCCTGGCGGATGAGGCTTACGCAGCCGAGAACTGGTCCGTTGCCGTCGAGCGGTACGAGGCCGTCCGCATCGCGGATGCGACTTTCGAACCGGATCGCGTGGAGGACCGGCTGTTCAACAGCTACATCAACGCGGCCCAGGTCGTGCTGGACAACCCGGAGGCCGAACTGGAGGAGATGGCGGTCGCGGAGGCGTATTTCCGGGGCGCCCTGTCCCTGCGGCCGCAAAACACCGACGTGCTGCGGATCTGGAACCGGGCCCGGGACACGGTGCGGGCGCGCCTGGTCAACCGTTATCTGGAGGAGGCGGAGGCCGCATTGGTGAACAACGAGGACTCGGAAGCGGCCCTGCAGACCGCCGGATTCTATCTCGACAAAGCCCGGGCGCTTGAGCCGGGCAACGAGGCCATCGCCCAGCAGGCTGACTTCGTCGGCCGGTACCTCCGGGCGCTCACGGACTTCCGCTCCTCGCTCTGGGATCTCGTCATCACAAACCTGGAATACATTTACTCCTTTGACCGGGATTACGCTTCCGGAACCGCCCGCCAGACTCTGTACGATGTCCGCATCATCCGGGGCGACAACTACCTCTCTACCGGAGACTTCGAGTTGGCTCTCGATGACTACCGCCGGGCGGTGGAGCTAGGCCTGGATATGCCCGATGGCGGCTCCCTGAGCACGTTCGAAGCCCAGCTGAAGGTCGCTTTCGCCCTCGGGCTGCTCTTCGATTACGAGGGGGCTGTCCTGATGTACCAGACGGCGGTCGAGACCGGTGGTTTGCGATCGCGGGAGGACACCGATCCGGCTGTGATCAGCTCACTGGACGCTGCGGAGGCTTTCGCCCTCGATGGCCAGTTCCGGTTTGCCTACACGCGTTACAGGGATCTCTTCAACCAGAACCAGCTCGTCTACAGCCAGTACGTCATCCACGTCGTGGGTGAGGGTGACTACCTGTCCAAGCTGGCCAACCAGTACAATTCAACCATCCAGGCCATCGCGCGGGCCAACGACCTCGCCGACCCGAACCGGGTCATCATCGGCCAGGAGTTGATCATTCCGATCTTCCCGGATGAAGGGTAACGCACATGTTCACAAACAGACCGGCCATGACCTCCCGCCCCAAGGGCGCAGACGGGCAGAAACAGTCCCAGAACGTCCCGGAAGGCGCCGGCGCCTCCAGGACGGATATCTACCATATTCGCGACCGGATCCAGCGCAAACTGCTCAACGAGACCGAAGGGGAGGTCAACCTCAGCCACCGGCCGCAGATGCAGCAGATGATCGAGGTGATCTTCAACCAGGTGCTGGCCGAAGAGAACCTGCTCTATACCCGTGCCACCCGGGCGACGATCCTGGAATGGGTCACCTCGGATATCCTCGGCTACGGTCCGCTCGAGCCCCTGCTCCAGGACAACAGCATCACGGAGATCATGGTCAACGGTCCCCACCAGATCTACATCGAGCGCAACGGGCGGATTGAGGAGTCGAACATCACCTTTGAGGACGACGCCCACCTGATGCGGATCATCGAGCGCATCGTGGCGCCGATCGGGCGGCGGGTGGATGAGGCCTCCCCGATGGTGGACGCCCGGCTGCCCAGCGGCTTCCGCGTCAACGCCACGATCCCGCCGCTCTCGCTCGACGGCCCGCTGCTCACCATCCGCAAGTTCGCCACCACCCCGTACACGGCCCAGGACCTGGTCGCGAACGGGACGATGTCGAGCAATGCCGTGACTTTCCTTAAAGCCTGCGTCGAAGCGCGGGTGAACCTGATCGTCTCGGGCGGAACCGGCACTGGCAAGACCACGCTGCTCAACGTGCTATCGGCTTTTATCCCCGCAAACGAGCGGGTTATCACGATCGAGGACATTTCCGAGCTCCAACTCAAGCAGCCGCACGTCGTCCGGATGGAGAAGCGCCCGCCGAACATCGAAGGGCGTGGCGAGGTCACCATCCGGCAGCTGGTGATCAACGCCTTGCGCATGCGCCCGGACCGGATCCTCGTCGGCGAGGCGCGCAGCGGCGAAGCGGTGGATATGCTCCAGGCCATGAACACCGGACACGACGGTTCGATGACGACGATCCACTCCAACAGCCCGCGCGATACGCTGCGCCGGATCGAGACGATGGTTCTCATGGCCGGGCTCGAACTGCCCTTGAAAGCGATCCGGGAGCAGGTCTCCTCCGCCGTGGACCTGATCATCCATGTCGACCGGATGCGGGACGGGACCCGCAAGTTGGTCAAGGTGACCGAAGTCCAGGGGATGGAAGGGGACAGCGTCGTGATGCAGGACCTGTTCCAATTCGAGCAGACCGGCTTTCAAAACAGCCGCGTGATCGGGTCGATGGTTTCGACCGGCCTGCGCCCCTCCTTCACCGAGAAGTTCACGATCAACAACATCCAGCTGCCGGCATCGATCTATGAGCGCGGCCGGTGAGGTGGAAACACGAAACCAGGCACTGACACGCAGGGAGTTCCTGCGACTTTGCGGGCTCCATGCGGCCGGAGTCCTGCTGCCGGCCGGGTTACTGGACCGAAACCGCCGGCCCTCCAAACAGGAACAGCACCGGCTCCCGGAGTTTCTCTCGGCCGTGTTGGCGGCGATGCCCGATCTAACGCTCAACGCAGGCGGGTCCCTGCTTATTCGCGACCCGCTTTCCGATTTTGAGCAGCCGGTTCCGCTGGCCGTCACGCAGTGGAACCGGGAGCACAACCATCCCTACGACCGCCTCGAACCGGGGAAACGCTGGGGGATCGTCCTGCACTGGTTTGGCGATGAGGGCCCCACCGACATGCCGCTGGACGCCTACCTGCGCGGTTTCGATGCCATGCGGCCCGTCTTCAACTACGAGACCCGGACCAGCACCCACTTTTTGATCGGCGCATCCGATCCGGCGCAGCTCGATGACCCGTCCGCCGGGATCGGCATCGTACAAACCCAGGCGCCGGATGTAGACGGAACCCCGTTCCTGGGCTCGCACCTGCAGGCGCTCGACTACGCCGGCCATCTCGACCGGCAGCAATACTTTGTAAGAGCATTTTACAAACTGGCGGGGGAGGGTTTTCAGGTCGATTCGCTCCTCCAGGAGTTCTTCGACAGCCCGGTCGTCATCGACCCGAACCTCCGCACCATCGCCATCGACATGACCGGACACGATTTCGACGAGCCCGGACAGCTCCCCGGTGTCCAGAAAATCGCCAACCTGATCGCGCTCACGTGGGCGTTGATGATCCGCTACCGGATCCGCGCGACCGACATTCTCGGCCATCACGAGATCCAGCTGGGAAAATCCGATCCGGGGAAACGTTTCATGGCCCTTGTCCGCCTTTTGATCGGCCTGAAAGCCCACCTGGACGGTTCGCCGGCGGACAGGTCGCTCGTGTTCGATGGTTTCGGAGCCGCCGGCGAGCCGGCGGAGCGCATCGTCGCCCGGTACCTGCACTTTGTTCGCCGCCACCTGGCGCTGATCGGCACGCCCAGGGAGGTTTACGCATGGGAAGAGACCTGCGCATTCTGGAACATCGACTTCATAGCCGTTGAGGCGAGCGGTACCGACCCCTATCCCGCACCCGTATTCCTGCCACCGATAAGCCTGGACAGGGCGAGTACTTCACCGGGGTTGGCTCAGCCGCAGAATCACGAAGGGATCGACCTTCTGACCCGGGGAAGCTCGATCGCCGTCCGCAGCATCGCCGCAGGGACCTGTATATTTACGGGTGCCGTCGCGGACCCGCACTGGGGAAAGATGGTCATGTTTCGCCACCACCGATCCGATGGGACAGAACTGGTCTCGATCTACGGGCATCTGGACGAGATCGGCCGCGTCGAGCCGGGCCGGGCGTACCGGGATCCGGTCACCGTGGGAACATTGATCCGTACCGCTCCCTACCAGGATCCTTATTTACATTTTGCGCTCGCATTCGGCGCTGCCTGGAACGAATCCCTGCGCGTCCACCCGGCGCCGCCGGCGAATGCCGGTGAAGGATGGATCCGCGAACGATATCTGGATCCGGTACAATTACTTCAGGAATGGTCATCACCGGACCCAAGAAAAATCAGGAAGGCAGGATGATAAATGAATCAGACCGATGAGATATTGAACCAGTCGCTGCTTGGCATGGCCGTTGTAGCCGAATACGCCCTCCCCGATGTCGATCTGCACGTTCAGCGAATCAGGGAATACGTTTACGTCATGGGCCGCGCCCTGGACATGGAAGAAAGCGAAGCAGCCATGCTGGCCGACGCCAGCCAACTTCACGATATTGGAATGGTCTCCGTCCCGGTTGCCGTCGTGCGAAAAGCCACCAACCTGACGAACGACGAGTGGGACATGGTTCGCTGCCACCCGGATATCGGAAGCGATCTCCTGCGCCGCTATCCGCACGAAATCTTCCAGCTTGCGGGAACGATTGCACTTTCGCACCACGAACGCTGGGATGGGTCCGGCTATCCTTTGGGTCTGATGAAGGAGGATATCCCGCTCGCCGGCCGGATTTGCGGCCTGTGCGACGTTTTCGACACACTCACCCATCCGCGCGCATACAAGCGCGCCTTGATGCCCGATGAAGTCCTCTTATTGCTGCAGGAATCGAGCGAAAGCTTCTTCGATCCTCGTCTGGTAGAAGCCTTTATCCGGAAATTCGATGAAATTGTCGCGGTCCGCAACCGGTACCAACGCGCGAAAGAACCCACCAATTTTTGATGGATCGCAACTACTCGCCCGCGCCACGTTTCGTCATCGCCCCCATAACCAACCCATAGACAATGTGCGCAATCGACATCTGGAGCGGCTCGATCGCCGCCAGCGCCGTAGCGTAGCCGGGGATCAGCAGGAAATTTGCGATCGCGATCAACAGCAGTCCGTAGCCCAACCCGGCCGCCAACGCCCACCAATTTCCCCGCAGCTTCCGGAACGCCATCGCGAACCCGGCCCCATAAATGCTCGATACGGCCAGGTGCGCCACCGCCCCGTAGAACGGGTTGGCTCCGGTCTCGGGAGAGAACAAACCAAGCACCACGGTCACCGGGCGCGCCTGGATCCAGCCGATCACGACCAGATAGACCAGCATCAAAGCGCCGGCGATCAGTCCGTGAATCAGACCATCGATTGCGGCATCACCTGGGGTCGCAGATTTCGTCGATTCCATGACGCCATTCTATCCGAACGACGTCTGTAAACCGTTACGAAACCCGTTACGGTACGGATTCTGGTAAACTTTAAACCGGTTCAGAAATTCAAGCAATATTCGGGGGCGGGGGCGCCGGGCGAATTCGCCCGG
>DATKDL010000136.1:0-1836 GCA_035512695.1 Anaerolineales bacterium | reverse complement strand
TTCGCGCAGCACGGCTCGAATGGGAGATCCGTCGGCGCCGAGGATGGGCAGCGGTAGGGCGATGAGTTCGTATTCTCCTTCGGGGACGTTTCGCAGATCCAGGTTTTCCAGGATCAGCGCCCCGCCGGCCCATAAGGCGTGGTGGGCGGGGAGCTCCTTGCTGTCTACGGCATCGACCGAAGGCGCATCGGTTCCCAGCAGACGAACGCTGGCTTGCGCAATGCGGGCGGCGGCTTCCGCCGAGAAGTAGGCGAAAGTGGAGGGAAAGCGGTCCGGATCTCTGCCGGGGTTGCAGCAGATCAGGAGCCGTTTCGGCGGCGCAACCAGCAGTTCCTCCAAGTCTGACGGTTCGATTCGTTGGCCCTCGGTCTGCAGCCGCACGAGCCGGGCGGGCCCCAGAAAGGGTTCCAGAGCCAGTGTCTCGATGGTGGGCCCTTCGTCCTGAAAGTGCCACGGCGCGTCGGCATGGGCGCCGGCGTGCAGGCTCATCGTCAGGCTGCTCAGATTGACCGCGGCCCCTGCGGCCAGGCGCTGAACGGGTGTCAGGGCGACGGGCGCGTCTCCGGGCCACACCTCGAGACTGGCGTGGAGAGGGGGCGTGATGTCATAGATCTTCATTTCGCTCCTCCCGCGGACGACTTGTTGCGCCCTTACTCGCGGCGGCCCCGTGACTGTGGACCACCCGCTCCATCTCCCGCATCACGAGATCGATTTCTTCTTCGGAGTTGTAAAAGTGCGGAGCGATGCGAATGCCCGCCCCCGGGCGATAGTCGATGATGAATTCCCGAGCCAGCAGTTCCCGGCTGACCCGTTGAGCATCTGGAGGATTGACGGTCACGTGCCCGGCGCGCTGCGACGCGGCTCGGGGCGAGTGGACCGGAAACTTCAGTTCGTCGGCCCAGTCGATCAGGCGACCGGTCAGATGTAGGGACCTCCCCCGAATCTTTTCTACTCCGACTCTTAGGATGATTTCGTAGCCGCAGCGGGCCGCATAGAGGGCCGGGACGCCGGGGGTGCCATGCAGGAATCGCCGGATGGACGGGGCGTATTCCATCGTCTCCTCGAACGCGAAAGGCCGGGAATGAGCCATCCATCCGGTCAGCCGCGGCTCCAGCCGGGCGGCCAGATCGGGCCGGACGTACAGAAAGGCGGCCCCGGGACCTCCGCACAGCCACTTGACGGAGCCGCCCGCTGCGAAGTCCACTCCCAGCCGGGCCACATCAATGGGTACGGATCCGCAGGTCTGGTATACGTCCAGCAGAACGCGCGCTCCAACGGCATGGGCCCGCTCGATGACCGCTTTTACGTCCTGGATGCAGCCGCTCTTATAAAGTGCGTGGGAAATGGGTACCAGCAAGGTGCTTTCATCGATGGCCTCCAGCAGTCGTTCGGTGGGAACCCGGATTCCGTCCGGTGAGGGGACGACGACCGGTTCGATCTCCGATTGCGCCTCATAGAAGTAGCGCAGCGATGGAAAGTTCAAGGACGTATAGACGACCCGCCGGCGTTCTGCAGTGGGCCGGAGGGCGCTCAGAACGATCCACTCCGCAATGCTGACGTTCTGGTGCATCGTGACGGAACCGCTGGGAGCTCCGAGAATTCGCCCGACCAGATCTCCGACTGCGACAGGCATGTCCCACCAGCCCTCCTCCCAGGCGCGCACGCCCCGACTCCCCCACGCCTCCGCGTATTCGGCCAGACTCTCCGAAACGGAGCGCGGCATGGCCCCCAGGGAATTGCTGATCAGGTACACGCAGTCGCTCAGGATGGGAAATTCGCTCCGCCACCGCAGCAACTCCGGCTCTCCGCCGCCGCCCGCAGCGTCCCGGGAAGGAT
>DATKDL010000135.1:0-20165 GCA_035512695.1 Anaerolineales bacterium | reverse complement strand
GGTCCGAAAATCATGGCGGCGATTTTGGGGGCGGGTGCGGCTCCGCCGCACCCGCCCCCAAAATCGCCAATCCCTGGAATTTGCGGACCGGTTCTAAAAAACGAGCCCTTTTCATCGTCAACAAGATCCTGCCGGATAACGACTACCGGTTATTTTACGGCAGGCGATCGGCCGTCTGCGAGGTCGTTTACGGTCTTCCGGAACGGTCGCCGGGTCTCGCGGACGATGAATATGTCCGCCTGGGTTTCGAAGAAGGCCTGCACGCCGGGGTACTCCGGGCGCTCTGGGACCTGTACCGCTACCTGCGCCGGAGTCGAGGGTCACTGGCCTTCGTCCACTTCTTCACGACCAACCCGATCCTGTTCGGACCGATCATCGCCCGCCTGACCGGGGTGCCGTACGTCGTCACCGTGACCGGGTTCGGGCGGGTCACGACCAGCGCCGACCGGAAGTACGCCCTGCTCCGCCCGGTCTACCGGTTTTTCTTCCGGCACGCGCTGCGCCATGCCCGCCTGGTCCTGTTTCAGAACCGGTCCGACCTGGCCGAACTCACCGCGCAGCACCCGGCGCTATCCGGAAAATTCCACTACGCCGGCAGCACGACGACCGCGCCGGAGGTGACCGTCAAGGATTTCGACAGCCCGGTCCTGGACGTGCTGCTCGGGACGCGGCTGATGCCGGACAAGGGCGTCGTTGATTTCATCGCGGTTGCCCGCGAGATGCAGGGCAGCGTCTTCCGATTCCTGCTGGCGGGTAAAGAGTCGCGCGGCTATGGAAATCTGTACCAGGAAATCCTGCAAGCGGACCGGGACCAGGTCATCGAGTTCCTGGGTGAGCTGGACACACCGGAAATGGAGGCGGTCCTGGCCCGGGCGCACATCCTGTTCTTCCCTTCCTACGGCGAAGGCCTCGCCCGGCTGATGCTCGAGGCCGGCGCTGCCCGGCTCTGTCCGATCGCTTATAATATCCCTTCCAACCGCGATCTCATTGAGGAAGGGCGCGGGTTCCTGGTCGAAACGGGGAACCTGCAGCAAGTCGTCACCACCCTGGCCTCACTGGCCGCTGACCGCGAATTGGTCGAGCGAAACGCCGCTGCCTATCAATTTTTTATCCTCCGGCAATACGGCAGTTCGCAGTTCACCGAACGGTTGGACCATTTGTTTCGTGAAATGCTGGATACACCGGAATTGGCCCGATGAAAATCCAAATGAACCGCATCACATCCTGGTTGGACGGTTCCGCCAAGCGTCTGCTGGACATCGTCATGGGGGGGCTGGGGCTCCTCCTTTTCACACCCCTGTTCTTTTTCGTCATCGTCATCCTCAAGCGCGACACCCCGGGCCCGATCTTCTACCACGGCAAGCGGGTCGGCAAAGGCGGCGTGGAATTCGACATCCTCAAGTTCCGCACCATGTACAACACCGAGGAAAGCTTCGCCGGCCCACGGCTGACCGCCCACGACGACCCGCGCGTAACCCCCTTCGGAAACTGGCTGCGGGCCACCAAGGTCAACGAACTGCCCCAGCTCTGGAACGTCCTCAAAGGCGATATGAGCCTGGTCGGCCCTCGGCCGGAAGACCCGACCCTGGCGGCGGAATGGCCGCCGGACGTCCGGGCGGTGCTGCTGTCGGTCCGGCCCGGGATCACCAGCCCGGCCTCCGTCGTCTTCCGCAACCTCGATAAGCTGCTGCAATCCGACCGGGTGGTGGACGAGTACCTGCAGACGATCCTGCCGTCCAAGATGCGCTTCGACATGCTCTACGTGCGCAACCGGACGATCCTGATGGACCTGGACATCCTGTTCTGGACCCTGATCGGCCTGCTGCCGCCCATGCGGAAGACGAAGGTGCCCGAATCGCAGTTGTTCTGGGGGCCGCTGTCTTCGTTCATGACAAACGATTTCCGCTGGTTCCTGGTCGACTTCCCTGTGGCGCTGGGCAGCATCGCCTTCGTCGGCGGGATCTGGCGGACGATCGCCCCGCTGCGGCTCGGCTGGTTCTGGGCGCCGCTGATCGCCCTGGAGATGGCCGTGATCTTCGGGCTGGCCAATGCCTTCCTGGGATTGAATAAGATCTTCTGGTCTCGGGCCCGGCCTTCCGACGCGGTCGACCTGGCCTTTTCGACCGGCGTCTCAATCGGGCTGCTGCTGCTGATCGACGTCCTTTTTATCCGTCAGCCGGAAGTTCCGATCGCGCTGTACATCTTCAGCGGCGCCTTCTCTTTTGTGGGGTTCCTGGCCGTGCGCTACCGCGAACGGTTGCTGACCGGGGTCGCCTCACGCTGGATCTGGATGCGGGCGGGCCGGCACTCGCTCGGAGAGCGGCTGCTCATCGTCGGCGGCGGCGAATTGGGCGAGTTCGGCGTCTGGCTCGTGCGCAAGGGCGATCTCACCCGCGCCTTCCAGATCGTGGGTATGGTGGACGACGACCCCAAAAAACAGGGCATGCGCATCGACGGCATCAAGGTCATCGGGACGACCCAGGAGATCGAACAGCTGGTCACCGATTTCGATATTGGGGTCGTCTTCTTCGCCATCGCCAATATCGGGGGCGCCGAACGCGAGCGCATCCTCCAGACCTTGGAGCGGACTTCGGCGAAACTGGTATTCATCCCCAACGTCGTCCAGATGATGCGCACCTATTTCGACCGGAACCCGGCCGGCCTGATGATCCCGCCGGACAGTGAGGAAAACTTGACGATGCGGACCCTGGATGCCTGGCTCGTGGAGGTCGAACTCATGCTGGCCTACGGAGAGATCCAGACCGCCACGGAGCAGATCCACCGTATCCGGGGCCAGTTCTTCCGCTCAGGGAAATATGCCGAGCTCTATGACCAGGTCCTGGCGGAATAAGACCGTCCTCGTCACGGGGGCGGGCGGTTTTATCGGCAGCCACCTGGTCGAGGCGCTGGCCGCCGCCGGCGCACAGGTGCGGGCCTTCGTGCGCTACAATTCGCGCGCGGACTGGGGCTTGCTCGGCATGCTGCCGGCGGAGGCCCTGGCCGGCGTGGAGGTCGTCGCCGGGGACCTGCGCGATCTGCAGGCCGTCACGGGTGCGATGCGCGGCGTGGACCTCGCCTTCCACCTGGGCGCCTTGATCGCGATCCCTTATTCCTACGTCCACCCGGCCGAGGTGGTCGAGGTCAACGTCCTGGGAACCCTCAATGTCCTGCTGGCCGCCCGGGAGACGGTGGTGAGCCGGGTCGTCCACACCTCCACCAGCGAGGTATACGGCACCGCCCGCACCGTCCCGATCGACGAAGCGCATCCGCTCCAGGGACAGAGCCCGTACTCGGCCAGCAAGATCGGGGCCGATAAGCTGGCGGAGAGTTTCTACCGCTCCTTCGACGTGCCGGTCATCACCGTGCGCCCGTTCAACACCTACGGCCCGCGCCAATCCGACCGGGCCGTGATCCCGACCGTCATCGCCCAGGCGCTGACCGGCGACGTGGTCCGGCTCGGCAACCTGGACGCCACCCGCGACCTGACCTACGTCAGCGACACCGTCGCCGGGTTCCTGGCGGCCGGCGAGGCCGCTGGGTTCGAAGGCGAGACGTTCAACCTGGGCGCCGGTTTCGAAATCTCGATCGGCGAGTTGGCGCAGAAGATCATCGCGCTGACCGGTCGGGACGTCCGCATCGAGATCGACCCGGACCGGCTGCGGCCCGCAAAAAGCGAAGTCGAACGCCTGGTCTCCGACAACACCCTGGCCCGCGACCGCCTCGGCTGGACCCCCCGCATCCCCCTCGACAAAGGCCTGGCGCTCACGATCGACTGGGTTCGCGAAAACCTGGGGCGGTATAGGCCGCGGGTGTATCAGAGGTGATGCCGAAAAAGGGATACGGGAGCGGGCGCAGCCCGCTCCCGTATCCCTTTTTCGGCAATGATTCCTCGAGCCGTGAAGCTTTGAATCCCCTAAATCGTTTATAATAAACCTCCATGTATGATCACAATAACGGCGCGAGCAACGGGCCTGCGGGGCCATCTCGTTTTGAGCCGGTCGCCGTCACCAATGTCTCCGATGATATCCGGCGTTATGCCGGCCTGATCTGGCATTGGGGCTGGCTGCTGGTTCTGGCGAGCGTGGCAGGCGCGGTGGTCGGATACCTGGCCAGTTCGCGGCAAACGCCGGTCTACCGGGCGTCGGCCACGATCTGGATCAGCGAATCGCGCACTCTCAACGAATACGCCAACATCCTGGCCAGCGAGCGGCTGGCCGAGACCTACGCCCAGCTGATGACCCAGAACCCGATTTTCGAAGGGGTCATCGAAATGTTGGATCTCAACACCAGCGCCGCCGCATTGAAATCCCAGGTGAGCGTTTCCGTTGTGGAGGAGACCCAGCTGCTCCGGATCCTGGTGGAGGACACCGATCCCGTCCGGGCCGCCCAGATCGCCAATACGATCGGGGTCGTCTTCTCCCAGATCAACGATGATTTTCAAGCCAGCCGGTACCGGGATTCCAAAACCACGCTGCAGAACCAGCTGGACCAGGTCGACCAGCAGATCCAGGACACCTCCGAGCAGCTGGCTGCGCTGCTGGCAATCTTGCAGGAAGAAATCGCCGAGGACGGCAGCGTCCGCGTAGTCATCACCCTCGAGCAGCAGCGCGATCGGGACCGGATGGAGACCAACCTGGCCCTCTACCAGCAGATCTACGCCAACCTGCTGCAGAGCCTGGAAGCGGTCCGGCTGGCGGAGGCGCAGGGGGCCTCTACGGTCAACCTGGTCGAGCAAGCGGACCCGCCGCCCGGGCCGTTCAAACCGAACGTGGTGAACGACACGGCCCTGGCGGCCCTGATCGGTCTGATCGTCGGCCTCGGGCTCGTCTTGCTGCTCGAAACCCTCGACGATACGGTCAAAGGGCCTGAGGATATCAACCGCCATCTCGGGCTGCCGATCCTGGGCTACATCGCCCGGCTGGAAGATCCGGATAAAGGCCCGGTCACGGCGTCCGAACCGCGAGCGCCGGTCTCAGAGGCCTTCCGCGCGCTGCGGACCAACATCCAGTACGCCAGCGTGGACCGGCCGATCTCTCGCATTCTGGTCACGAGCCCGATGCCGAAGGACGGCAAATCGACCGTGGCGACCAACCTGGCCGTCGTGATCTCGCAGAGCGGCCGCAATGTGGCCCTGGTCGACGCGGATATGCGCCGGCCCTCGCTCCACCGCCAGCTGCGGTTGAGCAACCGCTTCGGCCTGAGCGATCTGTTCGTCCAGGAGAAGGTGATGCTGGACGGTGCGCTGTGCGAAACCCGCATCCCGGGGATGTCCCTGGTCACTTCCGGTGGTCTGCCGCCGAACCCGTCCGAGCTGATCGGGTCGGAAAAGATGATGGAAATCCTGCGGCAAATCCGGACGAAGACGGATATCGTCATCGTCGATACGCCGCCGATGATGGCCGTCACCGACGCCGCCGTGCTGGCGCCGAAGATGGACGGGGTCGTCCTCGTCGTCCGCCCGGGTGTGACCAAGCTGGTCAACACCAAGCAGACGGTCGAACAGCTCCGCCGCGGCGGGGCGAATATCCTGGGCGTCGTCCTGAATGACATCGAGCACCGGCGGTCGCGCTATCAGTATTACTACCGGGGTTATTACAGCTACGATTCCTATTACGGCGAACAAAGCAGCCGCCGCCGGGGCCGCGGCAAGCAGGAACCGGTGGGAGATGATACGGGGGTCCCGGCGGCCGATTAAACCGGCTTGATGGCTGGCGTGAGTTCCAATCCTCGGATTGGCCAAGCAGAAAAACGAATCTCAAAAACGCACCGTGCGGTGCGTTTTTTTGCTTTAATGGCCCATAATCATGATCCCTGACCAACCGCGATCCCGATCTCGAATCGTGTACAATCCGAACCGATCCCTGATATGCTGCGCAGCCTCGCTGAATCACTGAACCGCCACGAACTCTGGATCGTCGCCCTGCTCACCGCGGCGGCCATGCTTGAAACGCGTCTGCTTTTTGCCGCCTGCCTGGTCGCCGCCCTTTTCTGGCCGCTGCGCAAGCTGGCAACCGGCGCCTGGTCTCGCAGGACGCCGGCCGATCTACCGGTTGCCCTGCTTTTGGTCGGCGCAGGTATATCCCTGCTGGTCACCGCGCTTCCGGAGATCACGATCCCGCAGGTGCTCCGGCTGCTCAACGGGATCGCCCTGTTCTATGCAATCGTCAACTGGAGCCGGACAGGCGACCGGATGCAGGCGCTTGCCGCCGCCGCCGTCCTGCTCGGGATCGCCCTCGGCGCTGCGGCATTTTTCACGGTCGATTGGATCGATGACAAGTTCGCGTTTATCCCCTCCGCGATTTACAACCGGATCCCGAACCTGGCCTCGGATGCCGTCCACCCAAACGTCCTCGGCGGTGCGCTGCTCCTTTTCGCCCCGCTCTCGGCGGCCATTTTCCTGTGGGGAGATCCGGAGCGGCGGTGGATGCGCTGGCTGGGGGGGCTCGCATTGGCCTGGATGGCCGGCGTGATGGTGTTGAGCCAGTCGCGCGGGGCGCTGCTGGGTCTGTCCGCCGCCGTGTTGGCCCTGGTGGTGCTGCGATGGCGGTGGGGTTGGCTCATCCTCCTCGCAGCGGGCCTGGGAGCGGGCTGGCTGGTTTCGGAGGTCGGTTCACACAGCGTGGCCGATCTTCTGTTCGGCAGCGGCGTCTTCGGCGGGTTCCGCGGCCGGGTCGAGATTTGGGGACGCGGGATCTTCATGCTCCAGGATTTTCCGTTCACCGGGATCGGGATGGGGTTGTTCCCCGTCGTCGTCGAGCGCATCTATCCGTTCTTTTCTCCGTCCGACGTGGCCGTCCTGCACGCCCACAACCTGTTCGTCCAGGTCGGGGTCGACCTGGGGCTGCCGGGGCTGGTCGCCTGGCTGGCCGTTTTCCTGCTCGTGGCCTGGTCCGGCGGGCGGCTGTACCGTGGCGGCGGGCGGTACGCCGGGATCGGTGCCGGGATCCTGGCTGTCCAGCTGGCCCTGGCCGTCCACGGGCTGTTCGATGCAGTGACCTGGGGCCAGGTCCGCAGCGCGCCATTGGTGTGGGTGGTGTGGGGTTTTGCGTTTTCCCTGTGGACTCTGCATGAAAAAAAACACGTTGAAAAATGAAGACCGGGCCGGGCCGAAGCCCCAGCCCGGTCTTCATTTTTCAAGACTCCTCATCGGTCTTCTCGTCGGCGCGGGGGTAATTTACCTCGTCAGCCGGGAGCTGTCCTGGCGGGAGGTGGCCGCGGCGCTGGCCGGGGTCCGGCCGGGTTGGCTGGCGGCCGCGCTCGCCGCTGCCTTCGCCGGCCAGACGGTCAAGGCGGTGCGCTGGCGGAGGATGCTCGCGAGCGAGCGGAACCCGCCGAGCTTGCCCACCGTCTGGGTTTTCCATCTGACCGGTCAGCTCGGCAACATCTTCATTCCGGGTCCGGCCGGGGACGTTGGCCGGATCGTCATCCTCGGCGGGCGGGGGCAGGGGCGGATATTCACCATGGGGACGGTGGCCCTCGAAAAGGTCCTCGATCTGATCGCATTTGGTTTCCTGGTGGCGGTGGTCCTGGTGAGCGCACCGCTGCCGGACTGGATCGCGGAGTCCGCCCTGATGCTGCTCGGGTTGTCGGTCGTGGTCGCGGCCGGTTTCTGGGTTGCGCTGCGTTTCCAGGCGAGGCTCGCGGCCGCCGCGGCAGCTCTGGTCGCTTGGTTGCCGGCCGCCTGGGCCCGGCGCGCCGGGACCGGTCTGAAAGCCGCCGGGGCTGCGCTGGGTGCTGTGCGGGGACGGCGGCAAGCCTTTCGGCTGACCCTCGCCACCTGCCTGCTCTGGACCGCCAGCCTGGCGGTCAACCGCGCGGTGGCGGAAGCCTTTGGTCTGGACCTGCCCCCGATCGCCCCCGTACTGCTCCTCGTCGTGCTGCAGGTGGGCGTCTCGACCAATATCGTTCCAGGCACGATCGGCCTGTTCGAATTCCTCTGCATTCAGACCCTGTCCCTCTACGACGTCCCTCCGCAGACCGCCTTCAGCTTCGGCCTCCTCCTCCACGCCGTCGTCCTGGCCCCCCTCCTCACCGCCGCCGCCCTCGCCGCAGTGGGGGCTATGAAGGTTGAAGGTTGAAGGTTTACCCTTCAACCTTCAACCTTCAACCTCTTGTTATAATTCCCCGATGCGCTCCAAGGTCCACATTTTCGGTGTGGGGATCGATCCGGTCACGAAAGAGGATGTATTGGCGCGGATACGGGAGGCGCTGGAAACGGGGCGTCCGTGCCTGGTGACACATGTCCACGTGATGGGGATGAACCTGGCCTATCGGACGCCCTGGCTGGTCGAATTTTTCAACCGGGCGGACGTCGTCTACTGCGACGGTTATGGGGTTCGGGTGGGGGCCTGGCTGCTCGGCAGGCGGCTGCCGGCCCGGTTCACGCTGGCCGATTGGATGCACGAGTTGGTGGACGTCGTGGCCGCGAGCGGTCGGTCGGTGTATTTCCTGGGCAACCCGCCGGGCGTGGCGGCGCGGGCCGCGGCCGCCCTGGCGGCCGAGCACGACGGATTGCGCATAGCCGGAGCGCATGACGGTTTTTTCGATCCGGCGCCGGGTGGGGCCGAAAACGAAGCCGTCCTCCGGGACATCCGGGCTGCCCGCCCGGACCTGCTCCTGGTCGGGATGGGGATGCCCCGCCAGGAAGCCTGGGTGCGCGATAACCGGGCGCAGCTCGACGGCATCTCGATCATGACCGTCGGCGGCGTCTTCGAATACTGGGGCGGCTCCCTCACCCGCTCCCCGCGCTGGATGACCGAGAACGGCCTCGAATGGCTCGCGCTGACCCTCCAGGCCCCCCGCCGCTACTGGAAACGCCACCTGGTCGGAAACCCGATATTTTTTGCGAGGGTGATCAAGGAGCGATTCAGCGAGAAAGCGAATGGGCGAATGGGCGAATAGGCGAATCTCATGCATATCCACCTCCTCCAGGCCCTCTCCCCCCACCGCCTGCGCTCATCCAAGGACACCAACGGCGGATACGGCACCGTTAACGATTTCGGTGACGGGCTGGCGGCGCGCATCCTGAAAGCGGTCAAGCGGCAGACGATGAATTTCCCGGAGCTGCTCCCGGCCTACGTCCATGCCATCGTCGAAACGCGCGGCCACACCTTCACCTACGGCGTGAACCGCCTTGACCCCAGGGCCGACCTCGTCCTCCTTCAGACCTCGATCACAAACTTTCAGTCCGAGCTGGCATGGGCTGACCGCGCCCGGAAGGAGCTGCCCGGCGTCCGGGTCGGTTTTATCGGAGGGATGTCGAGTGGCAACCCGGCGGCGTACGCCGGCGCGGGGGATTTCGTCGTCGTGGGGGAAGCCGAACGGGCTTTACTAGAACCCGGCCTGGCGGAGCTGAGCGGTGTGGTCAATGCCGGGCTCGTCGAGGACCTGGACGACCTGCCGTTCCCGGACTGGTCGCATCTCGAAGACCGCGACCGGTCCTACGGGTATCTGCGGGCGCGCGGCGGGAGGCTGGCGCCGATGCTGGCAAGCCGGGGCTGCCCGATGTCCTGTGCGTTTTACTGCACCTATCCCCTGGTCCAGGGCCGGAAATTCCGGGTTCGCAGCACGGAAAACCTGATCGGCGAGATCGAATATCTGCAGAGGGATTTCGGGGTCGACACGATCCTGTTCCGAGACCCGATCTTCAGCCTGCGGATGGACCGGATCGAAGATCTCTGCCGGGCGATCCTGGCACGCGGGTTGAAATTCACCTGGATCTGCGAAACCCATCCGAAGTTCCTGACGGACGATTTGATCCTGCTGATGCGCCGGGCCGGGTGCAGGACGATCAAACTGGGGATCGAATCCGGGGACCTGGAGATCATGAAGCAGTCCAGGCGCGCTTTGCCCGAGCTTGAACAGCAGGAGCATGTCGTCCGCATGTGCGAAGAACACGGGATCGACGTGTTGGCTTTTTACATCCTCGGCTTTCAGGACGACGACCCGCAAAGCGTCAGCAGAACGATCGATTACGCCATCCATCTGAACACCTTCGGCGCCCAATTCACGATCGCAACACCGTATCCCGGCACTCCATGGTATGATGCGCTCCGCAGCGCCGACCAGCCGATCCGGTTTGACGAAAATTTGGAGCACTACAACCAGTACCGGTTGGTCTACAACCATCCCAGGCTGACCGCGGACGAGCTGCATGGTTTGAAAAGCGACGCATACCGGCGCTATTATTTTCGGCCGGGGTATGTGTTCAAGTTAATTCGAAGACATCTGAAAAAATGAATGTGCGTGCGGGGCAGCGCCCCGCACGCACATTCATTTTTCAAATGCAGGCTTGCAAATGCCAAAAATCCTCTTCATCTGCACCGCCAATATCTGCCGCTCGCCGATGGCCGCCGCCATGTTTGAGAGGCTGGTCCAGGACAAGCGGCTTCCGGGAGCCTGGACCGTGGCCTCGGCCGGCACATGGGCGCGAGACGGGATGCCGGCCTCCGAGAACGGCACGGAGCTGATGCAATCCTGGGGGATGGACACCCGCGATCATCGTTCCCGCATCGTGTCCCGGGAAATTTTGGAGTCGGCTGACCTGATCCTCACCATGGAGAAAAGCCACAAGGAGGCGCTGCGGGCCGAGTTCAGCGAACTCGCCGGCAAGGTTTTCCTGCTCAGCGAAATGGCCGGCGGAGATATGGATATCCGCGATCCGTACGGCGGTCCGATGAAAGAATACGAGGACACGGCCAGGGAGATCGCCGGATTCATCGAGCACGGTTTACCGGCGATCCTGCAGCGGCTCGACCGGAGCGGTCCGCCAGGCGGTTAGGCCTATTTCCAGATGAACTCGGACTGGTTCAAGAAAAACGAGCGGATCATCGTGGCGGGGATCGTCCTGTACGCGGTGATCCACGGGCTGTTTTATATCCACATCGTCCCGCCCTGGCAGCATTACGACGAGCCCACCCATTTCGAACACGCCTGGATGATCGTCGATACCGGCCGGCTGCCTGAGCCGGAAGTTTACGATTGGGATTTCCGCGCCGATCTCGTCCGGTCCCTGATCGAGCATAATTTCTATACCGGCGAACTGACCGTCCCGGATCCGGATAACTTGACGCACGCTCCCACGGGTCTGCGGTTTCCGCAGCTCGATGATCCCCCGCTGTATTATCTGTTGGCCTCTATCCCGATCCGCCTGACTGCTTCGCCCGACCTGGCGGACCAGCTGATCGCAGCCCGGCACGCTTCGCTCCTGCTGCTGGCGGTGACGATTTTTTCGATTTGGGGGATGGTGCGCGAGATCACCGCCCCGGGAAGCCCGTACCGGATATTCGTCCCGCTGACTGCCGCCATGCTCCCGGGGTTGATCGACCTGATGACGGCGGTGAATAACGATGTCGGGGCCGTGGCGGTCATTTCGGTCTTTTTGTGGGGTTGCGTTCGCCTGATCCGGGGCGGCCCTTCCCCGGTCAACATCCTGTGGGTGCTGCTGGCGGTTTTGGCCGGGGTGTTCACGAAAAGCACGGCCTTTCTCGCCGTACCCCTTGCCGCGATCGCACTCGTGCTCGGGATCCTTCCGGGACACCTGCGCCGTTATGCCTGGATCGCCCTGGCCGCCGGAGGGATCGTGCTTGGTTTTTCTCTGCTCTATACAGAAGAGCCCGCTTATTGGTACCGGGCCACATCCCAGGACGAGCCGGTGCGGGTCCTGTCGGACTCAGCGCCGCACGGCGACTATGCCCTCTACCTTGAGCCGGCGGCCGAAATCACCCCGCGCTGGCTTCGGGCGATCAACCAGCCGTTTGCGCGGGCGGATGTCGATCTTCTCCGGGGGCAAACGGTCACGTTGGGGTTCTGGATGTGGTTCGAGCTGGATGACCCCTCGGTCACGGAAATCCAGGTCACCTCTCCGTCGCTGAATATCGATGGTTTGGACGCAGAGACCTGGTCCGTCTCGCATCCGCTGAACCTCGCGCGCACACCCATGTTCTTCGCATTCACGGTCGACATTCCTGCGGACACCGTCCGGTTGTGGGTATCGACCACCCGGCAGGGCGGCAGCCCGCCGGAGGGATTGCGGCTGTATTTCGATGGATTCGTCGCCGCCGAAGGCGCCCATGCAACCGAAGTGGTGCCTGTCTTATCCGACCAGACCGCTTCGAGCGGCGACTGGGCCGGGACGCCTTTCCGGAACCTGGTCCGAAACGGCTCGGCCGAAGCCTCATGGCCCGCCTTCAGACCCTGGGCGGACAATTTCACCGCCCGTCTTCTTCCGGATAACGTTCGGCTGACGATCTTGCTGCACACGGTGATGGACCGCGAGGGCGCCGGCTGGTATTATTTTGGGGCGGGTGAGAACCTCTTCGAAACTTTCTGGGGCCGGTTCGGCTGGGGCCATGTTCCCCTGCCGGGCGGGGAATTTCTGTACCGGGTCTTTTTCTGGCTCGTGGTGCTGGCGATGGCCGGAGTGGCTTTTTACCCGTTTGAAAAGGGCGGTAGCGTTCCTGTCGACGCGCTGCTGTTCCTCGGCCTGGCATTTGTCCTGATCTGGTTTGCTGCGTTCGCCCGGGGGGCGATCTATATCTTTGTGGAGCAGGTTTTTCTGCCGAGCGCCCGGTACGGTCTTCCGGCCATCGGTCCAACCGTCTTCTTCCTGGTCGCCGGCTGGTTCAGCGCAGGAAGATATTTAATGAAGTACGCTCGAGTTTCCGGTTTCTACCTGACAGTCGTTTACTTCGATCTACTTCTCACGCTCGACGTGCTTGCGCTTTGGGGCATCGGCCGGTTTTATTCGGGGTAGGAAACAGGCGGCCGGATCGAACAGGAGCATAAATGGGATATCCTAAGCCGCCGGCGCTGATCCTTGCTGCGATGCTCACGCTCGTTGTGGGTTGTACAGAAGGCTCGGCGACGCCAACCGACATACCTCCGCCCGTAGAAATCACCGTGACGCATATCGAGCCGGAGCTGCGGGTCGAAGCGACGACGACGCCGCCCGATGGCGGACCTCCAGCCGGCCCCTCACCGACCGCGACGATCGCCCTGCCCACTTTCACTCCTGGTCCGACGGCACTCCCCCCGCCTTTCGCCGGGGAGAGCATCATGGGGATCGAACTGATCGGTCCCGATTTCGGCGCGTTGGCCGGCCTGGCCTCCAATGCAGGCGCTTTCTGGGTGCGCTGGAACGCGGTGCTGTGGTCAGCGGTCGAGCCCAACCAGGGAGACCGGATCTGGGGCGCCCTCGCCGGTTTCGAGCAGCAGCTCCTTGCGCTGTCATTGCAGGGCCTGGTCCCGATCGTCATCGTCCGCGGCACACCGGGCTGGGCGCAGGCCGAGCCGGGCTATCCCTGCGGCCCGATCCTGCCGGCCGCGCTGCCCAATTTCGGTCAATTCATGAACGAACTGGTCGCCCGGTACAGCGAACCGCCGTTCAACGTGAAATATTGGGAGCTCGGGAACGAGCCGGACGTGGACCCGCGCCTGGTCCCCCCCGACCAGATTTTCGGTTGTTGGGGTGATGAATCCGATGCGTTTTACGGAGGCGCCCTCTACGCCGAGATGTTGAAGGTGGTCTATCCCCGGATCAAAGGGGCCGATCCGGAGGCCCAGGTCCTGACCGGCGGGCTCCTGCTGAATTGCGATCCGACCAACCCGCCGGAAACCTCACCCGGTTCGGGCGTCCTGGTGGATTGTACGCCGTCGAAGTTCCTTGAAGGCATCCTCCGCGCCGGCGGTGGAGATTTCTTTGACGGCGTCAGCTTCCATGCATACGACCTCTTTGATCCCGTCAGCGGGTATTTCGGCAACCCGAATTGGCACACCGGGTACAACCTCGCCGGTCTTAACTCCGTGTTGGTACCCAAAACCAGGTTTATCAAGAGCGTCCTGGCCACCTATGGCCATTCCGACAAATACCTGATCAACACCGAGACCTCCCTCCTGTGCGGATCCACCGGGGACGAACCCGACTGCAACACCGGTGCGCATGCTCGGATGAAAGCCGATTACGTCGTCATATCCTACGTTGCGGCGGCGGCCGAAGGCCTGCTCGGCAACATCTGGTTCACCCTGGACCGCCCCTGGCGCCGGTCGGCCCTGACGCTGCCGAACGGGGGTCCGACCGACGCATTGACCGCATACCAGTTCGTCGCACAACAATTAGAAGACTCCTTTTTTTGGGGAATCGTGGCAGAATTAGAGGGTGTGACCGGTTACAAATTCCGGCGTGGGGGCCAGGAGTTCTGGGTGGTCTGGTCGCCGGATGCCGTGCCGCGCTCGATCATGCTGCCGGAGATCCCTGCGGCAATGCACAACTCGCTCGGCACCGAGCTGCTGCCGGCACAAACAATAGAAATCGGCGTTTCGCCGGTATACCTGGTGTTCAATCCATGATCCAAGGGAGGACTCATGAACAAGCGACAAAACCTACCCGGAGTTCGGGGACGATCGATTCTGAGAGCCGGCGGTGCACTTGCCGTGATCGCCGCTCTCTTTCTCTTCCTCGGTACTTCACTTTCCGTGAAAGCGGTCCAGCTGGAGAACGACTCTCCGGTTGCAGCGGAGTCGATCGCCGGAGACGGCTTCCTCCAGTTTTTTCCTGTGATGTTTAAACACTACGACATCCCTACGATATTCGGGCTCGAGATGACCCTCGTCGAGCCCGGACCGGCGCTGACGCTGGTGGAGGCACTCGGGAGCTACTGGATGCGGCACAATGCGCTGCTCTGGTCATCGGTCGAGCCGGTGAACAACGGGGTCTACGACTGGGGGGCAGACCCCTATATCGAGGAGGAGCTGATCACGACCTACCTATCCGGGATGCACTCGATCCTTGTCATACGCTCCACGCCGTTGTGGGCGCAGCAGCAACCCGGCTATTTCTGCGGGCCGATGAAACCGGAATTCCTCGATGATTTTGGGGATTTTCTGGTGGCAGCGGTCAAACGTTACAGCGGACCGCCGTTTTACGTCCGCCACTACGAGATCTGGAATGAACCGGACGTCGTTTCAAGCAATGTCCCGCCCGATCAGATCTTCGGTTGTTGGGGCGACGAAGACGATGCGCATTATGGTGGAGGCTACTATGGCGAAATGCTTAAAGCCGTCTATCCCCGGATGAAGACCGCCAACCCGGATATCACCGTCCTGGTCGGCGGCCTGCTGTTGGACTGCGACCCGCGCAATCCACCTGCCGGATCGGACTGTACCCCCGCCCTATTCCTGGAAGGGATCCTGACCGCAGGGGCGAAGAACTCGTTCGATGCGATCAGTTTCCACGCCTATGATTACTACAACCCGACGTTCAACACCTTCGGAAATCCGAATTGGAACAGTGGAAAATTCAATAACGAACCGAACGGGAGTCTGCGGCCTGTATTGAGCCAGAAGGTCGATTTCATCAACGAGGTGCTGGCGTCCTTCGGCGCAACTGGGAAAATCCTGATGAACACGGAATCCGCCTTGCTCTGCGGGGGAAACACCGCTCCCCCGGGTACGCCGCCCTGTGACGCAAACGATACTTCGCCTTTCGAAATCCTGAAGGCATCGTACCTGGCCCAATCCTATCCGACCGCGATCGGCGAGAACCTGGCCGCGAACCTGTGGTTTACGGTGGCCGGCTGGCGGAACTCCGGGCTGCTCTACGACGACGATACCCCCCGACCGGCGTATTACGCGTTCCAATTCTCGGAAGAAATGCTCCGAGGCACGACCTTCAAAAGCCAGGTGACCGGGTCTGCGGGGATCGCCGGCTACAAGTTCGACCGCAAGAACGGAACGGAAGTCTGGATCGTCTGGGCCTGGAACGGCGGGCCGCAAGGGATGACGCTACCGAGCGTCCCGTTCGCGATCTGGGATTCGACCGGTGATCCGGTGACGGTGACCGGGACCTCGCTGACGCTGACGGTGGAGCCTTATTACGTAGAGCTCCCGTAGCCACTCAGCCTGCGGCTGAAATTCCTGGAAAAAATGGGGTGCAAACTGGGGCTTTGCCCCAGCTTGCACCCCTTTTTTCCGTTAAGTTTCTTTCCGATATCCTTCACTCAGAACCGAGCTGGAGGTGGACAATTCCAGGCTGCGTTCCAGGTACGCGCGGGCGCGCTCCAGGTCGCCCTCGGCGCGGGCGAGTGCGCCCGCTTTTTCGAGATACTCGATCGCCCGGGTTGTCTCTTCAGCGGCCTGCCAGTGTCCGGCGACGATCGGAAATAAAGTGTTGAGGTTTTCGGCGTAAATCTGCTCCATGGCGGTGGCCACCTGCCGGTGAACGGTTCGCCGCTGAACGTGGAGCATGGATTGGTAAGCGGCAGCGTGCACCGTTTCCCTGGAGAAGCTGAACATGCCCTCCGCTTCGACTCGGATGATCCCGGCCTGCTCCAGGGACCGGAGATCCGCCGGGAGCGAGGCTTTCTCGGCCTCGCCGGGAAGGATCGCGATCAGCAGCGGACCGTCGAAGATCGGTCCGATCACGCTGGCGAGTTTGAGGACCATTTGCTCTCCAGGCGAGCAGCTGTCCAGGAGGCGCAGGGCTTCGGAAGCGGCAGGGTGCTGCTCGGGCAACCCGGCGGCCGGACGGAAAACGCGGATCGGTTCCTCGCGCCCTTTGACGCGGATTTCCGGGAGCGGGAGGAATTCGAATATGCCGGCGGCCGCATCCCGGCAGGCCTGGTCGCACAGGATCTCGCCGGGCGCCGCGGCTTGCATCAAACGGGCGGCCAGGTTGGCCTGGTTGCCGAGCACGCCGTACGTCCGGCGGGCGTCCCCGCCGTAGGAGCCGGCCCGCATCTGGCCGTATGAAATTCCGATCTGCTCGTCATGGATCGGTTTGAAGCGCTCCGGTTTGTCCAGCAATTTCAACCCGGCCCGGATCGCTCGGGCCGCATCGTCGTCATGCGTGACAGGCGCGCCAAAGGTGACGTACAGGTAGGAACCCTTATCGCCGAAGGTCAATTGCAGGATCGCCCCTTCCTCTTCGTGGACCACCTGCTGGACCCAGCGGATGAAATCGTCCAGCAGCGTCTCGGCGAAAGGATCGTTTTCGTAATCGATCCCCTGGAAGCGAAAAAATAGCGCTGCGGCCGGCCGCAGTTCCGATAGAAACTGCCCGGTGTTGCTCAGCACGTGCCGGTAAACCGTTGGGTGGACCCATGGGCGACAGACCCCGTGCTCGAGCGCCCGCGCCGGGATCTCCCGCCAGGGAGACGGGGGCACCAGCTCCTTGAGGTTCTCGATCACGGCATATCGCTCGCCGGTCTCGGGGTCGGTGCGGAACTCTTTTACCGTGAAACGGTCGAGGTGGCGTTCGCAGGTCCCCATGTCTGCGAGCACCTCCCCTCGGCGAACGAGGTGTTCGGCTCGCTCGAGGTTTTCCAGCGGGCGGCCGACGAGCGCTTCCAGGACCTGGATCTCCGGGTTGCCGGTCAGGAAACGGCCGGCCAGACCGGAGACGACGGCGACTTTGATCGAGGGCCGCACATCGACGGCGATCCAGCCCGTGCTGTACTCGAACTGGAGCAGGGCGGTCTGCATGTACAGCCCGCAGACCAGGGCGCGCAGCCGGGCGTCGTGAAAAAGCGGTCGGGCGGGTTCACTCCCGATCTCTTGATCGTCGAACCAGCACGTGATGGCATCGCCGCCGAAGCTGATCACGCTCCCGCCAAAGGCATGGACCTCCTCGATCAGCGCCGCAAAGATCTGGTTGATGAGCCGGGTGATCTCCTCCGCGCCGCGCGGCCGGCCGAATTCTTTTGACAGCATGGCCGTCATCGGGGTGAAATCGGAGATGTCGGCGAACAGGACGGCGCCGTCGGTCCTGGTCTTGAGATCGGTACGGTGGTACAGCGCCTGGCGGCGGTCCATCGGGATATAGATCTGCAGCTCCTCGGCGAGCGCTTTCTGCATCTCCTGGATGTCGAGCTGGAGCTGGGAGAGCTGGTGCTTGAGCCGCTGCTCGCGCAGATGGACCTCCCGGGCCATTTTCTGGAAAACCCGCGCCAGCCGGCCAAGCGCATCCTCGCGTGCGGCGACCGGGTGCAGGCTTTCCGGGTCGTATTTTTCAGATTCGACCGCCTCCGCCGCCGACACGACGTGACCGACCTGTTCGAGGTATTCCAGCTCCAGGTCGCGCAGACGCTTTTCGGCCAGGGAGGCTTTGAGCCGGGCTTTGAGGAGGCTGGGCTGGACGGGCTTGGTCAGATAATCGGTTGCCCCGATCTCGATGCAGCGGACGACGCTGTCGATCTCGTCGAGGGCGGAGATCATGATGACGGGGATGTGCCGGAGGCGGGCGTCCTGTTTGATCTCCTCGAGCAGGCCGTAGCCGTCGAGTTCCGGCATCAGGATATCCAGCAGGACGACGTCGACCGGCCGGGTTTCCGGCGCCTGGAGCAGGTCGAGCGCCTCGATCCCATCCGCCGCCTCGGTGACCCGGTGACCCAGATCCCCGAGCATCCGAAAGAGCAGCATGCGGTTGAGTTTATTATCGTCGACGACGAGGATGTGGCCGGTTGGTTCCGGATTGATGATCATTTCAGTTCAGGATTTGTGAAAAAATGGGGGGCCGGAGCGGGGCTTGGCCCCGCAGCGGCCCCCCATTTTTTCACTTAATAACTTCCTCAAGGGCGGATCGGACGCGGGCGTACTCCGCCTCGGCTTCGGAAAGGAGACCGGCCGTCGTACCGAGATCTCCGGTCTTCCCGAGATCTTCCAGCTGTTTGCTCTGTGACGCCAGGGTCCTGGCGCCGAAGGAGGCGGCGTTGGATTTGAGGCTGTGGGCGGCGCGGCGGAAATTTTCGGGGCTGCCGTCGGCGAGGGAGGCGCGCATGGCGGCAAACTGGGCCGGTGCGTCCTGAAAGAACGTTTCCACGAGTTCGCGCAGGAATTCAGCGTCTCCGCCGATCGAGTCGAGCAGGTTTGCGAGGGCGTTCGGATCGAGAGGGTTTTCCATTAACTTTCTTTGCCTTCCTTGTTAAGACTGGAGCCGGCCGGTTGAACCGCGGCCAGGGCACGCATGAGTTCTTCGATCCGGACCGGTTTGCTGATGTAGTCGTCCATCCCGGCCTCGAAGCAAGCCTGCCGGTCGGCTTCGGTGGCGTTGGCGGTCATGGCGATGATGTGGGGTTGGTCGTCATTAAGACCTTTAGGGTCTAAGGCCCGGATCCGCCGGGTCGCCTCCAACCCGTCCATCTCCGGCATCTGGACGTCCATCAGGACGACGTCGTACGCCTGGCGGGTGACGGCCTCCAGGGCTTCCACGCCGTTGGCGGCCACGTCAGCCCGGTAGCCCATCCGCTCGAGCAGCCGGGCGGCGACCTTCTGGTTGACGGCGTTGTCCTCGGCCAGCAGGATCTGGAGCGGGTGGCGGATCCCCATCTCGGGATCGATCGTATCGCGGACCGGGGACCGGGGACCGAGGACAGGGGCGGTATCGAAGACGTTCATCAAGGTGTCAAACAGGTGGGACTGTTTGAGCGGTTTTTGCAGGAAGGCGGTGAACAGGCCGTTCGGGGCGTCCGCTGGGTTGTGTGAGGAGAACAGGACCAGCGGCAGCATGGCCTCGGAACGCAGTTCGCGGATCTTCCCGGCAAGTTCGCATCCGTCCATCTCCGGCATGTTCAGGTCGAGGACGGCCAGGTCGAAGGCGTCGCCGCGCTTGAGCCAAGTCAGCGCCTCGGAGGGGGAGCCGGTGCTCACGGCTTTCATCCCCCAATTCATCGTTTGCAGGGTCAGGATTCGGCGGTTGGTGGCGTTGTCGTCCACCACGAGAATGCGTTTCTTCGCCAGCCCGGACTGCACGCCCTGGAGCCGCTCCAGCTTCGTCGTTAATTCGGCCGGCTCGGCCGTGATCGTGAAATGGAAGGTCGTCCCCTCGCCTTCTACGCTTTCCGCCCACATCTCCCCGCCCATCAGCTCGGCCAGCCGCTTGCTGATCGCCAGCCCCAGCCCCGTTCCGCCGTATTTTCTGGATGTGGATGAATCGACCTGCGAGAACGCCTGGAACAGCCGGTCGACGCGGCCGGCGGGGATGCCGATGCCGGTGTCGCGCACAGAAAAATGCAACGTACCAGGTGCAAAGTGCAACGATCCAGGTGCAGCGTCCAACGTGTCCGCATCCCTGGCACGTTGCACTTTGAACTTTGCACTTTGTACCGTCAATACAATTTCCCCGCTTTCCGTAAACTTCACCGCATTGTTGAGCAGGTTGATCAGGATCTGCC
>DATKDL010000134.1:0-3950 GCA_035512695.1 Anaerolineales bacterium | reverse complement strand
AGGCGGCTGCTCTGCCGAGTTGAGCTACGTCGGCAAAATTCTACGCTGGTAAAGAGCGGATCGCATTATACCAAAGCGGCGACCACGCGGCAAGGCAAGGGCGGGAGCAGTTTCACGGCCCGCGTTAGAGCGGGCGGGAGTGTATCAGGGATTTCTTTGCAGGTCAATGTCGAAAAAATCGGATATCGGGCCGGGGTGAAACCCCGGCCCGATATCCGATTTTTCCCTATTAATTCCGCGCCCTGAACGCCATGTACAAAACCACCGACCCCGCAATCGCCGCGTTCAGCGACTCCACCTTGCCCACCATCGGCAGACGAAGCAGCAGATCGCACGATTCCCGCACCAGCCGCCGCATCCCCTGGCCCTCACTCCCCACCACGATGGCCACCGGCCCGGACAGGTCGACCCGCTCCGGGGGTTGGGCGCCTTCCCCCGCATCCAGCCCGATCACCCAGACCCCGGCTTCCTTTAAATCACGGATGGCATGGACCAGGTTGACCTGTGCGATCCGAAGATGTTCGCAGGCGCCCGAAGAGGCACTGACGACGGAGGGTGTCACCCGAGCGGCGTTGTGCGGCGGAATACACATGCCGTGCACGCCGACCGCCTCGGCCGTTCGAACCAGGGTCCCCAGGTTCTGCGGGTCCTGGATCGAATCGAGCAGGAGCAGGAAAGGGGGACGATCCGACCGTTGGGCGTGCGCCAGGACCTGGTCGAACTCGACATACGGATACGCCCCGACTTCCAGCGCCACTCCCTGCGCGCTCGAGCTGAGCTTCTCGATCTCCTCCCGCGGCACGCGGCGGACCGGGGCGTTGATTTCTTGACATAAACCGATGAGCGTTTGAATTTCCGGGCTGTCTTTGACTCCCTCCGCCAGCATCAACCCGTGGATGTGCCGCCGGCGGGCGCGCAGGCTTTCCAACACCGGGTTGCGGCCGTAGAGCAGCTCTCTCATTCCCGGTACCAGATCGATCCGTCTTTGCTGTCCTCCACCACGATCCCGAGCGAGACAAGGCGGTCACGGACCAGGTCGGAAAGCTCCCAGAGCCTGGCCGCCCGCAGCGCCTTCCGGACCTCCAGCAGGAGATCGATAAAGGGATCGATCGTCTCATCTGCAGGGGTCGTTTCCAGCTTGAGACCGAGGATGCGGCTGAGCTCGAGCAGCGCCGCCTGGGCGGCCGCGATCCCGCCCGGCTCGACCCCGGCATCACGAGCAGCGTTGATCGCCCGGACCAGGTCGAACAGCCCCGCCAGGGCGCCGGCGGTGTTGAAATCGTCGTCCATCGCCTCCTGGAAAACGGTCCGGGTCCGTTCGACTTGTTCCGCGAGCGGCTCTGCGCCGAGACCGCTTTCCCCGGCAGCCGGTTTGAGGGCGCTGCGCAGGCGCGCCAGTGCTTTTTTGGCCTGCTCGACGACGTCGCCGGTGAATGTGAGCGGACCGCGGTAGCTGCTGTTGAGGACGATCAGGCGAAATACATCCGCCTCGTGATCCTCGAGGAACTGCTGGATCGTCACCAGGTTCCCGACCGATTTGGACATCTTCTCGCCGTCCAGCTGGAGCATCCCGTTGTGGACCCAGTAGCGGGAGAACGGTTTGCCGGTCAGGCTCTCGGTCTGGGCGATCTCGTTTTCGTGGTGCGGAAAGACCAGGTCGTTCCCGCCGCCGTGGATGTCGATCTGGGGTCCGAGATGCGCCATGCTCATCGCCGAGCATTCGATATGCCAGCCGGGCCGGCCGGAACCCCAGGGACTTTCCCAGGCCGGCTCGCCTTCTTTCGCCGCCTTCCACAGGGCGAAATCCATCGGATGTTCCTTGCGTTCGTCGATCTCGATCCGGGCCCCGGCCTGCATATCTTCCAATTTGCGGCCGGACAGTTTCCCGTAATCCGGCCGTTCTCGGACCCGGAAGTAAACATCCCCATCGACTGCGTAAGCGCAGCCTTTTTCGATCAGGCTGAGGTTCATCTCGATGATATGCTCGATCTCACCGGTAGCCTGCGGAGCGATGGTCGGAGGCAGGACGTTCAGGTCCGCGAGGTGGTCTTTGAACTGGACGATATACTGGTCGGCCAGGACAAATGGATTGATCCCCATCTCGTTCGCCCGCCGGATGATCTTGTCGTCCACATCGGTGTAATTCATGACGTGGACCACCTTGTAGCCGCGATATTCCAGGTAGCGACGGATCACGTCAAAGACGACGACGGACATGGCGTGCCCAACGTGGGCGTCGTCGTAAACCGTAGGGCCGCACACGTACATCCGGACGCTGCCGGGTTCGAGGGTCTCAAAAGGTTCTTTGGCTCGGGACAGGGAATTGTAAATTCGTAAGGTCATGATCTTGTTCAGGCGTTGAAAAAAGCGGTCCGGGACGGCGCCGCCTTCCCGCACCGCTTTTTTAGAATGGATTATTCATCCGACGGGCGGGCGAAGATCATCCGTCCGGCGGCGGTCTGCAGAACTTTGGTAACGACGGTCCGAATCGACCGTCCCAGGTAGAGGCCGCCGTTCTCGACCACGATCATCGTCCCGTCATCCAGGTAGCCGACGCCCTGGCCGTGCTCTTTGCCTTCCTGGATGATCTCGACTTCGAGCGGTTCCCCCGGCAGCAGGACGGCCTTGACGGCGTTGGCCAGTTCATTGATGTTGAGGATCCGCACGCCCTGGAGATCCGCGACCCGGTTGAGGTTGTAGTCGTTTGTGAGGATCGGGCTTCCCATCCGCCGGGCCAGCACCAACAGCTTGTCGTCGACCGCGCTGGCTTCCTCGATATCGATGTCTTCGATGACGACTTCGACAACCGGCTCTTTCTGCAGCGCTGCGAGGACGTCCAACCCCCGCCGGCCGCGCTGTCTGCGCATCGCATCGGCCGAATCGGCGATGTACTGGAGTTCGTTCAGGACGAAATGCGGGATCAGGAGCTTACCCGGCAGGAAACCGGTCCTGGCAATGTCTTCGATCCGTCCGTCGATGATGACGCTCGTATCGAGAAGGATCATCAGTCCGTGATCCGCTTTCAGAGGAGCGCTCCCGTTGCCGGTTTCCAGGACCGGTGCGGCGGCCTTCGTGGGGACGAACCTGAGCACGTCCTCCTGCCGGGTGGAGAAGATCATCACGCCCAGGTAGGCCAGGACGAAAGCTGCCAGGATCGGCAGGTAATCCCCAAACGGAGAAGGGATCAGTGAAAGAGGGTAGGAAAGGAGGGCGGCAACCACAAGCCCAACCATCAAACCAATCATCCCCGAAAAGAATGTGCGGGAGGAGGCTTCGCCGACGCGGGATCGAATCACCCGCACCGGCCGGGTGGTGGCAAAAGGAGTCAGCACCAACCCGATCAGGGCGCCGACCAGGCCGATGACGACGGCTGTCAGGGTTTCGGGGCCGATTCCCAGCTCCCCCAGCCTGGCGCCCACCAACCAGCCGATCACGGCGAATACGATCATCCCCAATATGCGTGCAAAAAATTCAGTGCTCATCGATGAATCCTTAAATCGAGGGGGCGATTTTGAAGGGGGCAGCGGCGAAGCCGCTGCCCCCTTCAAAATCGCCAATCCTCGAAATTTTCGGACAGGTAATAAATCCGGTTTGGCGTTCGATGATAGCATGTCCGCAGGGCAGAGTCAATGTGCGGATGGAGGCATGGATGGGGGTATGGTTTGAAATCGAGCGTGAGACGAACGGCGAAAACCGGTATAATCCGGGCCGTAATTTCCATTAAGTATGGGGGTGTGCGGGCGGGGGCCGCCGGTCCCCACCCGCACACCCCCATACTTTTGATCAGGGAGTGGTTGTGTCCCGGTGGGCGCCCCGGTCTTCAAAATCGGCGGCGGGCTGCACGGCAGGCCGCGGTGGGTTCGACTCCCATCCACTCCCGCCTTTTCAGTTATCAGTATTCAGTATTCAGTATTCAGTGGCCAGTTGCGCAAGTGACAACTGAATACTGA
>DATKDL010000133.1:0-4851 GCA_035512695.1 Anaerolineales bacterium | reverse complement strand
TGCCTGTTTTGAAAAAGCGCTGCGAGTGCTCCTTGAAACCGTTCTGGGCGATGAGGAGGAGATCGAGCTCCCGGAATTCGCTCCCCCGATCGACGAGATCCTGGAGGCGGTGCCTGTCCAATCGCTGAACGACGACCTGCTCACCATGCTGGCGTTCCATTTTGACCGCACCGGCCACATCCGGCGCGCGGAAGAGGCGATCCGGATCCTGTTCGAGCGGAATGGGGCCGATCCGGACATCCGGGACACGGTTCGTTCGTTCTACGAATACCTGCTCGACCTCGATGAAACCGATCTGCGCGCGAGCGGCGTACCGGTCGAAGCGGCGAGGGAATTGTGGGGGCGGCTTGAGAGAAAGGAATAGGCGAATGGACCGATATCGCCTCCATCTCAAGCTTTTTTTAACCCCATTCCTGGTAGGAAGCTTTGCGCTTGTCGTTTTACCGGCGCTGGCGACGATGGTGGTGGCGTTCACCCAATACAATTCGATCGGTGTGCCGGAATGGGTCGGACTGGATAATTTCCGGCGCCTGGTCCGGTCCGATTATGTTCGCATTTCAATGTACAACACGGGGATATTCATCGGGCTGGCCGTCCCGCTAAGGCTGGGGGCGGCCCTCGGCCTGGCGCTGCTGCTCCAGCGGGGCGGCCGCCTCTACGGCTGGTACAGGGCGGCCGTCTATCTGCCGACCGTCATCCCGGAAGTGGCCTATGCGCTGATCTGGTTGTGGATCTTCAACCCGCTGTATGGACCGCTCAATCTTGTATTGAGCTGGCTCGGTTTCAGCCCACCCCCCTGGCTGGCGGATCCGGTCACGGCCCGGCTCGCCATCGTCATCATGTTATCTTTCCAGATCGGGGAGGGCTTTGTCGTGCTGCTGGCCGGGCTGCAATCCATCCCCAGGTCTCTGTACGAAGCGGCGCGTGTGGATGGTGCATCCGGCTGGCAGACCTTTTACCGCATCACCCTCCCCCTGTTGGCCCCGTGGCTGCTGCTGCTCACCTTCAGGGATTTGATCGTCAGCCTGCAGAACACATTCACACCATCTTTCGTCCTGACCTACGGCGGTCCATACTATGCGACCACCTTTGCCCCGCTCCTGATCTACGAAATCGCGTTCGACTTTTTTGATTTCGGCCTGGCAGCCGCCCTCCTGCTGCTGATCTACCTCGTGATGGCGATCATCGTGTTGACCATCCTGAACCTGGTCCAGTCCCGGACGGAATTCGATGCCTGAGACTCGGTGGTCCATCTCCAGGGTTATTCGGTTGACTGCCGGGTTTGCGATTTCGCTGTTGTTCGTTCTCCCACTTTATTGGGCCGGGGTCGCTTCGGTGCGGGAATCCGGTGCGCCGCCGCCGGCGTCGATCGCCTGGTGGGAGCCGGACCCGCATTGGGAGAATTTTGCGAGTGTTTTTGAGCTCGTGCCGATGCTGAAGTACATGACCAACTCGCTCCTGGTGGTCGCCGTTGCCGTGCCGGTCACCCTGCTCGTCTCCTCGCTCGCCGGTTTCGCCGTCTCGCAGTTGGCCGCGCACACGCGCGATTGGGTGGTCAATCTGAGTGTGGCGATGCTGCTGATCCCGAGCGCGGCGGTCTGGCTGTTTCGGTTCCAACTGCTGGTGTGGTTCGGGCTGCTGGATACACTCTGGGCTTTGATCGTGCCTGCGTTCGCAGCGAGCAGCCCCCTTTTCGTCCTGCTCTTCAACTGGAACTACCGCCGCGTTCCCGCCGACACCTTCGACGCCGCTCGTATGGACGGCGCCGGTGCATGGACGACCTGGTGGCGGGTCGCGCTTCCGCTGTCCCGGCCCACCATTCTCGGGGTGACCGTGCTGACCTTCCTCCTGTACTGGAGCGATTTCATCAGCCCGGTCCTTTACATCTACAACCCGGATCACTACACGATGCCGGTCGGGCTGCAGCTGCTGAACCAGGTCGGCTCGACCAACTGGCCGGTGCTGATGGCAGGCGCCCTGATCATGACGGCCCCGGTTTTTGTCCTGTTCCTGCTGCTGCAGCGCTTTTTCCTGCACGACCTGACCCTGGCGGGCCTGTTCGACCGCAATTGAGGAGTTACCCAAATGAGAACGGAAAAGAAGCTGGGGATGTATTTGGGAGTGGTCTTTTTGTCAGGCCTGGTACTCCTCGCCGGAACGGATGGGCCGGCGCGCGCCGGGAGGTTTGAAACCGGCGGGGGAAATTTCATCGCGAGCGAACCGGTCGATGGTGTTCTCAGCGTACCGGCCCGGTCCCTCCCGGTTTCAGAGCGGCTCCCTGGAGCCGGCTCCCCGGTGACGACAGACGGTCTGCTGTTGGATTTCGATGGGTTGAGCGGGGACGGGTTTGCCCCTCCGGATCCGGTTGGGGATGTGGGCCCGGGCCACTACGTCCAGATGGTCAACGAGTCCTTTGCCGTTTTCAACAAGAACGGCGCCCTCCTTTCAGGCCCGAACCCGTTCTACCAGCTTTTCGGCGCCTCCCAACCCTTCTGCGCGGACGGGGAGGAGGACGGCTCTCCGAGCGTCGTCTACGATTCCCAGGCGGACCGTTGGGTTTTGAGCAAGCATTCCTGGTCCGATTCGGACCTGAACATCCTTTGTGTGGCCGTCTCT
Organism: Anaerolineales bacterium; assembly: GCA_035512695.1. GTDB lineage: Bacteria > Chloroflexota > Anaerolineae > Anaerolineales > JABWBV01 > DATDOR01. Next base: position 2,235 of record DATKDL010000133.1, on the reverse strand, counting down.
CAGACGGGAGACCCGGCGGGGGCATTCTTCCTCTACCAGTTCACCATGCCGGATTTCTCCGACTATCCGCGGCTCGGCGTATGGCCGGACGCATATTACGTCGGCACGAATACGGGCTTTCCGAACCTGTACTTCGCTCATGCGTTGGACCGGACGAAGATGCTCTCGGGGCTTCCGGCGACGGTTCAGTCTTTCGGTGAGCACCCCAATTTCCTGATGCCGGCCGATCTTGATGGACAGGCCCCCCCGCCGCCCGGCACGCCCGGTTATTTTTACACGATGCTGAAAGACGGGTATCCGAACCACCCGGACGGTGTCGACCGCCTCGCGGTCTACGAATTCGATGTGGATTGGGATACCCCGGCCAACTCCACCTTTACCCTGGCGGATGAAATCCCGATCAGCCCGTTCAACTACACCGTCTGCGGCTTCCTGGAGTGGAACTGCATCCCGCAGCCCGGGACGAGCATGGAACTCGACGCGTTCTCGGAGTGGCCGGCCTGGCGGCTCGCTTACCGCAACCTCGGGGATTACGAAGCCATGGTGGGCAACTTCACATTCGATCTGAACAATTCAGATCACGCCGCGATCCGCTGGTTCGAACTCCGAAACACGCCCTCCGGCTGGGACCTGTTTCAGCAAGGCACGCATTCCCCGGACGGCGACCACCGCTTTGTCGGCAGCATCGCCATGGACGGCTCCGGCAACATCGCCCTCGGTTATTCCGTATCGGGTACGGCGACGGATCCGTCGATCCGCTACGCGACCCGGCTGACGACCGATCCGCCGGGGTCGCTGCAGGACGAGCAAAGCCTGGTCGAAGGCGCCGGAATCCAGACCGGTTTCCCGTTCTGGGGGCGCAGCAGCGCGATGACGGTCGATCCGTCAGACGAGTGTACCTTCTGGTTCACGGCCGAGTATCACGATGCCGACAACGTCGGTTTCGATTGGAACACCCGCGTCGGCGCTTTCAAGATCCCGTCCTGCTCGGGCGGTTTCGAACCCGACTTCACCCTCTCCGCCGGACCCGGGAGCCTGGACGTATGCTCCTCGAACGACGCCGAGTTCGGGGTGACGGTGGGAAGCATCCTGGGTTATTCAGACCCGGTGACCCTGTCCGCCCTGGGCGCCCCCGCCGGGACGAGTGTTTCGTTTTCATCAAACCCCGTCATCCCGCCGGGATCCAGCGATCTGACGATCGGAAACACCGGATCCGCTGCAACGGGGGAGTATTCGATCGACGTGGTCGGGACTGGGAGCAGCACAACCTACACCAGCACCGTGACGCTAAACCTGTTCGAGCCGGTCGGGGGTTCGCCATCGCTGATCACGCCGGCGAACGGCGCCGGCAGCGTCCCGGTCCAGCCGTCTTTCAGCTGGGGCTCCGTATCACAGGTCGACACCTACGAGATCCAGGTCTCACTCAACTCGGGCTTCACCGCGATCGTCTATTCCGCGTCGGAGCTGGCGGGGACCACGCACATTCCGGGAACGGCGCTGGCCGAAGCGACCACCCATTTTTGGCGCGTCAGAGCCGTAAACGCGTGCGGTAACGGAAATTTCAGCCCCGCCTGGAGTTTCACGACCGTCGACCTGCCGCCTATCCTGCTCGTCGATGATGACGACGACGACCCGGACGTGGGCGGGTTGTGGACTGCGGCGTTGAACAACCTGGGATTGAGCTACGATATCCTGAAAACCGATGAGGAGGACCTCGAACCGGACTCCGCGACACTCGCCAACTACGAGACGGTGCTGTGGTTCACCGGGGCGCGATTTGGGGCTCCGGGTTCCGGCCCGGCCGGACCGAGCCCGGCGACCGAGACCGCCCTGGCCGACTGGCTCGACGGCGGCGGCTGTTTCTTTATCAGCAGCCAGGACTATCACGCCGACAAAGGCACGACGGCGTTCATGACCGGCTACCTCGGCGTTACGGTGGTTGTAGATGAGGACGGGGGTTACACGAGCGTAACCGGCCAGAACGCCCTTGCCGGGTTCGGCCCATACAACCTGAGTTTTCCGTATGACGATTCCACCGACAGGCTCACCGTCGGGAACGGCGGTCAGGCTGCCGTGCTCGGGAACAACGGCCATCTCGCGGGCGTGTCGAAAGAAACTGTCGATTACAGGACAATGTATTGGGCTTTTGGTCTCGAGACGCTTCCGGCCGGTGGGCGAACAGCCGCTCTGGAGAAGATCCTCGCGTGGTGCGCCGGCGACGTGCCCGAACCGGGT